>JBARUV010000083.1:0-60688 GCA_049645905.1 Sulfitobacter sp.
GCCTGGAAGTCACCAAAATACTTGGTGATCGCCGCCGTCAGCGTCGTCTTGCCGTGGTCAACGTGGCCAATCGTGCCAATGTTAACGTGCGGTTTATTGCGTTCAAACTTTGCCTTGCCCATGGGGACGCCCTTTATTCTGAGGGGCCTCAGCTTGAGACCCGTACCCTATCTGGCGGGCGATGTAAGGAACCTTTGCAGCAATATCAAGCGGCTTTGGACCTCAACACCCGCGCGATGCAACTTATTCTGTTACCACGGCAACTGCCGAAGGCGCGCTTGTGCCGTTGAACCACCCTTCGGCCTTATTCTGTTTGACCAGATAGTTTTCAATCGCCTTTGCCGCGTTCTGGCTGAGGTTCTTGAGCTGCTCTTCCGCAGACTTGGTATAGCCCGACCCGACAACAGGCCCTTGATCAAACGATTCCAGAACGGTGATCTGATGCGGCTTTGGCGTCAGCTTGAGGTTCTTTGCATCATCCCAGACAGTCAGATTGATGATCAGGACAGACTTGGGTGCAAAGACAAGCGGGATACCGGGCTGTGCAAGCACATAGCCCTCGACGCTCATCCCGAAATGATAGTTGCGGCTGCCGTTATAACGGTCAAAACGCTCGGCGGTGGCATCCGTCAGTGCCTTCACAAGCACTTCCTTGCTGACCTCACGGCTCAGCGGACCTTTTTGCACCTTGGGGGCCACCGCGATATTATGCTGCAGATTGAAATCCCCCAAAGGAACCGCAGGTTTGCCCAGATCAGAGGCCCCGTTGCAGGCGGAAAGCATCAAAACAGTCATTAAAGCAGCGACAAAACGGGTCATAGGGCACCTTTGAAAAGAACGGTCCGACAGCGATACCGCAAGCCATTATAGGGTGCAATCATTTGACGCGTTGGCAGCGGCAGGCAACACCCCTATCTTAACCACAACGCCGCCAAGGCAAGGAGCAGGCATATGCTGGATCAGGCCCATAACACGTCCCACGTCCGCCATCCTGTGCGTGTCCCGCTGGTCACCGAACCATGGGGCATTTTCAAAAGCCTGCAGATGGCGCGCAAGAACGTGTTGAGCATCATTCCCGACATCGCCACCAAGCAACCTATGGTGTCCGGTAAGACGGGCAAACGCTGGCACATGGTGATGGACCCCGTCGCGATTCGCGAAATCCTGCTGGACAAGCTGGAGGATTATCCCAAGTCGCTGGTCACCAAGAACCTGCTGAAACCCGCCATCGGGGAATCGATGTTTATTGCCGAAGGTGCGCATTGGCGCTGGCAACGGCGCGCTGCAGCGCCGGTGTTTTCACACCGCAATGTGATGAACCTGGCTCCGATCATGACAGCCGCCGCCGAACGTGCGGCGCAGCGCGTGACGGATGCAGGGCCACGCGCGGTCAATATGCTGGATGAAATGGTCACTACCACTTTTGACGTTATCGGAGATGTGACGTTTTCTGGCGGTGATACGTTTGACCGCGACAAGGTGCACGGGGCCATTGATGATTACATCGCCGAGGCCGGGAAAATCAGCCTTTTCGACATCCTCGGATTTCCCGATTGGGTGCCGCGCCCCGGGCGGCTTATGTCCGGCAAAGCGCTGAAAGAAATGAAAGCAATGGCAGATGGCGCAATCGAGGCACGCAGCAAACGCGGCCATGAGGGCGTGCCTGACCTGCTTGACCTACTGCTTGAAGGGATTGACCCGCAAACCAAACGCAAGATGTCGACGGCTGAACTGCGCGACAATCTGTTGACCTTTATTGTCGCGGGGCATGAAACCACGGCGCTGACACTGGCATGGTCTATGTACCTGATCGGCTTTGACCAAGACGTGCAGGACCGCGCCCGCGCCGAGGCGCAGTCAGTATTGCAGGGTCGTGCCTGTACGGGTGAAGACGTCGAAAAACTGCCGTTCATTCGCATGATTATTGACGAGGCCCTGCGCATGTATCCCGCTGCAGGGATCATTTCGCGGACTGCACAAAAGAAAGATACGCTGGGTGGGCGCGAGGTGCTGCCGGGCGATACGGTGATGATCCCGATCTATGCGCTGGGGCGCAACGCACTGCTGTGGGATGATCCGGACGCATTTCGGCCCGAGCGGTTCAAGGACCGCAAGGCGATTGACCGCTATGCCTATCTGCCTTTTGGCGACGGGCCGCGCATCTGCATTGGCGCCAGCTTTGCCCTGCAAGAGGCGGTGATTATTCTGGCTACGATGTTGTCGCGGTTCAAATTCACGCCCGTTCCGGGCAAGGAACCTGAACCGGTAATGATCCTGACATTACGCCCCGAAGGCGGTGTGTGGATGACTGCAGAGCCAGTCTAGAGACAGGCGATTTCTTTGATCTAAAGGGGCCGGCATCCTTTAGGAAATCAGAGACCCAATATTAGCCGCAAATTCCTTGCAGCGCGTCCCAGTCCTGCGCGGACAGGGAGGGTGCATAATCACCAGTAGGATCAACCGCTTCCTGTGCCGCCTTGATCCTCTCACCCAATTGCGGATGGCTCAGGAAATGTGATGCCACGCCGTCACTGTCCCCATGTTTGCGACGCATGTTTTCAAACATTGCACCCAATGCTGCGGGGGTGATCCCTGCATCCGCCAGCATGCGGTGGGCAAACACATCCGCACCCGCTTCTGCACCCTGACTGTAGCGCGCTGAAATCAGCCGCTCGGTCAGAAACAGCACTGCTGCACCGCCCGCAAAATCACCAAACAATAACCCCAGAACACCGATGGACCCGGCAGAGCGCAGGGCGTGACGGGTCGGATCGCGGCTGATCACATGGCCTATCTCGTGGCCCAGCACGGCGGCGACTTCGTCGGGTTCGTTAGCTGCCTCAATCAACCCGCGAAACAGGACGACAAACCCACCGGGCAATGCAAAAGCGTTCACCATGTCATGATCCAGCACCGATACGGTCACCTGTTGGCGCAAATCACGCTCACCAATAAGCTTCTCGACCAACCTGCCCAAAGCCGCCTGTCCGGCACGGTTCTCGCAAACTGCGACGGGGTTGTTCAACCCGGTCTCATCCAGTGCTTTGCGGATTTGCCCATACGTCGCCTCACCCAGCGCGCGTTCGCCTGCAGGCGGGATATATCCGGCAAGACTATCTGCCAGCAGCGGCACCAGAATGCCGATCTGCAAAGCAACTGCCGCCACCGCTGCAACGGCCCATGCCGCCAATCTGGCGCGCCCTTTGGGCGGTGCGCTCTGGTACAAATGCGGCATCTGGCGCAGCAGCGCTGCATCCGTCAAGGATAGGCGCGCCAATGGATCACCTACCCAGCGCAACACACTATCGCGTCGCACAGCTCTGTCCAGCACGAGGCGGATTTCACCGAGCGGCCAGCGCAACTGATTGCCATCAGGCATGGTAAGTATCAGAAAATCAGCTGTGATCTGCAACTCAACGTCCCTTGGTACGGGAACGTCACCGTCGAAATATTGCGCGGGGGCAGGCATCGGACCACTCATATCGCCGCCCCCAGATCAAGGGCTTCGGCAAAGCCTTCGGCCTCGGCGATTTCATCGCGTGCGCGCTGGCTGATTGCGGCAAGCCCGATGGACTTGGGCAAGGTGGTGGTCAGCGCCATATGGCGCATCAGCGGGAAGGTGACAAAAGTGTTATGCAACACGCCCCACATCAGGAAAACGCTTAGATAAAGCACACCGATGATACCAAATGCCAACCATCCCGGCAGATCCGTCAGGAACGACTCCGAACCGACGAGTGCATCATAGCCAAGGGAAGCGATCGTCAACATGACCACCAGAACGATGCCCGACACCAGAACCAGATAGGAAATAAACATCCCCAGCACATATATCATCGTCACCCTCGGCCCCTTGAGTGCGGAGGCAAAGGCCACGCCATCCGTGTGCTTGCGATTGGCCATGATACGTTTGGCGACCCAACGGTAATGGATCGCTCCATACAGCATTCCGGCCAAACACAGAGGAACCAGCCAAAGCCTTTCGGGCGATTCCCATCTGGCCCAGTCACCACGGCCCTGTAGAACTTCGATCATATTTAAGAATGCGGCATCGAATGCAGTGGGGTTTTCCGGCAGCAGCGGATCAAGCCATAACAGCCAGCCAACCAGCACCGCAGTTGCAGCCATGGCAAGGATGAACGGCACCGCTGCGCGATAGAGCATCGGCCAACGCCCGCCCTGTGTCAGCCTGGCGGACCCGAAATAGGTCCGGTCGGTACGGTATTTTTCAAGCAGGAAGGTCATGCGTGGCCATAAGATACCCGCTGAAATAATCGTCAGGAACCAATAAAACAACGCCCGACCCGCATAACCCCACGCGCCTTTTTCCAATCCAAACCGCACGCCGCGCCAGCGCGTTCGCGCCAATACGTAGCGACGCGCACGGTAGTTTGCGTAAAACCAGATCGGGATCACGCCTGCAAAGCTCGCAAGATACCCCAGTCCGGAAGAATTGAAGACTGAGAAGCTCACGAACATCAGCAGCAGGTTCACGATGCCGATATAAAAGGTCAGGATCACCACAGCGATGAAAAACCCCAGCAGCTTTTCAAACGGGTCGCCGACATATTCCAATGGATGCCCGCCGGGGCGGATCGCGGACCAGTACCAGCGGCGCATCCGCGTCTTCATCCAGAACCGGTAAAATCCAAGTGTCAGGATGGTGAAAAAGCCGGTCCTCAGCGCAAGCAGAAAAAGCGCGCCGCGTTTTCCGACAAAATCGACCTTGATCGCCTGCGGGGTTTTCGCAATTCGATCCCACGGCCCCTCAGGTACACTCGGCGGGGCAGATTTCGAGCTCAGTGGAATACTGCTTACGGACATGGGCGCTATGCCTGTCAGGTGAATTTGTTGTCACGCGGGAACCCGCGCGGCGCCATCCGGCCGGCCGAAGCCCGCTTGCCCGACCATTCGGTCAACTCCACTTCGGTGCGGGTCCGTCCCGCAGGGTCAAGCCAGCTGAGGCCTGTCGCACGCTCAAAGGTGGTGGCGTCAGACATGCCGCCATCCTTGTACTTTTGCAGCCGCACACCCTTGCCGCGCCCCATTTCAGGCAATTCATCAAGGCCGAATACCAGCACTTTCCGGTTTTCGCCTACAGTCGCGACCATGTCGCCGGACACCGGTTTGCACACAAGTGCTTTGACCTCGCCCCTGACGTTCAGCACTTGTTTGCCACTGCGGGTCTGGGCGACCACATCATCTTCGCCGACAACGAACCCGTCCCCCGCATTCGAGGCGACCAGCAGTTTGCGGCCGGGCTGATGAATGAACAGATCTACAATCGCCGACTCGTTCGGCAGATCGACAATCAGGCGCAAAGGTTCGCCCATGCCGCGTCCGCCGGGCAGATTGGCAGCGGAAATGGTATAAAATCGTCCGTTGGATCCGAACGCCAGCAAACGGTCAGTGGTTTCGGCGTGAAAGATGTATTGCGGGCCATCTCCGTCCTTGAACTTCAACTCGCGGGCCAGATCAATGTGACCGGTCATGGCCCTGATCCAACCCATCTGGGAGCAGACAACGGTAATCGGTTCCCGGTCGATCATGGCTTCGATCGGGACATCCTCGATCTCGCCCGCCTCGGCAAAGGTGGAACGGCGTGCCCCGCCCTCGTAATCTTTGCCGAACTGCTTTTTGGTCTCGCGTAATTGCCCGACGATGTGGTCCCATTGCAGATCGTCGCTTTCCAGCAAATCCTCAAGGCCAGCGCGTTCTTCCATCAGCGCTGATTGTTCGCGCATCAGTTCGAGTTCTTCGAGCCGTCGCAGCGACCGCAGGCGCATGTTCAGGATCGCATCAACCTGTACGTCGCTTAATTCGCCGTCACCGGGGGGCGGCGAAACATAGTCTTTTTCGTCCATCGCGCGCACATGGGTCTTGCCCCAATCCTCACGCATCAGCGCCGGTTTAGGATCGTCATCATAGCGGATAATATCGATCACCCGATCGAGGTTGAGGAAGGCAACGATAAAGCCTTCCAGCACCTCAAGGCGGTGATCTATCTTTTCCATGCGGTGTACAGAACGGCGCTGCAACACTTCGCGGCGATGGTCAACAAAGGCGCGCAGCACCTCTTTCATCGAACACACCTTGGGCGTAACCCCGTCGATCAGGACGTTCATGTTCAGCGAAAAACGCACTTCCAGATCGGAGTGGCGATACATCATCCCCATCAGCACCTCGGGGTCCACGTTCTTGGAACGCGGCTCAAGCACCATGCGCACGTCTTCGGCGCTCTCGTCACGTACGTCCGCGAGGATCGGGATTTTCTTGGTCTGGATTGTCTCGGCGATCTTTTCGATCAGCTTGGATTTTTGCACCTGATAGGGGATTTCGGTGATGACGATCTGCCACTGGCCCCGGCCCAGGTCCTCAACTTCCCAACGACACCGCAGGCGGAAACCGCCTTTGCCGGTGCGGTAGGCTGTCGCAATATTTTCAGCTGGTTCAACGATCACGCCGCCTGTGGGAAAATCAGGTCCGGGTACGTATTTGAGCAGCGTATCGTCACGCGCATCAGGGGTTTTGATCAGGTGGATACAGGCATCACACAATTCGGCAATATTGTGCGGCGGAATGTTGGTTGCCATCCCCACTGCGATCCCGCTGGAGCCATTGGCCAGCAGATTGGGAAACTGCGCTGGCAACACAACGGGTTCGGTCAGCGTGCCGTCATAATTGTCACGAAAATCAACAGCATTTTCGGTGAGGCCATCAAGCATTGCCTCTGCGACGGCAGTCATGCGCGCTTCGGTATAGCGGCTGGCGGCGGGGTTATCGCCGTCAATATTGCCAAAGTTCCCCTGCCCGTCCACCAACGGATAACGCACGTTGAAATCCTGCGCCAGACGCGCCATCGCATCATAGATCGCAGCATCCCCATGCGGGTGATAGTTGCCCATCACATCGCCGGAAATCTTGGCCGACTTACGAAACCCGCCGTTGGACGCGAGCCGGAGTTCGCGCATTGCATAGAGGATGCGGCGGTGCACAGGTTTCAACCCGTCACGGGCATCGGGTAGCGCACGGTGCATAATCGTCGACAAGGCATAGGTCAGATACCGCTCACCCAACGCGCGGCGCAGCGGTTCGGACACATCTCTTGGGTCCGGATTAGGGGGATCGGTCAGATCTGACATGTTCGCTGTGTAGCCAAGGGGGCGCGGAGCGGCAAGCACGACAATGCCCCCGCACTGGATTTTCGCATCCTGCGATGCGGTGTCCGTACTATGAGGGGAACTTTGGTTCAGTTTTCCCTGCCAAGTTCCCTAAGAATTTGATATTGAAGTGCCCAAGGGAATTCCGCAACGGGTTCCAAAGTGTTTGAATTGAGGGTGGTTTGATGACGCGGTTTATCCTGCTGACGTTTGGATTTCTGGGCTGGGCATTTTACGAAATGAGCGGCGGCAGTGATTTTGAATCCCAATCTGCCCGCATGGCGCGTCTCAATCCCGCGCCTGTCGTTACCGTGACACCCGTGAAAGACACGGCCGAAGTTGTAACGGCGGATGCCACCACCGATGTAGTTGATACCGATCCGCCCCTTTCCGGCAGCGTTACCCGCGTTTCGCTGAACCTGACCAGCGTTAAAGGCGCGGCAGCCGCGGCTGAACAAGCACAAACCGCTGCGTTGACCAAAGCCAATATCGACCCAGAATCAGGTGTTGCCGTGAATACGGACACAATCACTTCTTCTGCGGATACGCCTGCGATCATTCCGAGCCTGATTGCCCCGAACGACAACGGCACCTCTACCACCACAAACACACCTGCCATCAGCGACATCCGTATCGTTTCGGGCAACCGTGTGAACGTGCGGGGCGGTCCCGGTACGGACTTTAGCGTCGTCTCGCGCCTTGCGCGCGGCGACTCTGTCGAGATCCTTGAGGACAACGGTGATGGCTGGGTATTGATGCGCCCCGTTGACGGTGGTTCGGAAGGATGGATGGCGGATTTCCTGTTGACCTCAGGCTGACTTGCAAAACCCTAAATGAACCGCGATGTAAGGCCTCCCGTCCACGGAGGCCTTTTTTTGATGCCCGACAAATCCATTCTGATCACCGGTTGCTCCAGCGGGATCGGCTATGCTGCGGCCCATGGCCTGCGCGCACGAGGGTGGCGGGTCTTTGCATCCTGTCGCAAAGCAGAAGATTGTGACCGGCTGAAAGCGGAGGGTTTTGAAGCACCCCGCCTCGACTACGCGGACGAGGAAACCATTCGCGCGGCATTGGCCGAGGTTCTGACGGCAACCGGTGGTACGCTGGACGCGCTTTTCAATAATGGTGCCTATGCCATTCCCGGCGCGGTCGAAGACTTGCCGACAGACGCCCTGCGCGCCGCATTTGAGGCCAACTTCTTTGGTTGGCACACTCTTACACGGGCTGTTGTGCCAGTGATGCGGGCACAGGGCCATGGCCGGATCGTGCAGTGTTCTTCGGTGCTGGGGTTAATCACAATGCCATGGCGAGGGGCCTATAACGCGACGAAATTCGCCCTTGAGGGACTAACTGATACGCTCAGGATCGAAATGCGCGATACCGATATCCACATTGCGCTGATCGAACCGGGGCCGATCACGACCAGGTTCAGGATCAATTCAATCGCTCAGTTTGAACGCTGGATCGATACCGCGTCATCCCCCCGTGCCGCCCAATATGAAACGCAGCTAAAAGCCCGCCTTTATACTGATCGCGGCAAGGACAAGTTCGAATTCCCTCCCGAAGCGGTTGTGGAAAAGCTGATCCACGCAGTTGAAAACCAGCGGCCCCGTCCACGATATTATGTCACGACACCAACGTATATTGCCGGTTTTCTGCGGCGGCTTCTGCCAACACGCGCGCTAGACTGGGTGTTTGCACGCTGATTGCGGCTTGCGCTGTACCAAATGACCGCTACATCACAGGGTAAGCAAAGGAAGTTAAATGTCTGATCCGTTTTTCATTGTCATTGTAATCGCCGTTGTGGCGGTAGTGATTATTTTGATGCTCGGCCTTGGCGGCTTTGCCAGCGGTGGCGCGTTCAACAAACGAAACGCCAACAAGATCATGCGTTGGCGCATCATTGCACAATTCATCGCGGTGGTGCTGATCGTGATCTATGTCTGGTTCATCAGAGGATAAACTGCATGGTAGTGCTGAACAAAATCTACACCCGCACGGGTGACAAAGGTACGACGGCGCTGGGCAACGGCACGCGCGTGTCAAAGCATGATGCGCGGGTCGAGGCTTATGGCACGTCGGACGAATTGAACTGCTTTGTGGGTGTTGCCCGCCTTGAGGCTACCGGCGAAACAGACGCGGCGCTGGCGCGTATCCAGAACGATCTATTTGATCTGGGCGCAGACCTCTGCCGCCCTGAAATGGAAAAAGACGCGGACGCAGAATACCCGCCACTGCGCATGATACAGCCCCAGATCGACCGGCTTGAGGCTGAAATAGATGTGATGAACGCTGATCTTGAGCCGTTGCGCAGCTTTATTTTGCCGGGTGGCGCAGCATTGGCGGCGCATCTGCACGTCTGCCGTACCGTCGCACGCCGCGCTGAACGGCTTGCAGTGCTGGCCAGCGAAAATACAGACCTGAATACCGTTGCGGTGACATATCTCAACCGCCTCAGTGACTGGTTTTTTGTTGCGGCGCGCATGGCGAACAATGCTGGAAAAGATGATGTGTTGTGGGTGCCGGGCGCGAACCGCTAAACGGCTTCAGGCTGCCAAAGTTCAATCGCATTCCCTTCTGGGTCGTTCAAATGCGCAAACTTGCCGATACCCGGCATGTCATCAAGTCGCTTCGTTTCAACTCCCGCCTTCGCAAGCTGCGCCAGCATCAGATCAAGATCAGCGACACGAAAATTCACCATGAACGTCTTGTTCGTGGTGAAATAGCCGGTGTCCGCAGGAAACGGGGCAAATACGGTTGGCCCTCCTGCCGCCATCCACGGGGCCCCGTTCGCGTCTTGCGGCACCGGATCAACGCCGAGGTGATCGCGATACCAATTGGCCAAAGCGACCGGATCATCTGCGCGAAAGAAAAATCCGCCAAATCCCGCTACTTTTTGCATATCCAACTCCTCCCGGTGGCTGGGCCCGTCGCCCCTTGGCGCCGCCGGAAGTCGAATGTGACGACTTGGCGCAAGAAATTGACGATTTTGCCCTGTATCGATGCCCCTTAACGATATATCACACCACAGAGTTTCGATACGCCGTTGGTTCGGCGTTCAGTTTTGAAAAAAGAGAGAGAACGCTCATGAAGGTATTGGTGCCTGTGAAACGCGTGATCGACTATAACGTGAAGGTGCGCGTGAAAGCGGACGGTTCAGGTGTCGATCTTGCCAACGTGAAAATGTCAATGAACCCGTTTGACGAGATTTCGGTCGAACAGGCAATCCGTTTGAAAGAAGCGGGTCAGGCCGATGAGATCATCGCTGTTTCCGTGGGCGTCAAACAGGCGCAGGAAACCCTGCGCACGGCGCTGGCGATGGGGGCGGACCGGGCCATTCTGGTGATCGCTTCCGAAGACGTTCATCACGACATCGAACCGCTGGCCGTTGCCAAGATTCTCAAGGGGATCGTGGACGAAGAGCAGCCGGGCCTCGTGCTGTGCGGCAAACAGGCAATCGACAACGACATGAACGCAACGGGCCAGATGCTGGCCGCTCTGATGGGTTGGTCACAGGCAACGTTCGCGTCCGAAGTTGAAATTTCGGGCGACAAGGCCAAGGTCACACGCGAAGTGGACGGCGGTTTGCAGACCATCGAGGTCACCATGCCCACCGTTGTCACCGTCGATCTGCGCCTGAACGAGCCGCGTTATGCGTCACTGCCCAATATCATGAAGGCCAAGAAAAAGCCTTTGGATGAAAAGACACCTGCCGATTATGGCGTGGATGTCACCAACCGTCTGGAGATCGTCAAAACGGTTGAGCCCGCAGCGCGCGCTGCAGGGATCAAGGTCGGCTCGGTTGATGAACTGGTCGCGAAACTCAAAGAAGCGGGGGCTGTGTAATGGCTGTTCTACTCCTTGCCGAAGTAACCGATGGCGAATTGTCGATGGACGCCACAGCAAAAGCTGTGACCGCGGCCAAGCAGTTGGGCGAAGTGACTGTACTTGCCTGTGGCGGCTCTGCTGCTGCTGCCGGCGAAGCGGCTTCCAAGATTGACGGCGTGTCCAAGGTGCTGGTTGCCGAAGATGTCTCCCTTGGTCACCGTCTGGCGGAAGCCACTGCCGCTCTGATCGTCTCGCTCTCGGGCGATTACGAACACATCGTGGCACCTGCCACGACGGATGCGAAAAACGTAATGCCCCGTGTGGCGGCGTTGCTGGACGTGATGATCATCTCTGACGCGTCAGGCGTGGTGGATGGCAATACGTTCGAGCGGCCAATCTATGCGGGCAACGCGGTTCAGACTGTCAAATCCAGTGACGCGAAAAAAGTCATCACCTTCCGTACATCGACATTCGATGCGGCTGGGGAAGGCGGTTCTGCGTCCGTGGAAACCATTGGCGCTGTTGCCGATCCCGGCCTGTCGTCATGGGTCGAAGACAAGGTTGCCGCCTCTGATCGCCCTGAACTGACATCAGCCGGTGTTGTTGTGTCCGGTGGCCGCGGTGTTGGCTCCGAAGACGACTTTGCCCTGATCGAAAAACTGGCCGACAAACTGGGCGCTGCTGTCGGCGCCTCCCGTGCGGCGGTGGATTCGGGGTATGCCCCCAACGACTGGCAGGTTGGCCAGACCGGTAAAGTTGTCGCACCCAACCTCTATGTTGCGGTCGGCATTTCCGGCGCGATCCAGCACCTCGCAGGCATGAAGGACAGCAAGATCATCGTCGCGATCAACAAAGACGAAGAAGCACCGATCTTCCAGGTCGCGGATTTCGGTCTGGTAGCGGACCTGTTTACCGCTGTGCCAGAGCTGATCGAGAAACTCTGAACTTCTTACGCCTTATCAGACCACGGAAAGGCCCGCTGCATCAGCGGGCCTTTTTCTTGTCAGCAAAGCCTTTTGATGATCGGAGCCAGTGCCATTGCTGCTTCTTCATGCGCAAGTGGGCCCAGCATCTCTTCTGCTGCGGGTTCTTCCATCTGGCTGTAAACCATCCCTTGGGTTCCAGCACAAAGCGCACGCCGCGTTGCGACAACCTCAACCACTTCTGTAACCAGCGGTGCGATCCTGCCCATCATCTTGCGCGTCACAAACAGCGGATCAGCCCCCAGCCCTGACAAACCATCCTGCCCGACAGAAATCGCCTGATCCGGAGTCTGGCCGGACAGCCAAAGCAAAACAATCTTGCCGCTGATCTGCCCCAGCATAAGACGCATCCGCGCAATCCATGCCTGTTGCAGCTCATCAATCACTGTCTCGAACCGCTCGGGCGAGACCATCTGCAAATGGCTGAGCATGTGCTTGTTGAAGTGGAAATCAGCAAAATCAACCTGTGCAAAAATTGTCTTAAGCAGCGGTGATGCCGAGACAAATCGATCATTGCGCCGTGGATGCACGGAGTAAAACCTGTTGGTCAGGTTCTGCGCCCCCACGATCTGTACCACAGTCACATCTGCCCTCCCTGCGGCGCTTGTAATAAAGGGATCATGCACAAAAACGTCTATTCCGGCATTGAGATAACCCAAATTGACGCAAGGCACGCCGATCTCTTTTTCCACCAGTTCCGCAAACGGATTGGCGATGAATTTTCCATAGGTTTCCGTACCACCCAAAAACGCTACATACGGTTTGTCCAACGGGCGTTTGGGCCCCCGGAACAACAGCTTGGACGTACCATAGCGGCACGGCAAATAGTCAAGGGCACCCGGCCCCAGCACATCATAGGTCATTACACCCACCTCTCAATTTCACCCAAGTGCAGAATGAGGGCTCGTGTCCTGCGATTCGCTTAACGCAAGGATTTTGGACAAGTTTTCCACAAAGGCGCCCCAAGCTACTCCTGCCTCTTGCGACCCCCTCCCCATGCGACCTATTGTTTCACAGCATCAAGGAGAGTGGGCAATGGACATCCAGACAATCGGGATCGTGGGCGCAGGCCAAATGGGCAACGGGATTGCCCATGTTTTGGCGCTGGCTGGATATGACGTGCAGATGACTGATGTCAGCGCAGACGCTTTGGAAGCGGCAATGGCCACCATAACCGGCAACATGGACCGCCAGGTCAGCCGCGACAAGATCAGTGCGGCAGATCAAAAAGGCGCCCTTGCGCGCATCGCGACCACACAAAAACTGACCGATTTGGGTCAAAGTGATCTGATTATTGAAGCCGCCACCGAACGGGAAACTGTCAAACTGGCCATATTCGAGGATCTGCTCCCGCATTTGAAACCCACAACCATCCTCACCTCGAACACGTCGTCAATTTCCATCACGCGATTGGCCAGCCGGACGGACCGGCCGGAAAAATTCATGGGGTTTCATTTCATGAATCCCGTACCGGTAATGCAACTGGTGGAACTGATCCGCGGGATTGCCACGGACAAGGAAACCTTTGAAGCCTGCAAGGCTGTCGTGGATCGTCTGGGCAAGACCGCCGCCAGTGCCGAAGATTTTCCCGCCTTTATCGTAAACCGCATTCTGATGCCGATGATCAACGAGGCGGTTTACACGCTCTATGAAGGTGTCGGGAACGTGCAGTCTATCGACAGCTCGATGAAACTGGGAGCGAACCATCCTATGGGGCCGCTGGAGCTGGCGGATTTCATCGGGCTGGATACCTGTCTTGCTATTATGAACGTGCTGCATGACGGGCTGGCGGATACCAAGTACCGTCCCTGCCCGTTGCTGACAAAGTACGTCGAGGCTGGATGGTTGGGCCGGAAGACCCAGCGCGGGTTTTATGATTACCGCGGTGATACGCCCGTACCGACACGCTAGAAAAGCTTGGGCTCCGTCTCCCAAACCCCAAGGTATTTTCAGCCTAAAAAGTAGAAGTCAGCCCTTCAACGCGAGTGTACGCGCGCGCAGCCATGCCATGAAGCCGCGTGGATCCTCAGCATGTTTTTCGACGTCTTCCTGCTTTACCGGATAGCCAACGATGGGCCCCTGCGGCTTGTTGCAAGCATGAACGATTTCATGCAGCAGCAAGCCTTGGCGCAGCATCGGGCTGATCTTGTTGGCGAACTGGTAGGCGCGCGAATTCTGGCCCGGAAACTTCATCGGTACAACTGTTGCGCCTGACCGGCGGATCAGCTTGGCGGTGAAAACATTCCACTCGGCCTCCACCGCTGGCCCCCACCACGTTTCAGAAGACGCGACGACGCCGGATGGGAACAGCGCCACAACACCGCCGTTCTTGAGATGGTCCATTGCTTTGGCGCGCATTTCGACGCCTTTACGCTGTGCATCGGGGTCATGGGGAAACGGAACAGGTATCATGTAACTGCCTGCGACCTCGTCAATGGAGGTCAGCAAGGATCTGGTAAGGATGCGATAATCCGGGCGGACACGGCCGATCAGATCCGCAAAAATCATTCCGTCAACCATACCATGGGGGTGGTTTGCGACGATGACTACCGGGCCTTTTTTCGGGATGCGATCCAACTGTTCCTGCGGAGTGGTCAAGTCAATGCCCATGGTATCAAGGGCAGCACGCCAGAACGCCTGCCCGGTGGGCGCGCCGCGCTTTTCGAACTTCCGTATCATCCGCAAGATCGTGAGCTTGCCGGTGAACAATTCGATAATGCTAATGATACGGCTCTTGATCGGGTCTTCGAAGGTGGAGGCGTAGGAAAGAGAGCGTCGATCATACTTGGTAAAGTTAACCGAACCACCATTCGTTGGCGTCGCTTTCTTTGGCGCATATGTCCGTGCATCGTCCATCAGAGAAAATTACCTTTGATTGGGCGTAGAGCCAGGCTTCAGAATCCTTCACCGAATTTGTCCGCCACAAGGGCTGTCAGTGCGTCGGCCAGCGCATCCGCGTCCGGTCCGGAGGTTTTGACGTCAATAGTGCTTCCGCGCGCGGCTGCCAACATCAAAAGACCCATGATACTGTCACCCGACGCGTTCATGCCATCTTTGCTGACCTCGGCGCGGGCGTCAAATGCCTCCACAACTTCAACCAGTTTTGCTGAAGCGCGCGCGTGCAGACCCTTTTCATTGACGATCTTAAGGGAAATTTCGGACATGAATTCGGACCTTTAATCAGCACTGACATTATGACTGTCGATATATTTCTTGCCCGCCTCAAGTGCAGCGCGCACTGCATCAGGCACGGCCATCTGGCGCGATTTCGCCAGTTTCAACAACATCGGCAGATTTGCGCCATAAATGATCCGGCGGTTTTCGGGTTGGCAGGCCTGCAGGCTGAGGTTGGAGGGTGAACCACCGAAAAGATCTGTAACGATTACCACACCGGCACCCTGATCGACTTCATCTGCTGCGGCACATATTTCGCGCTGCTTATCGTCACGGTTATGATCTGGCCCGATGGAGATCGCCTTCACGCCCAGTTGATCACCAATCACATGGCGCATGGCCGACAGGTATTCCTGCGCCAGTCCTCCATGTGCAACGATAACAATTCCGATCAAAACTCAGGCCCCGGTTGGTTGCTGGCGGTCCAGCTCACGGTGCCTAATTGACACCTGCCAGCCCGCATCCGCAAGACGCAAAGCGTGTGCTTGCGCCAACGTCACTGAACGGTGTTGCCCTCCGGTACACCCGAAGGCGATAGAGATGTGCGATTTTCCCTCATCGCGGAAGGCGGGCAGCAAAAGCTCGCTTAGCTCAAGCACTTTTTGGGCAAATGGCTCGTACCGGGCATCCTGCGCGACATACTCGGCCACCTGCGCGTCCGTTCCATTCATTGCGCGCAGGCTTGGGTCCCAATAGGGATTCCGCAGAAACCGGCAGTCATGCACAATGTCCACACTGCGCGGCAGACCACGCTTGTAGGAAAATGACTGCACGGAAACGGCCAGATGGTGTTGGCCTCCGGGCGCAAACCACTGCTCCACCTCCTCGCGCATCTGGTGGATGTTCAGATGGGTTGTGTCAATCAGCACATCAGCGCGTGTCCGAATTGGCCCCAACAGTTGTTTTTCGCGGGCGATCCCATCTGCAGGGCGGTCTATGGGGGCAAGTGGATGGCGGCGGCGGGTCTCTGAAAAACGGCGCAAAAGGACATCATCCGAACAATCGAGAAACAGCAATTCGACCGACAGACCGGGCCGCGCTGACAATTGTACCATCAGGTCAAGCACTGCATTGGTGGAAAAATCACGATTACGTGCATCAATCCCAAGTGCGACCGATTGTTCGTTCTGCTGGCTGTCCAAAAGTGCCGGCAGCAGACGCAGTGGCAGGTTGTCTATTGCCTCGAATCCCGCATCTTCCAACACATTCAACGCAGAAGACCGTCCCGCACCCGAAGGGCCGGTGACCAGAACCAATCTGCGCGGGCCCGATCTTGCGGGCGTCAGTGCGGGCACATCTGTTGTCATGTCAGGTTTCAAATCCGCCTTTCAGGGAAAGCCATATTGCACAGGCAAAATGTGGGGCCTCCACCTTGTGAAGGCAAGGCAGCGTGACACCTTGCAGCACACAGGTATGTGACTCGGGCAGTCGCTTTTCCTCGACCGTGCCCATATCGACCACCAGTACCAGCGGAACGGGGTCTGCGGGCGGCAGCCTGATCAACCCGACGCCACGCGCCTCTATCAGGCCACGGATTGCCTCGGGAACTTCAGCCAACAGGACATCATCTTGACGGGTAATATGCGTGCGATCATCAGCGACCAGTCCGGCGCCAAAGGCAATCAGCTGGAGTGCCAATGCGGATTTCCCCGCACCCGACGGGCCGATGATCAAGACACCCTGCCCATCGATCGCGACCGTACTTGCGTGAATGATTTCGCCGTTCATAGACATGAAATGAAGGGCGCGTACATCACTGTTCAGGTTGGGAGGCCGACAACAAATCGCGCACCCAGAGGTTCGGAAGTGATATCCGCCTCGGTGGGGCGGATGTTCTCTGCCCAGATCACCCCGCCATGTGCCTCTACAATCTGCTTGGAGATCGCCAAACCCAAGCCGGAGTTATTGCCGAAATGCTCGTCCGGACGCTGGGAATAAAACCGCTTGAAAATCTTCGTCACTGCCTGATCGGGGATGCCCGGACCGGTGTCTTCCACCACCACAAGAACGCGGTTCTCTTTCTTGCGGGCCCAGACGCGAATGGCATCGCCGTCTTCGCAGAACGAAATCGCATTTGTGATCAGGTTGACAAAGACCTGTGCAAGGCGCGCTTCGAGCCCGTGCACTATGATTGGAGACGACGGCAGGTCTGTGATGAAATCAATGCCTTTGCTCTTGGCATCTTCGCCCAGATACTGGCCCAAGTTGCCCAACATGTTGAGCAGATCAAAGGGCTCTTCTTCTTCCTTGACCAGTTCAGAATCAAGGCGGGAAGCGTTGGAAATATCGCTGACAAGACGGTCAAGACGGCGCACGTCATGATCAATCACATCCAAGAGCTTTTCGCGCTGATCCTCGCGCTTGATCATTCGCAGGGTGCCTACGGCAGACCGCAATGACGCGAGCGGGTTCTTGATCTCGTGCGCGACATCGGCGGCAAATTGTTCGTTCCCGTCAATGCGGTTGTAGAGGGCTGAAACCATACCGCGCAACGCGCCAGACAACCGTCCTATCTCATCCGGGCGGGCGGTCAGGTCAGGGATACGAATGCGCCCCGGGTTCATCTTGCGCGCGTCCTTGTCGCGGCCCAATTCTGCGGCGGCTGACAGGTCTGCGAGCGGGTTTGCAATTGTCGAAGCAAGTACGAGGCTCAATCCGATAGACACCAATGTGGCAATCACGAACATCTGCAACACGCGTTCGCGTTCGCTTCGCACAAGTTGGTCTATCTCGCCTGCGGCCGATGCAATCGCTACCATTCCGATCGCCTGACCGTCCTGAATAATTGGTGTCGTGACGGTATAAAGCGTACCGCCATTGGCATCGACACTATTTTCGATCTGCGTACCGTCTTTGCTGCTACTGGCGATCAGAGTCTTGAGACGCTCTTCGATAGGCTCAATCTTGCCAACCATGTCAGACCCGCCGCCAAACGGCGAAGATAGTTTGGTCCATAACCAATTCAGCCCATCTGTCAGCAAGGTTCTGTCAGCACCACCAGTGGCTTGTGCGCCGCCTTCGGGTGCCCCTGAGCCCTCTGTCCGCGCGATCAGTGTTTCTGACAGGTCGTAGACGAACACCTCCATCCCGCTGCGCAGATCAAGCTCGTTCAGTGTTCGCGCCACATCCACCCCGTCAGCGGCGGCCAGGTTAACCGGCACGCCCTCGGGCAACTGCACTTCGATTACGTCGGCGATGAGAACAGCAGACGACACCAACGATGCTGCGCGCTGGATCGCGAGCGAGTCGCGCGAAGAATTGAGGTACAGGATGCCAGCAACCAGAACATTGAGAGCGATAAGGTTGAACGTAATTATCTTGCGCGTCAGAGGCGAGGCGCGCAGGGAAAAGAGCCCACGCCGCTCCCGGCTCACGCGCATTTCGTCGGGCGCGCCCTTGTCCGGGGCGACCCAATCGTCACCCAGAACGACGTCACCGTCCCGGGTGGCAGGCGTCAGATCCCGCACAAAGTTCCTTTCGGCAATCGCCACGGCCCTAGATCACTCTTCGTTATATCTGTAGCCGATACCATACAGCGTCTCAATCGCCGAAAACTCATCGTCCGCTGTGCGCATCTTCTTGCGCAAACGCTTGATGTGGCTGTCGATAGTACGGTCGTCCACGTAAACTTGGTCGTCATAGGCGACGTCCATCAACTGGTCGCGCGACTTGACGAAACCGGGGCGCTGCGCCAGCGCCTGTAACAGCAGGAACTCCGTAACCGTCAAGGAAACATCATTACCTTTCCAGCTGACCGCGTGGCGCAACGGGTCCATCCGGAGATCACCGCGTTCCATCACCTTTGTTTCTTCGGTATCACCAACCTCATCCGAGGCAACTGCATCCTGACGGCGCAGCAATGCGCGGATCCGTTCCACCAACAACCGCTGGCTAAAGGGTTTCTTGACGTAATCATCAGCACCCATTCGCAGGCCTAGAACTTCGTCGATCTCGTCATCTTTGGACGTGAGGAAGATGACCGGCATCGCTGTTTTCTGACGCAGCCGCTGCAGCAGATCCATCCCGTCCATGCGGGGCATCTTGATGTCCAGCACAGCCATGTCGGGCAGTTTCTTGTTGAATGCATCGAGCGCCGCTTGCCCGTCATTATATGTCTCGACCTCGAAGCCTTCGGCTTCAAGAGTCATTGATACGGACGTCAGGATATTCCTGTCGTCATCCACCAATGCAATTCTGTTCATTGCCTGTTCCCTTACACTGCTCTCAAACGTTTTTATATTTTTCGGACATTCATCCTCAAAATAACTGTCAAATCAATGTCTAACTGCGAATCAGCGCAGACCCTGGCCTCATTTTCGCCATAATATGGTTAGGGATGGCTAAATTGCCGCACTTTTGCCGTCTGGCATTTATATAAGATTCGCCCAGTTGAAGCCGTAGTGCGAGTGGTTTGGCCAAAGATCGCCATGGTGGCGCTAACTGCGCGTTTGCGACCTGTTCAATTGTGAAACCGCCGTGCTAAGACCCGCTTAAGGTCACAATTCAGCGCAATACAAGCGCTTCTATAGGAGAGACATGCTATGACAACAGGCCGGGTAAATCCGCAGTTCCGCCTAGAAGATCAACAGATCACCGGGCTTGGCAATGTCTACTACAACCTGATGGAGCCGGCGCTGATCGAAACCGCCCTCAAGCGGGAAGAAGGGACGCTCGGCAATGGCGGCGCGTTTCTGGTCACGACCGGCAAATTCACCGGACGTTCCCCCAAAGACAAACACGTGGTCACAACCGACAGCGTAAAAGACTCGATCTGGTGGGACAACAACGCTGAAATGTCAGTCAAAGGGTTTGACGCCCTTTATGATGACATGATTGCGCATATGCAGGGCGGCGACTATTTCGTTCAGGATCTTGTCGGTGGCGCTGATCCGCGTCATTCGATCAATGTCCGAATGGTAACCGAGCTTGCCTGGCACGGCTTGTTCATCCGCACAATGCTGCGCCGTCCCGACCGGGATGCCCTTGACGACTTCATCGCAGATTTCACCGTGATCAACTGCCCCAGCTTCAAGGCAGACCCGAAAAAACACGATTGCCGCTCTGAAACCGTGATTGCGATGAACTTTGATCGCAAGATGATCCTGATCGGCGGTACGGAATATGCTGGCGAAAACAAGAAATCTGTCTTTACCCTGCTGAACTACCTGCTCCCTGAAAAAGGGATAATGCCGATGCATTGCTCGGCTAACCATGCGACGGGCAATCCGGTAGACACGGCTGTATTCTTTGGCCTGTCGGGGACGGGCAAGACAACCCTGTCGGCAGACCCGCAGCGCACCCTGATCGGCGATGACGAACACGGCTGGTCTGACAATGGTACCTTCAACTTTGAAGGCGGTTGTTACGCCAAGACGATCAATCTCTCGCCAGAGGCAGAGCCCGAAATTTACGCCACCACCACCAAATTCGGTACCGTCATCGAAAACATGGTCTATGACGAAGACACCAAAGAACTGGACTTTGAAGACGATTCCCTGACGGCCAACATGCGTTGCGCGTACCCGTTGCACTATATCTCGAACGCGTCGAAAAAAGCTGTGGGCGGGCATCCCAAGAATATTATCATGCTGACCTGTGACGCCTTCGGCGTACTGCCACCGATCGCGCGGCTGACGCCAGCGCAGGCGATGTATCATTTCCTGTCGGGCTTTACCTCAAAGGTCGCGGGCACCGAACGCGGCGTGACCGAACCCGAGCCGACCTTTTCGACCTGCTTTGGTGCGCCATTCATGCCACGCCGCCCGGAAGTGTACGGCAACTTGTTGCGTGATAAGATTGCCCAGCATGGCGCGACCTGCTGGCTGGTCAATACCGGCTGGACCGGCGGAGCCTATGGCACAGGTTCGCGTATGCCTATCAAAGCGACCCGTGCGTTGCTGACAGCCGCACTTGAGGGTGATCTGGCGGATGTAAAATACCGTAAGGACGCCAACTTTGGTTTTGACGTGCCCGTGTCGGTCGAAGGTGTGCCGGATATTCTGCTCGATCCGCGTCGCACATGGGACAACCCCGAAAGCTATGACCGTCAGGCGGCCAAACTGGTTGCGATGTTCTCGGAGAACTTTGAACAGTATCTGCCGTTTATTGATGAAGATGTGAAATCGGTCGCAATCGGCTGAACCGGTTTCGGTTGTTTCGGACGCACATAGGCCCGATGCAACCGCACCGGACCTAAATCACTTCTCCAAATTCCGAGTCATCAGGTTAACACTCAACGCGTTGAAATCTTTAATTTCAGCCATCGGTAGGTGATTCAGGTTTTTTCGAAAGTGCGATAAGAACTGCATTGCCCCTTACATCCTGCTGCAAGAAATCGTGCCATTCTGCATCAGGCGGCCATTGCCTCCAATTCACTGGTGGGCAGGTCGAGGATGAAACGGATGTCTTCGTCACTCATGTAAACCATGACACCCTCAAGCGCGGCGCGTACACCTTTGATATGCCAGCGCAGTGCCAGCGGTTCCGCGTGCATGAACCCCATACGCAGACAGAATCCCTTGTAGGCCACGGGTTGAGCCATGAACCCAACCACATAATCCGCCGACAATTCGCGCACGGCTGTCAACAGCGCAAAGCGGCCCAAAACGCTGGAAATGCCCGTGCCCCGGAATTGTCCCGGCGTGCCACCAATCCAGGTTTCGCCGGAATAGACTACCCGCCCCCTGATCCGGCGCGCGCCTGGCCCAGGCCGGTAGCGCGACCGGCCAAAATCGATATCGAGCTCTGAGGGTGAGAACTCATGGAAGCTTTTCCGGAAATACTCAGCCAGCGGCATCCCCATTGTGGGCAGCAAGCGCAGTGCCTGAAGGTGGATGACCGCGCCAGTATGGTCTCTCCCGATCACCCAACATGCCTTGCCCGCAGCCATATCATGTTTGGTTTCGTCGAACGGATCGCCTATCCGGTGATCCGGGCGTGCCTCCGCCACATAATCGCGGTATTCTTCAAAATCTGTGCCCGTACTGAGCGACACGCCGAACCTGTCAAGAATCTCGGCACTGGCCGCTTTAAATTTGTCTTCAGCTCTTAAACCATGAATCGCCATTGGCCCCTCCTGCAGTTGCATTCAAGGCTGAGTGTAGCGAGGTTTTATCTCCGCGTCATTTTTTGGTTAATAGTGAGGCAATTTAGTGCTCACATAAGGGCCTCTTCTGGCATCCGGCGCACCATGGCACTGGTTACATCCCTAATTTTAACGTCATACGTGCGTCTGACCACCGAAATAATCGCCGGGCTCTGGTCCGGATAACGGGCACCAAGCATCAGCCGTTCGTATGCAATCGGAACCGGGACGTCCGATCCTTCCTTGGCCATTATGGTGTGAATGTGGTCAAGACGAATCGCTTGGCTGCGCTCAATCTCGCTATATGCCATGTTCATCAGATGCTCGAAAACATCGCCGCCAGGCATCTGGCCCATAGTTCGACCGATAGTGGATTGCGCAAGCGCGGATCCGAACCAGCTGACAAAAGAACTGTCTTCCCCCACTTCCGTGAACACCAGTTCGCCTTGGGCACGCCGGAAAATGTTACAGAATGGTCTTACAGACTTGAGCGCCTCGTGCTCGAGTTGCCCCCCTGCAAGCGACCAGCCCTTGATCACGTCCTGCAACATCGTCCCGGTAGAAGAAAAGACCAGATCCACCTGATGTTGCTGCTGATAAAAAAAGGATCCGTCGCCACTCTGATGGCTCAAATATTGGAGACCGTTGACTTTTTCCGCTTGCCCGGAGATCCACGCCGTCGCGTTAGCCTGCAGTTCCTTTGCCTCAGGCAGCACGCGCTCACCCAGAGGGCTCAGCGCATAACGCCTCTCACGAACATCAAAAAGAGCACCACCTTTCAGTTCTTCAAGCGCCGTGATGTGGCGTCTGACCGTTTGGCGGGTACTGTTCAGTTCTTTGACAGCATGGCTCAGGTTCAATGTCCGGGCCATCGCGACAAAGGATCGGATCATTTCAAACAGCAACGCCGGCGGGACTGTTTCCACAGCCCGGGCGATGTCGGTAGGGGGTGTTACGGTCTTGTTCATAAATCTGATGGTAAATATATCATACGTCTATGATACAAATATCATCCATCTTCGCCACAAATATCAACCCTTGATTGCAGATTTTCTTACCAAAAAAGAAAAAATCTATGCAATTGAATGGAAAACGGATTTTTCGGATCAATGGAGCATAGTTCAACCAGAGGTTTCCAAGTATGTCCCATCCCGTAGACGTCCATGTTGGTCGCAAAATTAAACAGATTCGCACATTGCGTCGGCTTTCCCAGACTGATGTAGCCCGAAAACTGGACCTGTCATTCCAGCAAATCCAGAAATACGAGATCGGATCAAACCGCGTTGCGGCAAGCCGCCTCTTTGAATTGTCCCAAATTCTTGATGTCGCTCCATCCTATTTCTTTGAAGGCCTGCACGACAATGCCAACATGGCACCCAGAAAAGATCCTGGCATGGCAATTGTAACGGCTCTCGCCGCGATCAAGGATGATACTGTCAAAACCCGTATCGTTACCTTCATCGAAGATGTGTCCGGCGTCACTGTTGCGCGTCAGGGCTAAACCAGTCCCTGCCTTAAAACAGGCCGCGTCTGATCAGGTTCAGGCCGGCCACCAGCAATACCAATAAAGTTGCGTGGCGAAATGTGTGCTGGTCGATGCGGTCAATGACCCGTCCGCCCAGCCACATTCCCAGCACTGCAGGCAGGATCAACGCTGCTGAAAATGGCCATGTTTCGGCCCGCAATACCCCGGACCCTACATGCGCGCCCAAAAGCGCCACTGCGCCCAGACCGTAAATTACCCCCTGAATCCGCATCTGATCATTTTTGGATGTGTGAATCGCACTCAGATAGGCAACTGTCGGCGGCCCCCAGAAGCCTGCGATCCCGCCCATTGCCCCGGCGAATCCCCCCACAAATGCCTCGACCCGCGCAGATTGACCCGCAAGGTTGAAGGTAATGCCGAAGAGCTGCAGCAGGGAAAAGAATATCACCGGAATACCGAGAATCAGGTTGAACAGATCGTCTGGCACTGCACGTACAAATTGCGCGGTAATAAACAACGTGATGCCGCCTGAAATCAGGAACACCCGAAATCGCCGGATAGAGTCCCATGCGGCGCGGCGCCCCTGCCGCAGCGCCTGCATCGCATTGGTTATCAGAGTCGGCAAGATCAGCCCCGCCAGCGCCAGTTCCGGTGCGATAAACAAGGTCAGGCCTGAGATGAGAATCAGCGGCATCGCAAAACCGACCACGCCTTTGACGAAACCGGAAAGAACAGCGATCAGCAGCGCAAGCAGCAGTTCAGTTGTGGTAAAATCGGGGAAAAGCAAATCCATAGCACCTTCTAACATCTCCACCCGCTTGCGCAGCTCAAAACAGCCGCGCAACTTTCAACCAAAACGCCGCAGTCTTGCGCATCTTTGTTGTGCTGCACCTGCAAAAAGGCTATGCCGCATCACAGCACAACCAAGGGATCAGACAGATGGCACATGACGGTCAGGACATGACGATGGACACTTCGGTTATTCTCGACGACCTTTTAAAGCTTACAGCCGGAGCCGTCCCACCTGTTGAGGCGCTACTGGAAAAGGCCACTGCGGCTGTCCGCGCGCTGGTAACTGACGGCGACCGCGTTTCTGCCACACTGATCGAGACCCATCAGACAGCTGCGCACGGGCTCGCGTGGCTGGCCACCTATGCACAGGCTTTGCGCCAGATGCAGGGCTGGGCGGACCGTCTGAAAACAGATGGCAAGTTCGGGGAAACCGAGCAATTGCTGCACCAGATCGCATTTGGTGAATACCTTTGGCAAATCTACGGCGGCATCCAGATGAATCAAGGAGAAGTCGTGCGCTTGCAGGATCTTGGCCTGACACCAGACGATCAACGCGACCTGATGAACCCCGCCGTGATGGCCCTGACCCAAAAAGGCAATACTCAGGCCGCACGCGTGCGCTTAGTTGCGCTAATGCAGGAACACTCGGCCAATATCACTGTCGGCACCACCGGCCTTGATGAAGAGCTGGAGATGATTCGCGAGCAGTTCCGCCGTTATGCGGTGGAAAAAGTCGAGCCGCACGCCCATGAGTGGCACCTAAAGGACGAACTGATCCCGATGGAAATCATCGAGGAATTGGCCGAGATGGGCGTATTCGGACTGACAATTCCCGAAGAATATGGCGGTTTTGGCCTGTCCAAAGCATCCATGTGTGTCGTGTCCGAAGAACTCTCGCGCGGGTACATTGGCGTTGGATCGCTCGGCACCCGTTCTGAAATCGCGGCAGAGCTTATCATTGCAGGCGGTACTGATGAGCAAAAACAGAAATGGCTTCCCCGGATCGCCTCGGCCGAAACCCTGCCGACTGCGGTATTTACAGAGCCTAACACCGGCTCTGATCTGGGCGCTTTGCGCACGCGCGCTGTGAAAGACGGCGATGATTACAAGATTACTGGTAATAAAACGTGGATCACACATGCCGCCCGCACCCATGTGATGACCCTGCTCGCGCGCACCGATCCAGACACGACCAACTACAAGGGCCTGTCGATGTTTCTCGCCGAAAAGACACCGGGCGATGATGCCAATCCTTTCCCTACCGAGGGGATGACCGGCGGTGAAATCGAGGTGCTGGGTTATCGTGGCATGAAGGAATACGAACTGGCGTTTGACGGATTTCATGTAAAGGGCGAGAACCTGCTGGGCGGAGAAGAGGGCAAGGGTTTCAAGCAACTGATGGAAACCTTTGAATCCGCCCGTATCCAGACGGCGGCACGCGCAATTGGCGTCGCACAATCCGCGCTCGATATATCCATGCAGTACGCCCAGGATCGCAAACAATTTGGCAAATCGCTGATCGAATTCCCCCGTGTCGCGTCCAAGCTGGCGATGATGGCGGTGGAGATCATGGTGTCACGTCAGCTCACCTATTTCTCGGCATTCGAAAAAGACGAGGGCCGTCGCTGCGATGTCGAAGCGGGCATGGCCAAGCTGCTGGGTGCCCGCGTGGCGTGGGCGGCGGCAGACAATGGCTTGCAAATCCATGGCGGCAACGGCTTTGCTTTGGAATACAAGATCAGCCGTGTTTTGTGTGACGCGCGGATCCTGAACATCTTTGAAGGTGCGGCTGAAATTCAGGCACAGGTCATCGCGCGCCGCCTGCTGGGCTAGGCTCTTGCGGCACCAAGGCGCGGGTGCAACCCCCGCGCCAGTACTGCTGCCCCGCACATCGCGGCACCACAGACGGCAAATACGCCCGCCAGCGGCATCACCATCAACACGAGCGCCGCACCCGCCGGAGTCAAAATACCCGACACATCGCGGAAGCTTGAATATACAGCCGACATTTCCGTCCGTTCCGACGGTTTTACGGCCATCAGGAACGGCAGGCCGCCGCACACATCCAGCATGATCAGCATGACCGATGCGAGGTACAGCACCAGCACCACAACCCACGGCAAATCAGACAGCAGCCACGCCAACACAAACAGGCTGCCGCCTATACCAAATGCACCCATAACCGACAAACGCACGCTGAGGCGGCGAACGAGGATCAGCAAACCGGGTGCGGCAAATAACGTCATGTTCGCCGCGGATAAAGCCGCCGCACCTGCCGTTTCAGGCAACCCCCGTTCTACGCAATAGATCGGCAGATACACCACATAGACCCACCATCCGCAGGACCGAATCACCGCAAACAGCCATCCCGCCACCAGCCGCGGCTGTGCCACGAAGCGCGCCAGAAAGACCAGCGGCGATGGCGAAGGTCCGCGCGCACGTGCGATCATCTTGCCATTGCCCAGACGCAGCCGCCAAAACATGAAAATCTGCGCCGAAGCAAAACACCCGGCCAACAGAAACGGCGCGGGTGGCCACCAGTTCAACAGCCAGACACCCACCAACGGCCCCGCGGCCCAACTTGGCCCGCTGTAGACAAGCCGCAGTGTTTCGGAGCGCCCCAATTGAACCCGCTCAACGTAGTCCAGAACATAGGCGTTCAGACAAACAGCGACAGTTACGGTGGCGAGACTTAGCGATGCCAACGCAAACGGAGCGAGCACCGCGAGGCCAGACATCGCTAGCCCGACCCCGATCAGATACAGCGCTGACCCAAGTGTATACATCCACCGACGTGACAGCCGCGCAGCAATAGTGGGCACCATCAAGCCGAAAAGCAGAGACACGACACCCACTGCCAGATAGATCCGGCTGACCGTCTCAGCATCCCCGAAGGCACGATAGATCACCAGCGGCATTACGGACATCAGCGTGCCACGCACGCCGGCCTCAAGCCCCGCCAAAATGGCAAAGTCGCGCACCTTCGGGATTGGCAGGTGTGTCAGGGCTAAGGGGGCGCGGGGGGCAAGCATATGTGCACCTCAACACTGGCTGTCAAATGCCTGCTTTTTCAGCAACGACACGACAGGTCGGATTTGACCCCCCTGCCCAACCTTGTCTCAGCCCCGCGCAAGGAATATGGATTGGCCATGAAAACAACCCGCCTGACTCCTGAGATCTGGCTGAATGCCGGCTTTGTCGCCCTTCAAACGAAGGGTCCGACTGCCTTGGCGGCTGAACCGCTGGCCCGTCAGATTGGCACTACCAAGGGGTCCTTTTACTGGCATTTCAAAGATGTGCCCGCATTCCACGCCGCGCTGATTGAATCGTGGCGCGCACGCGCGATGGCTGACCTGCTGCATGCTGTCGCTGCGACAACCGCACCTGATCAACGCCTGCGTGATTTTGGCCGCAATGTGCTGGACGATCGAACCGAAACCGCCCTGAGGGTCTGGGCTCATAGTAATCTCGACGTCACACAGGCACTAAACAGTCTGGACAGCGAACGGCTGACCTATTTGAGCCTGCTTCTGCGCGAGCTAGGTCTCGCGAACCCGAATTTCGCCCGCGCGCTGCAAGCTGCCCTGATTGGCCTTCCACAGTTGTCCCAAGACGCGAAAACCCGAAACGCTACATTTGACACGCTGGTCGATACCGTACTGGCCCTATGATGTGTCTGTGCCTGACTGCGCGGCAGACATCCGACGGCTGAAGGCCTCTACAAACCGTGCACGCGCCTCCGGCAACGGCTTGTCCCCCAGATCCCGCGCCAAGTGTGTTTCGAGAAAATAACCTGTCGTAACGAAAGCCTGTGCAATCTCTGCATCCTCGGCCTCGCCCAAACCGCGCAACACATCCGGCAGCGGCAGCATCCGGTCCGCCCATTCCCCGGCACCCTCGAGCGATACCGCGCGACCTGATTTGGGCGAAACATAGCACAATCCCTCGGTCGCTCCCGTGACCGCACAGGCAGTCAGGTCCAACGCATAGCCCATTTCTTCAAGCAGCTTCACCTCCCACTGAAGGTAAGCCAGCGGCCAGACCTCCTGCTGGTCCAACAGATCCAACAAGGCTTGCGTGCGTTGATACAACGCAGCATGGGGCTCCCGCTCCGGCAGGCAAAACGACAACAAAGCTGTAACAGTATTCAACGCGGCCAGCGTCATCCTGTCCCCCATCGCGATTGCTGCGCGGCTGCGCACCGGCTCCACGGTGAAACTGCCGATATGTGCTTCGAGCCGCGCGCGCCAAACCACGTCAAGCTGGGCACCGGGCTGTAAAATAGGCGCTATCTTGCGGCTGGTCCCCCCGCGCACGACACCAGCATGGCGGCCCTGTTCAGGCGTGAACACTTCAATAATAGCCGAGGTTTCCCCATGGCGCCGCACGCTCAGCAGGATACCCTGATCGCGCCATTCCATCAGCCAAGCCCTTCGTCATCCAGCAAATGCCGGCCTTGACGGTCCTCGACCTCAATCACCCATAGATCGGGATCAAAGCCGCGCTGGCGGGTTATTGCATCATCGACATCCCGCTCCGCGCCTTTGGTCAGTTCGACCCAACGGCGATCACCTGTCAGCAAATCAAAAGAGCGCTGCAAGACAATCGCCTGCCCATCGAGCGTCGCCAGTTTGACCAGCACCGCACCGCCGGTATCATCACCATGCGCAACAACAAACGCAGGAATATCATACACCCGCAACCGTGCCAGATAGGCATCAACCCAGAATCGTGCGGTCAGACGGGGCACGCAGACCGCCTGCTTCCGATTGGGTCAGGAACCGCCCCGAAGGGTCGGTTGGAGATAGACTCAGCTATTCCCATCTTTGAAATCCAGACCCATCTCGGTATAACGCTCTGCCTCGTCCAACCAATTGGGCCGGACTTTGACCTGCAAGAACAGATGCACTTTGCGCCCCAGAAACTCTTCAAGTTCTTCACGGGCGGCCTTGCCGACCTGCTTGATCGCTTCGCCTTTGTGGCCCAGCACGATGCCCTTGTGCCCGTCACGAACCACGTAAATCAGTTGATCAATCTTGCAGGACCCATCCTTGCGCTCTTCCCAGTTCTCGGTCTCGACGGTCAATTGATACGGCAACTCCTGATGCAAACGCAGCGTCAGCTTTTCGCGCGTGATCTCTGCGGCGATATTGCGCATTGGCAGGTCCGCAATCTGGTCTTCAGGATACAACCACGGTCCCTGTGGCACTTGCCCCGCAAGCCATTGGCGCAGGGTGTCCACACCGTGCCCCCGCTCTGCGGATATCATAAATGTTTCGACAAAGTCATACCGGGCGTTCAGATCCTTGCTAAGACCCAACAGCACCGGCGCCTCGACACGGTCGATCTTGTTGATCGCCAGCGCCACCTTACGGCCCTTACCGATGTCGACGAGCCCCTCCAGAATACGCTCCACCCCTTCGCTGACACCGCGGTGCGCCTCAACCAGCAGCACGACGACATCCGCGTCCGCGGCCCCACCCCACGCGGCGGCAACCATCGCACGGTCCAACCGTCGGCGTGGCTGGAACAGGCCGGGGGTGTCGACGAAAACGATCTGGCTCTGGCCCTCCATTGCGACCCCACGAATGCGCGCGCGCGTCGTTTGAACCTTGTGAGTGACAATAGACACCTTCGCACCGACCATCCGGTTCAACAGGGTGGACTTGCCTGCGTTCGGCTCTCCGATCAGGGCAACAAAGCCTGCGCGTGTCTCGTCCGATGCGCTCGTTGTCATGTTATTCATTCTCCAACTGCGCCAATAGCGTGGCGGCGGCGGCCTGTTCGGCGGCACGTTTTGAGGGCGCGGTGGCACTGGCTTTGGCACCGTTATCGAGTTCGGCCGCGATGGTAAAAACCGGCGCATGGTCCGGCCCGCTGCGGTTTGTCGTGACGTATTTCGGCGGGGCCATTTTGCGCGCCTGCGCCCATTCCTGCAAGGCAGTCTTGGCATCGCGCGCATCTTCTTCAACGCTTTGGACCCTTGCGCCCCACAATCTCAACACCAGAGACTTTGCCGCGTCAAACCCGCCATCGAGATAGACGGCGGCAATCACGGCTTCAATTCCGTCGCCCAACAACGCCAGCTTGCGCCGCCCGCCTGAAATCATCTCGGAGCGACCAAGCTTCAGGACCGTGCCCAGATCGACCTCACGCGCGACATCCGCGCAGGTTTCCTTGCGCACCAATGCATTGAAACGCGGTGCCAACTGTCCTTCGGTGGCAGACGGGTCAAGCGCAAGCAGTGCTTCGGCCATGACCAACCCCAACACCCTATCGCCCAGAAATTCGAGCCGCTGATTATCGTCCCGGTTGGCCGAGGACATGGAGGCATGGGTAACTGCGCGACTGAGCAATTCAGGCGTGGTAAATTTGTGCCCGATGCGCGCCTCGAAGGCTTGCAGATCGCCGCTCAACTTCACTTCACGGCCTTAAAGAACCGATCACTGCGCCACGTCCAGAAAAACAGCATTGACCGGCCTGCAGAGCTGAACATAATGCGGTCAGCACGCCCGATGAGGTTTTCATACGGCACAAAACCGACGCCGCCTGCCTGCTGCGCCAGACGGCTGTCCGCTGAATTGTCGCGGTTGTCGCCCATGAAGAAATAGTATCCTTCCGGGACGGAATAAATGCCTGTCCGGTCAGAGGTTTGATTGGCAATGTTCAGGACAGGATGGCTGACACCACCGGGCAGGGTTTCGATCTGGCGGCTTTTCTTGCAGATTCCACCAGCACCGACCGGCCCGTTTTCACACCGCGGGCGCAGACCCTGAGGGCCTTGCGGCTCCATCAACTCTTCAAACACACCATCATCGCGCACCTCAACCGGTTGACCGTTGATGTTCAACACCCCTGCCTTCATCTGGATCTTGTCTCCGGGCAGACCGATCAGACGCTTGATGTAATCGCGTCCCGAAACAGGATGGCGGAACACCACCACATCGCCGCGCTGCGGCTCGCCACCCCAAAAACGCCCGTTGTCACCGTCAAAGGCACCGCAAACGTCCTTGGCATCAATTTCAATGCCGAAACGCGGCAACATCAAGCTGGGACAAGAGGCATAGGAATACCCGTAAGCCATCTTGTTCACAAAGAGGAAATCGCCAATCAGAAGCGTCTGCTTCATCGAGCCGGAGGGGATCCAGAAAGGCTGAAAAAACAGGGTGCGGAAGATACCGGCGATCAGCAGGGCATAGACAATTGTCTTGATGGTTTCGATGATCGGGTTGCCGGATTTTTCTTTGGCGGCCACTGGGCACATCCTCTTTGCTCGTTTGGGGTTACATGCGCAGGGTGGGCGGCACTGTCAAGGTAGGCTGCATGCGTCGGCGGGTGGTCAAGATGCCCACCTTACGTGTCGCCTGCCCCGGGATGGCGAGTAGCAGGTCCACCGCCGCTCACTGACAATCGCGCCTCAATGACGACAAATGCCTGCGCCCAAGGGTGATCATCCGTCAACGTTACATGAATGATCGCCTCATGCCCTTCTGGTGTCATCGCGGCCAACCGTTCAGCGGCCCATCCGGTTACGGCCATCACTGGCTGCCCGGTTGAGAGATTGCTGACGGCCATATCCCGCCAACTGATCCCCATACGCAAACCCGTCCCCAACGCCTTGGAACATGCCTCCTTGGCGGCCCAACGTTTGGCGTATGTACCTGCCACGTCCTTGCGGCGCTCTGCCTTGCGTTGTTCCACCTCGGTGAACACGCGGTTTCGGAAGCGGTCGCCGAAACGGTCCAGAGTCCCTTGAATACGATCAATGTTCGCCAGATCAGTGCCAATCCCAAGGATCATAGGGCGATTCCGCCTCTGCAATGCGAACGACAGCCTCGCCATATCTGGAAGTTTTCAAGCATCCCAGAGAACTGACACAGGATGGCAGGGAATGGCAAACCTGTTCACCCATGGCGAGAAAACTTTCTTGCCGCAAACTCGATCAGTTCGCTAAGATTGCAGGATTACACTGACCAATTTTTTTCAGGTGATCTATTTGAGGAGGCGCATCATGACCACTACTCCTGCGGCGGCCGCGTCCGACGGCCATGTTTCGGTGATTTATTTCCACGGTATGGGAAGCCAGCGGCGGTACGAGGAAACCAGCCGTCTGATCGATTCCGTCGACAGTTATCTCTCCAACGAACACCGCGAGAGGGGCAACAGCAGAGGCTTTCTCTCGGGTATCAAACCCAAAGTTGAGCCGTTTCGAATGAACAGTGATGAAACTGTAACCTATATCCGGACCCGCTATGCGCCCGACGGTGAAAACAAATACGAAAACAATACGGAGGTCCGGTATTATGAGGCCTATTGGGCGCCGATCATGGCCGGATCAAGCTCCGCACGCAGGGTCGCCTTATGGATTCTGCGTCAAAGCATCCGGCCCTGGCAAACCCTCACCACCGTCTGGCGCGAGCGTCAGCGGCTGCGTCGGTCAGCCCTGGCAAACCTCGCTGACCGACGCGACAGCTGGCCGGAAGGCACCGAGCAACAGGATTTTGACAAGTTGCTGCGCGCCTATGGTGATTTTGAGGGTTTGGGCGCCAAACGCAGGTACAAAAAGGGTACCTTTGACGAATTTCAGGCGTTTCTTGCTGAGGAAAACAAGGACGACCCGGTCACTGCAGGGCAACAGCGGGCGCTGGCCGATGCCTGGGTTTCACACTACCGCCGCACGGAATTCAAGAATGCCTTTGGAATCGCAAGCATTCTGCTGGCTTTGGCGTTAGTGTCGGGCTTGCTGGTCTGGTCGACGCTTCAGCTGATGACATTGATTCTGGAAGCGCCGCTTCTTTCGAAAAGCAACTTCCTGTTCAAAAGCATTCTCGGTGAGTCCCTGTCGCCGTCGCTCTCAACTGCTGCAGGTCTTGTGCTGGGCGTCATCATGGCCCTGGGATTAGGGCGCTTTCTGGTAGATTACATGGGCGACGTTGAGGCGTGGGCCACATACGAGGAAACCGACCTGAAGCACCAGCGGCGAAAGCGTGTCATGGCGATGGGCACCGGCCTCATGAAACATGTTTTGGCGGATGAAAATTGCAAGCGGGTGATCGTGATCAGCCATTCGCTTGGCACCAGCGTGGCACATGACACACTTTTGTCAGTCGCACGCGACAATCGCGCGACCAATGCACAGGATCCCATCGGGGGGCCGATCCGGCTCGACAAGATCCGGCATTTTGTCACGATGGCCAGCCCCATCGACAAGATCAATTATTTCTTTGAAAGCTACCGCAGCGACTATCACCGCTACACACGGGTAATCGAGACACTGCGCGGCGACATTTCGAACGTGCCATTTGCCCGCAATCAGAAACCCTACGTGCATTGGGTCAACTTCTACGACGAGGCCGACATCATTAGCGGCAGCCTGCAATCCCCTGTTGGCACCAAATCCCTGTCAGCGCGAGTGGACAACGTACATGTCGCCAACCTGCATTTTCCCAATCCGGGCAAATCCCATTCCGCGTATTTCGACAACCGGGGCGTCATCTCAAGGATATTTGACATGACCTATCTGGATGCCGGAAATTACGGCGACCTCAAATACGATCCCAAAGAAAAAGGCTTGAACTATAACGCGGCCCAAATGGGGCCAGGTGCAGATTTCGGACATAGCCGCTGGTTCCTGGTAACCGCACTCGCAATTCCCTGGCTTGGCCTCAGTTCATTGCTGTTGTGGCTCTTGGGCTCGCCGTTGGGCGCATGGATATCCTATGTGATCGTGGCGATACTTGCCGGATTGGTGTTGATAGCAGCGGTAAAATCCAGACAGGGTCAACGATTGCCGCTGTGACAAATCACTCCGACCGCGCATCGTCCATCAGTTTGCGCATCTCTGTAATAGCGGGCTCGAGCCCCAGAAAAATCGCCTCGCCGATCAGGAAATGCCCGATGTTGAGCTCCCGCACTTCCGGGAACGCCGCAACGGGGGATACAGTGTCATAGGTCAGCCCGTGACCTGCATGTACCTCAAGTCCCAGATCATGAGCAAATTTGGCCATTTCAGAAAGCGCCGTGAGTTCCTTTTGCGCATCCGGCCAACGGCCTTCGGCAAAGGCATCGCAATAGGCACCCGTGTGCAACTCGATCACTTCGGCACCGATTCGGTTGGCAGCCTCGATCTGGCGCATATCCGCCGCGATAAAGATCGACACGCGACACCCCGCGTCCCGCAGAGGAGCGATGAAATGGGCCAGGCGGTTTTCCTCGCGTGCGACTTCAAGGCCGCCTTCGGTGGTGCGTTCCTCGCGCTTTTCGGGAACAATGCAAACGGCGTGGGGTTTGTGGCGCAACGCGATTTTCTGCATTTCGTCTGTGGCGGCCATCTCGAAATTGAGCGGGATCGACAGCACTTCCATCAGGCCGTCTATGTCGCCGTCCGAGATGTGGCGGCGATCTTCGCGCAGATGGGCGGTGATGCCATCCGCCCCCGCAGCTTCGGCGATAAGCGCAGCGCGCAGCGGATCAGGATACGCCCCGCCCCGCGCGTTTCGCACGGTCGCCACATGGTCGATGTTCACACCCAGCCGAAGTTTTTCACCCACCGTGCTGTTCCTTCTTCTTTTTGACCGCCTTGCCACTTTCTGCCTTGGCCTTCAGCGATTCGAATTTCTTTTTGATCATGCCCTTGCGGCGCTTCTGATAGGCGCGGATCAACGGCACCATCAGGTAATAGGAAATTGACGCGCAAATGATGCCGGGCAGGATCCCTCCGATCAGATAGGGGTAAAACACCTCGGTCCAGAACACGCTGAGCCCGTGCCAGTCGGCGCGCGACTCCGTAAAAATCGCGATAAAATTGAACCAAAGATCACTGCCAGCATCCGCAAATTTGCCGCCAAAGGACCGCTGCACGCCCTCGGACATGCGGGTGCCCAGCAGCCAGTGACCGGTTTGCAGGGCCGCAACGCCGATCGGTACATACGTCAGCGGGTTGCCGAAAAACGTGCCCATCAGGGCGGCCAGCATATTGGCTTTCATGATCCGCGCGACTATCGCCGCGACAATAAAGTGCATGCCATAAAAGGGGGTAAAAGCGGTAAAAACGCCTGCCCATATCCCGCGGGCGATCCGCTCAGGACTGTCCGGCAAGCGCCGCATGCGATGTTTGACATAGTGAAACGCCCGCGCCCAACCACCGCGCGGCCACAGGAACTCGGCAATCGCGCGCAGCGTTGGTTTTGGATCGCGGCGTTTGAAGATCACGTCTCAGATGTCCAGATCATGCAGTTTCGTTCTATGGTTTCAGTCAGGCCGGTGTCTCGGCTGGGGTCGGGCATCCTTGATACGTGCGCGGGAAATGGCGGCCACATCGTTTTCGGCCTCCAACGTCGTTATGAGGGAATGAAGGTGTTCAATGTCCCGTAGATCGACATAGATCAGCAGACGGTAAAAGTCAGGCCGACGTTCCAGAAATTCCATATCAGAGATATTGGCAGATGCCTCACCAATCAAGGTGCAGATGCGCCCTAATACACCAGCGCCGTTGCCCAGCGTGACATCAATCACGGCTCCGTAGACGGCTGGATGGGTGCCATCGTGCCAGCGCAGGTCTATCCAGCGTTCGGGCTGGTCCTCGTAATCGGACAAGCGGTCACAATCAATGGCGTGCACCGTTACACCTTTGCCGCGAAATGTGATGCCGACGATGCGCTCTCCGGGCAGCGGGTTACAGCAGGACGCGCGGTCAAACCCCTGCCCCGGTTCCAGCCCCACAACTGCGCGTTCAGCATCAATCTGTTCGCTCTTCTTGGGCCGAATATCCGGATAGACAGCCTGTACAATTGTACGCCCCGACAATTCCGAAGATCCAAGCCGCGCAAGGACTTCGTCCGCGCTTTTCAACCGCATGTTCTTGGCTGCGGTGCGCAACACTTTGTCGGTAACCCTTTTGCCGACGCGGGCAAAGGCCGAGCGCGCAAGTTCCTGTCCTAGTTTGATAAAACGTTCACGATCCACTTCGCGCAGAGACCGGCGGATTGCGCTTTTTGCTTTGCCCGTCGTGGCGATATCCAGCCAGGTGACCTGCGGCGTCTGGCCTTGTGCGGTAATGATTTCAACTGATTGACCGTTCTTGACGCGGGTCCAGAGCGGAACGCGCATGTGATCGATCTTTGCGCCCACACAGGCGTTGCCGATTCGGGTATGAATGGCATAGGCGAAATCAATCGGTGTGGCTCCACGCGGCAGCTTGACCACGTCCCCCTTGGGGGTAAAGCAGAAGACCTGATCTGCGTACATCTCAAGCTTGACCGCTTCGAGAAAATCCTCGTGATCTTCTTCGGCATCAAACTGTTCGGTCAGTTGGCTGATCCACTTGGCAGGATCAACCGCAAAGGGGTTTTTGGAGCGCACACCGTCGCGATAAGACCAATGTGCGGCCACGCCCGTTTCCGCAACGTCATGCATCTGACCCGTGCGGATCTGCACTTCAACCCGCTTGCCATCCCGGCCCGACACGGTGGTGTGAATGGAGCGGTATCCGTTGGATTTGGGCTGGCTGATATAATCTTTGAACCGCCCCGGGACCGCACGCCAACGACGGTGGATCGCGCCCAACGCGCGATAGCAGTCTTCTTCACTGCCGGTAATTATGCGAAACCCGTAGATGTCAGACAGGCGGCTGAAACTCAGGTCTTTTTCTTCCATCTTGCGCCAGATCGAGTAAGGCTTTTTGGCGCGCCCATAGACCTCTGCCTCGATCTCTGCCTTTTCAAATTCCGCCCGCATATCGCCGGTGATCTTTTGCACCACATCGCCGGTCTCTTTTTGCAGGGTTATGAAACGGCGGATGATGCTGGCTCTGCCCTCGGGGTTGAGGACGCGAAATGCCAGATCCTCCAGTTCTTCGCGCATCCACTGCATACCCATACGCCCGGCAAGCGGGGCATAAATATCCATCGTCTCGCGGGCCTTCTGGATTTGCTTGTCGGGTCGCATCGACTTGATCGTGCGCATGTTGTGCAGGCGGTCAGCAAGTTTGACCAGAATAACCCGCATGTCCTTGGCCATGGCCATGAAAAGCTTACGAAAATTCTCGGCCTGTTTGGTCTCGTTTGAGTTGAGTTGCAGGTTGGTCAACTTGGTGACCCCGTCCACCAGTTCCGAGATTTCACTGCCGAACCGATGTTCGACTTCCCTGTAAGACGCGCTGGTATCTTCTATTGTATCGTGCAGCAGGGCAGTGATGATCGTGGCATCATCCAATTGCTGTTGCGTCAGAATCGCAGCAACCGCCACGGGGTGCGTGAAATACGGTTCCCCCGAATGGCGAAACTGGCCCTCGTGCTTATCTTCACCATAGGCAAAGGCATCACGGAGCCGTTTTTCGTTGGTTTTAGGATTGTAGGCCTGGACAAGAGCGACCAGTTCATCGGCAGTGATGTTGGCGTTGCTTATGCCATCTGCCATGTGATCTAGGCTTTCAAAACGTCAGACTTGGCAAAGCGTTCAGCCTTGCCCTTGAGCAGCCATCAACTGACGCAACAACATTTCTTCAGACATACTGTCTTCTTCGGGCTTGTCCTGCTCCGCACCCATCAAAAGCGCCATTGCGTCTTCTTCGGGTTCGTCAACCTCGATCTGGGTCTGGTTGCTTTCGATCAGACGTTCACGCAGCGCATCGGCAGATTGTGTTTCATCCGCAATCTCGCGCAGGGAAACAACAGGGTTCTTGTCGTTGTCGCGATCAACAGTGACCGCAGAACCGGCAGAGATTTCGCGCGCCCTGTGGGCGGCAAGCATGACAAGGTCAAAACGATTAGGGACCTTATCAACACAATCTTCAACGGTAACGCGGGCCATGAAATGCTCCAATACTACGGGGTTCTGCCAAGAGTCGGGTACTTAGGTGGCTTTGACCGGATTTACAAGCGCAATTGCTGGGACTCTTGCGGCAGAATGGACATTTGTTATGACTTTGTCGAAGGTATTTGCCTGACACCCTCTACGTCTTCCGGCGGTAGGTCAGCAAGCATTTGCGCCACACTGCGGCCGATGACCGGATGCACCCAATCCGGGGCGATAGCAGCAAGAGGCACCAGTACAAAGGCGCGGTCCTGCATTCTGGGGTGCGGCAGGATCAAGGTATCAGGGGCGCTGTCCGCTTGCGCGCTAAACTTAAGGTTGCGCCAATGTTCATATGTTCCGAGATCAGGCAAAACCATATCGCCGCACGCAATCAGATCCAGATCCAACGTTCGCTGCCCCCAACGCGCGTCCCGCACCCGACCCAGAGCGGCCTCAAGCCCATGCAAACGTGACAGCATCTCCTGTGGTGACCAATCTGCGCCGATTTTCGCCGCCGAATTGACAAAATCCGGTCCGATCCCCTCAGGATAGGCAGGAGTGTGATAAAATGGACTGATGGCGCGAATCACCGCACCTTGCTCCTCTAACGATTTTAGGGCTATCTTCTGTGCAATTTCAGGCCCACCATTAGGTGACGTCAGGTTACCGCCCAGTCCAATTAGCATTGTTTGGTCCATTATTGAGCGGTCCCTTGCCGTTTTCCCCATGACTAGGCTTGCAGGTCAGTAGAAAAAGCCTAGTTATGCGCTCCAACCAAGGGACGCGGGTTTCTGAATGAGTTGGCTCGCTTAAAGCCGAAACGGTAGTATACAAAATTTGATTTGGCGACGCCCGCTGAAAGGACTTTGAAAATGTTTTATAAAGACGAGCGTCTGGCGCTCTTCATTGACGGTTCCAACCTCTATGCTGCCGCCAAGACGCTCGGGTTTGACATCGACTACAAGCTGCTGCGACAGGAATTCATGCGCCGCGGCAAGTTGCTGCGCGCCTTCTACTACACCGCCTTGTTGGAGAACGACGAATATTCTCCGATCCGCCCCCTTGTCGACTGGTTGAACTACAATGGCTATTCGATGGTCACGAAACCGGCGAAAGAATACACCGATAGCATGGGTCGCCGTAAAGTTAAGGGCAACATGGATATCGAACTGGCCGTGGACGCTATGGAACTTGCACCGCGTGTGGATCACATCGTGATCTTCTCCGGCGACGGTGATTTCCGCCCACTGGCAGAAAGCCTGCAACGCCAAGGGGTTCGCGTCTCGGTTGTATCGACAATCCGTAGCCAGCCGCCAATGATCTCCGACGATCTGCGCCGCCAGGCAGACAACTTTATCGAGCTCGACGACCTTCGCGATGTCATCGGCCGCCCGCCGCGTGAACATCCTGCCGAAGCGCGCAGCGCTGTAGAAGCTGAATAAATTCCTTTCCGAAAAAACACGCCGATTACTGTGAAGCAATCGACGTGTCTGCATTATAAAATTGCAGAGGCTGAAAAATCAACGCAGGTCTTACTGCGCTCCCCCGGACGTGTTTACATGTGTATGGTTTTGTTAACGATCCCCTGAAACGGGGGGGGTGGAGACAGTATGCTCATTAAACACGCGGCTCGTCTTGAAAAGACCACCGACGCCGAGGCCCTTTGGAACGGTGTAGTGGAAACGCTTGCTACCTTTGGGTTTGATCATGCGATCTACCTGACTGTTGATTCGGAATTCCAGAATCCCTACCTGCGCTGCACCTTGCCCGAAATCTATCGCGACAGTCCTCCACAGGACGATCCGTTCCTGCGTTACGCCTGCGATTCGTATGAAATCAAACCAATCGGCACTGAGTTCGTAGACTTGCATCCTTATCTCGAACCGGCTGAGCTGGCATTTATTGAACGCGCAGGCGTCGCAGGCATTACCGCAGCTCTCGCGTTACCAATGCGGTTGGAAAACAGGGAGAGGTTCGGGGGTTTTATCGTCGGCACCGGGCTGGATCGTGCAACGTTTATGGAGCGTGTCTTTCCGCGCCGCGAGGAAGTCCGGCTCTTTTGTCTGCTGGTCCATCGTCGAATTGACGAATTGGTCGAGCAGGAAGCCAGCGCGCCATCGGAGGACTTTCGCGAGCCTCTCTTGGCGCCGGAACTGCCCGATGTCTTTGATGGCCTCAGCCCCAGAGAACGCGAAGTGATTTATTTACTATCACACGGCCACAGTCGACGTGATGCAGCCGACCTGTGTGGCATTTCAGTGCATACCATTTCGGACTACGCCAAAGCCGCCTATCGAAAACTGGGTGTGACCAACCGCGCGCAGGCCGCCGCGCTGATCTACCAGCCCCGCGGCTGATCGCCGCCTCTACTGGACCCTGCCCCGCTCAACGACTAGCTATGTCGGCATCGGACAGACACCTGACAGCGCCCGGAGTTATCCATGACCAAGCCACCCCTGACTCTTTATCTGGCCGCCCCGCGCGGGTTTTGCGCGGGCGTGGATCGCGCCATAAAAATTGTTGAGATGGCCTTGGAAAAGTGGGGCGCGCCAGTCTATGTGCGCCACGAGATTGTGCATAACAAATTTGTCGTCGATGGCTTGCGCGACAAGGGGGCGGTTTTTGTCGAGGAACTGAGCGACTGTCCCGATGACCGCCCGGTTATCTTTTCCGCCCACGGCGTACCCAAATCGGTGCCCAATGCCGCGCAGGCGCGCAATATGGTCTATGTCGATGCCACCTGTCCTTTGGTCAGCAAAGTGCACATCGAGGCCCAGCGCCATGCGGATGCAGGCCTGCAAATGATCATGATCGGACATGCGGGCCACCCTGAAACCATCGGCACGATGGGGCAACTGCCCGACGGTGACGTGCTGCTGGTGGAAACTCCGGAAGATGTGGCAAGCGTACAGGTGCGCGACCCCAAACAATTGGCCTATGTCACCCAGACAACGCTCAGCGTGGATGATACCGCCGATATCGTCGTTGCTTTGCAATCCCGATTTCCCGCGATAATCGGCCCGCACAAAGAAGACATATGCTATGCCACCACCAACCGACAGGAAGCGGTCAAGGCAATGGCCCCCAAGTGCGATGCCATGCTGGTCGTGGGGGCACCCAATTCGTCAAATTCCAAACGGCTTGTGGAGGTGGGTGCGCGTGCGGGCTGTGCCTATGCGCAACTGGTTCAGCGCGCCGGCGATATCGACTGGCGCAGCCTTGAGGGGATCACATCAATGGGTATCACCGCAGGCGCCTCCGCCCCCGAAGTGCTGATCAATGAAGTGATCGACGCCTTTCATGCCCGGTTCGATGTGACGCAGGAACTGGTTGAAACCGCTCAGGAAAACGTTGAATTCAAAGTGCCGCGCGTACTGCGTGAGACCGCCTAGCCGTTTTCGCTACCGATCCCGCGAATGTCTTCTTTTCCATAGCTCCAACCCACCGGATATAAAACTCCGATGCGTTTCCCGTTTGCTTTGCAGCTTCAGGCGTTCGATAATGTTGGGATATATTAACTGAGGTATTTTCCATTGATCACATTTCAAATCCCTCCGACCACTTTCGTCGGTGTCCGCGCAGCCCGTCCTGCATCGGAGCGCGTATGAACCGTATCCCTCCCGCTGCCCTTTTACTGGGCATCGCAGGTCTGGCCCCCTTCATAACTGGCGCGATGCTTTCACTTGAGTATCTGAATGCCGGTGCTGGTGGTTTTTCCTTTCTTAACGGCACTGACGGACCACTGATCATGCTGCGCTATGGGGTGATAATCCTGTGCTTCATGTCCGGCGCGCTTTGGGGATTCGCGACCACGGCACCCGGCATGCAGGGCACCGCTGCTTTTGCATTGTCTGTGGTTCCGGCGCTGTGGGTCTTCCTTAACCCCGGCGCGCAGGCGGATGCCGCTTTGATCAATCTTATGATCGGATTTTCAGGTCTGCTACTGCTTGATTACGCCTTTCACCGTTGGTCCCTGTGCCCTGAATGGTGGATGGCGCTGCGGGTGCCGCTCACGCTGGTCGTGCTGATCTGTCTTGCCATCGGGGTATGGGCGTGAGCGACCCTGAAACGCTGGATGTCTACAACGCACAGGCCGACGATTATGTGGCCATGATGACCGAGTATGCCGCTAAGGACCCCCTGATTGCCAAATTTGTCGCTGCCTGCCAGAAAGGCGGCACGGTCCTTGATCTGGGCTGCGGGCCGGGCGGGTATGCCGTGATGATGGCAGATGCGGGTTTGCATGTGGATGCACTGGACGCCTCGACCGAGATGGTGGCCCGCATCACCGATATGGCTGGCATTACCGCCCGCGTCGGGGTCTTTGACGACATCACGGGCAGTGACCTTTATGATGGCATCTGGGCCAGCTTCTCTTTGCTGCACGCCCCTCGCGCAGATATGCCCCGGCACTTGGCAGCCCTTCAAAAATCTCTGAAACCGGGTGGTGTTTTCTTCATCGGCATGAAAATGGGACAGGGCGGCAGACGCGACGAACTGGGCCGGCATTATGAATACTACTCCCGCGAAGAACTGGAGACGTTGTTGACGGACGCAGGACTTACACCGGTTGAGCACTGGACCGGACAATCCAAGGGTCTTGATCAGACCTACCATGGCTGGATCGTGATCCACGCGCATGCCTAGACTGTATGCCTATACGGACGGGGCCTGTTCGGGCAATCCGGGACCCGGCGGCTGGGGCGCGTTGATGGTGGCGCGTGACGGCGACAAGATCGTCAAGAAACGCGAGCTGAAAGGCGGCGAGGCGCAGACAACCAACAACCGCATGGAACTGCTGGCCGCCATCCACGCGCTCGAGGCGCTGGAGCGGGAAACCGAAATCACCGTGGTCACTGACAGCAATTATGTCAAAAACGGCATCACCGGCTGGATTTTCGGCTGGAAGAAGAACGGCTGGAAGAACGCCGCGAAAAAGCCGGTCAAGAACGCAGAGCTCTGGCAGCGTCTGGACGCGGCCAACGCCCGCCACAAAGTCACGTGGGAATGGGTTAAGGGCCATGCAGGCCACCCGGAAAACGAACGCGCCGACGAACTGGCGCGCGCAGGCATGGCACCTTTCAAGAAATGACACTGCTCAGCCTGCTTGACTACGCATCAGTCCTTGTCTTTGCGATCACCGGTGCGCTGGTCGCCTCGCGTGCGCAGCTTGATCTGGTGGGCTTTGCCTTTATCGCCTGCCTGACGGCAGTGGGCGGCGGCACCATCCGCGATGTTTTGCTGGACCGGAATCCGATTTTCTGGATCGATAATCCGACCAACCTTGCCGTGGCCGCAGGTGCCGCGCTGATCGTCTTTTTCACAGCCCACCGATTGGAAAGCAGGTTGCGGACACTGATCTGGCTGGACAGTTTCGCGCTGGCCGTGGCTGTTGCAGCCGGCGCAGGCGTGGCGCTGTCCTTGGATCAATCAGCGATCATCGTGGTGCTGATGGGCATGATCACCGGCTGTATGGGTGGGCTGATGCGCGATGTGGTCGTGGGCGAAGTCCCTCTGGTCCTGAAACAGGGCGAGCTTTATGTCACGGCCGCTTTTGCAGGCGCGGCCACTGCTGTTACGTGTAACACCTATCTATTGGAAACCCCGCTTGCGCTGCTGGCGGGTGCTGCCGTGACATGGATTTTAAGGGCTGGCTCAATGCACTTTGGCTGGCATCTGCCTGTGTACAAAAGCACGCCGCCGAAAAGCTAGGCCACCAACATAATCCTAACGCCGCCAGTGGAATGGCACGATGATCAATGCCCCGATGGAGGACACGATTGCGCTGATCCCCGGACTGGAAAAACCGATCCGGAACATGATCGAAACAAAGTAGAACAACAGCGCGCCGCCAACGCAAATGATGATGCTTTGCAGGATTCCATTATGGGTGAAATTCGACTTTTCTGAAACGTAGCCGACGATCCCCGCAATAACGATGGTGCCAATCATGGTGGGAAACATGATGTTACTCTCCTGCCAAAGATGTGCCGGGTTCGATAGGAACCCCGCGCTGGAATACATCTGCATCCTGCGCAGCCTTGCCAGCCCGTTGCAAGCGGGTGAGGCGCACAGCACCTTGCGCGCAAGCAATCGTCAAAGAGCCATCCAACACTTCGCCCGGTTGCCCGGACCCTTGACCAAGCGTCGATCCCAACGCCTTGATGCGCTGTCCGTCCAGTTCAAACCATGCACCGGGAAAGGGCGAAAGTCCGCGGATCAGGCGGTCCACTTCTGTGGCAGGTTTCGCCCAGTCAATGCGCGCCTCGGCCTTGTCTATCTTGGACGCATAGGTCACGCCCTGTTCCGGCTGCACCTGCGGTTCCAGATCGTCCAGCCCGTACAAAGCCGCCACAACCGCCTGCGCCCCGATGGCGCTCAACCGGTCATGCAGCGCTGCGGTGGTTTCGTTATCGGCAATTGCTGTCTCACGACGCAACAACACAGGACCGGTATCCAACCCAGCCTCCATCTGCATGATGCAGACGCCAGTCGTTGCATCCCCCGCCATGATCGCCCTGTGAATGGGTGCTGCCCCACGCCAGCGCGGTAAAAGGCTGGCGTGGATGTTCAGACACCCGCGTGCGGGCGCGTCCAGAATGGGTTGCGGCAAGATCAGCCCATAGGCAACCACCACAGCGATGTCGGCATCAAGTGCAGAAAATTCGGCCTGCGCCTCCGGCGTTTTCAGCGATACAGGATGGCGCACGATCAGCCCAAGTTCCTCGGCCCGTTGCTGCACAGGGCTGGGGCGGTCCTTTTTGCCCCGTCCGGCGGGGCGCGGCGGCTGGGTATAAACCGCCACAATCTCATAACCCGCTGCAATCAGCGCATCTAGTGCAGCAACCGAGAACGCAGGCGTACCCATAAAAATGATGCGCATTATCTGTTCCTTTGGCAGTGGGTGGGCTGGAACCCCACCTTACCCGTTCAATTTCCGCGCGCGGCGCAGCAGCATGTCACGTTTCAGCTTGCTAAGGCGATCAAAATACATCCGGCCCGCCAGATGGTCGATCTGGTGCTGTACGCTGGTGGCTTCAAGCCCGACAAAATCGCGCCGCGTGATCACGCCGTTCTCATCAAGATACCTGACTGACAGCGCACGGGGCCGCGAAATCGGTGCCGACACACCGGGCAGGTTGGGACTGGCTTCGTCGTGTATGTTCATCTTGGCCGACGCTTCAAGAACCTTGGGGTTGGCCATACGGATGCGTTTGGTGCGCGATTCCGAGGCATCCACCACCGCGAGCTGCAGCATCACCCCGATCTGCGGCGCGGCAAGTCCGACGCCGGGCATTGCGTCCATCGTATCAATCATATCATCCCAGACTGCGCGCACTTGATCTGTGATCTCGCTAACTTCAGCGACTGCTGTCCGCAGCCGTTTGTCCGGCCAGGGAATGAACGGACGGACAGTCATTGAGCGTTGTACTCAGCAATTAGCGCGGCGCGGGTATCGGCATCGAGGTGATCAAAGGTGACAACGCCATCCAGATGATCCAGTTCGTGCTGAACACAAGCGGCGGCGAAACCTTCGAAGCTCTGAACATAGCGCCCGCCATTCAGGCCGGTCCAGACCATCTGTACCTGCGCGGGCCGGTTGACCATCGCCACGACACCGGGGATGGACAGACAGCCTTCTTCGGCGGCGACCCGATCCTCGCTGACTTCCTGCAACATGGGGTTGATGCAGACCAGCGGGTCGGATTTGCCTTCTTTCCAGCCGGTATCAATCACAAAGACCCGTTTCAACACACCAACCTGCGGCGCCGCCAGACCACGGCCGGGAGCGTCGTACATCGTTTCCAGCATATCAGCGGCCAGTTTTTCGATCTCTGGCGTGATTTCCAGCACTGGCGCACATGTCTCGGTCAAGACAGGATCCGGCCAGCGCAGGATCTCCAGCACGCTCATCCGCGCGCCAGCTCGCGCTTGAGTTTGACCATCTTGCGCGTGATCATCTGCCGCCTGAGAGGTTTCAGGTAATCGATGAACAGCTTGCCCTCAAGGTGGTCAATCTCGTGCTGCACACAGGTGGCCCACAAACCATCAAACGTTTCTGTCTGCTCTGCGCCGTATCTGTCCATCCAGCGTACATCGACGACCTTAGGCCGCGTGACATCGCCAAATTGTTCAGGGATGGACAAGCAGCCTTCCTCGTAGGTGTTCATTTCATCGGACGATGCGATCACTTCCGGGTTGAACATCACCAGCGGGCGCGCCATTTCGCCCTCTTCTTTGACGCAATCCAGAACAATCAGGCGGTTCAAAATGCCGACCTGTGGTGCCGCCAGCCCGATGCCGGGAGCCTCATACATCGCTTTGAGCATATCATCACCCAACGCGCGCAGCTCATCCGTCACGTCCGCGACAGGAGCGGCCGTTTTCTTAAGTCTCGGGTCAGGGTGCAGAAGGATAGAACGTTTCATGGGCTTGCATGTAAGACAAGCCATGCCGCTTCGCAACCAGCGCCTTGCAGCGGGCGCATTTGCCGCTAGGTTGGCGGCCAAACCCTGACAGGAGACGCCACATGAGCTTTGACGAGATCATCGACCGCCGCGATACCCACTGTGCCAAGTGGGACAAGATGGAGGCGTTGTACGGTGTGCCGCGCGACACGGGCATCGCGATGTGGGTGGCTGATATGGATTTCCGTCCGCCTACGGTGGTGCAGGACGCCCTGCAGACGATGCACGATCACGGGGTTTATGGATATTTCGGGGATGACAGCAAATATCTGGCCGCGATCCAATGGTGGATGCAGAATCGCCATGGCTGGAAGGTCGAAGCCGACTGGATTTTCACTACACACGGGCTGGTGAATGGCACAGCGATTTGTGTCGATGCATTTACGCAGGCAGGAGACGGCGTGGTGCTTTTCACACCCGTCTATCATGCCTTCGCTAAAGTCATTAACGCATCAGGGCGCAAAGTGGTTGAATGCGAACTGACCAACGCTGCGGGTCACTACGAAATGGATTTCGACACCTGGGATGCGCAGATGACAGGGGCCGAAAAGATGGTCATTCTGTGTTCGCCGCACAATCCCGGTGGCCGCGTCTGGAGCCGTGCCGAGCTTCAGGGTGTTGCTGATTTCGCCAAGCGGCACGACCTTATTCTAGTCTCGGACGAAATACACCATGATCTGGTAATGCCCGGCAATACCCACACTCCCATGGCCCATATCGACGGCATTACCGATCGTCTCGTGATGATGACCGCAACGACCAAGACATTTAATATCGCAGGGTCCCATTCAGGCAATGTGATTATCGCAGACCCCGAATTGCGCGCCAAGTTCGGCGCGCGGATGATGGCGCTTGGGCTGTCCGCGAACTCGTTTGGCCTGGTCATGGCAACAGCGGCCTATTCGCCGGCGGGTGCCGCGTGGGTCGATGATCTGGTGGCCTATCTGGATGGGAACCGCCAGCTTTTCGACACTGCAATCAACGCCATTCCGGGGCTCAAATCCATGCCGCTTGAGGCGACTTATCTGGCGTGGGTCGATTTTGAAGGCACCGGCATGGCACGCGAGGAATACACCCGCCGCGTTCAGCAGGATGCGCAGATTGCGATCAACCACGGGCCGACGTTTGGCAAGGGGGGGGAGAGTTTCCTGCGTTTTAACATCGCCACGCCCCGCGCGCGTGTTCAAGAAGCTTGTGATCGGATGGCTGAGGCATTCAAAGACCTTCAATAGAGGGTCGGAAGGGTGCGGAGTCGGTAACATGTGGGCTACTGCTCCGGCAGCCCAAGTTGCTTGCAACAATTCAGCGCAATTCTCACGGCCTTTCAAGCCGTGAGAAACGACCAAATTTCTGTCCTATATCGGCAGGATCGGTACATCGGACCGCGCGCCTAGTACGCGCGCGCCTCAGCTTCAATCAATGCCACAGGTGCATCACGGCGGCGTTCAAAATCAACGGGTGCACGGTCCATCACTGCCGTGGCACGCTTGAATTCATACACCATTTCACCGCCGTCTTCTTCCTGTGCCACAATCAGGCACTGGAGCAGATGGTTGGCCCCGTCATAAAGATCGACCAGCCCCCGCAACTTTGGCGCGTCCCCGATGGCAATCGAAAAACCTGTTTTCGATATCCGCAGGACAGGAAAAACCTCACCATCCAGATCAATACGCAGACGGCTTGCCTTGCGCATGCTTGCAACCCGCGCGGCATCAAGGCCTGCCTGAATTTCTTTGGAAAAAACTGTTTCCATTGTGTCACTCCCCCTTGGCCCGATACCGAGCCTCGCTGATAACTTACCGAAATCAAGTAAAACTTTTGCAACAGCATACAGGTTTGTGCATTTGCGCAGGGCGCTTCTGCAGCGGGACTCAGTGGGCATATGACCCAATTTGCACTACATCTGTGTCAAAGACGGAAAAGGAACACGATATGGGCCTCTTGGTTGACGGAAAATGGCAGGACAAATGGTACGAAACCAAGGAATCAGGTGGCGCATTTGAACGGTCTGCGGCGCAGTTTCGCAACTGGGTTACCGCCGATGGCAGCGCAGGGCCTGACGGCAAAGGCGGATTCAAGGCCGAATCGGGCCGATATCATCTTTATGTCAGCTTTGCCTGCCCGTGGGCGCACCGCACCCTGATCTTTCGCCAGATCAAAGGGTTGGTGGATCACATAGATGTCTCTGTTGTGCATCCGGATATGTTGGGCGATGGCTGGACATTTGACGACAGCTTTGAAGGCGCAACAGGGGATCGTCAGTTCGATCTACCGTTTGCCCGGGATATCTATACCCGTGTTGATCCCACTTTTACTGGTCGCGTAACTGTGCCGATCCTCTGGGACAAACAAGGGGGCACCATCGTTTCCAACGAAAGTTCGGAAATCATCCGCATGTTTAATTCCGCCTTTGACGGCATCACAGGTGATTCGCAGGATTTCTGGCCCGAGAAAGATCGCGACGCGATCGAAGTCTTGAATGACCGCATCTACGACACCTTTAACAACGGCGTCTACAAATGCGGATTTGCAACCACGCAAAAGGCCTATGACGCTGCGGTTGTTCCGCTGTTCGACACGCTGGACTGGCTGGAGAAACGCCTTTCAACCCATCGTTATCTGACAGGCGATCAGGTGACCGAGGCTGACTGGCGGCTTTTCCCGACGCTGGTGCGGTTCGATCAGGTCTACCATCTCCATTTCAAATGCAACCGCCGCCGGATCATCGATTACCCTGCGCTTTGGGCCTACACCCGCGAACTATACCAATGGCCGGGCGTCGCCGACACGGTCAATTTTGATCATATCGTGCGGCACTATCATTACAGCCACGAGAACATCAATCCTCACCGGATCATTCCGATCAATCCTGTGTTGGATTTCAACGCCCCCCACGGGCGCGGTTAACCGCGTTCGCCCCCATAGTGTTCCACCATCGCGGCAAGATCTTCGGGGGGGGTGTCGGTGGGCACAAAAGCGCGTGCATTGCCGGAATGGGCAAAGATGGAGCCGTCCGAGAAAAAGCTGGTAGAAGTGACAAAAATCACTCGTGCCTCCGGCTGTCGGTAATTCGCGTAATCCGCCACAGCCAACGCTGATCCCTCTTTCAGCACCAGATCCAAAATAATGATGTCAGTCTCGTTTTCCGCCAGATAGGCCGTTGCTGCCTCCTGCGTTGTTACACGCAAAACGCTATTGCCCTGACGTTGGAGATGGCGCTGCCACAACATGCCAAGGTCGGAACGGCTTTCAACGATCAGCACATGCATAGGGCAGCTTTTCCTCGAAAATCTGAATAGCAGTCTCAGCCCCCTGACAGGATTGAGACCAATTTGTTAACAATAGGTTCGTACGGCCGATATGATCTTAAAGTTTATTAACGTCAGTCTTTAATATCATTAGTCTAAGGTGCTTGATCACGCTGCGCAATTCCGCTTTGTCGGATACGACAATCGGGCACAGTATTGCCCATACCAAAATCCGGAGAATTTTACGCAATGCAGGCCAAAAGGGACCACGGGGGCGGGCTGGATGCTGCAGCGGTTACATTTGGCGGCGCGCGCTCTGACTGGCTGGATCTGTCGACAGGCATCAATCCGGTGCCATATCCCCTTCCCGCGCTGTCGCCAGATTGCTGGACCGCGCTGCCCGACACAGCAGCACTTGACCAGCTGCTCGCCGCTGCGCGCGCGTTCTGGAATGTGCCTGAGGGGGTCGAGATCGTCGCTGCTCCGGGCGCCTCTGCCTTGATTGCACGTATGCCGTATCTGACAAATCTTACTGGCGGCGTTTATATTCCCGGTCCGACCTATAACGAGCATGCCGCAGCTGTGGAAACCGCCGATGCGGTGTGGCTCTGCGATGATCCCGAAGACGCTGTGATGCATATCTACGTACACCCGAACAACCCTGATGGCAGGCTGTGGGACAGTTCCCATATGGGCGGGCGGCCGCTGACAGTTATTGATGAAAGCTTCTGCGATGTCTCGCCCGAGGACAGCCTTGTTCACCTTACGAAAAATCCGGGGACAGTTGTACTAAAGAGCTTTGGAAAGTTTTGGGGCTTGGCGGGACTGAGGCTGGGTTTCGCGATCGGCTCTGCCGCTACGCTTGCACATGCGGCACAGGCAAAGGGCACGCACGGAACGCCATCTACCCCACCCCGCGCCACGCTGGCTGAACATCTTGGCCCCTGGGCTGTTTCCGGTCCCGCGCTGGAAATCGGCGCACAGGCATTAACCGATTTTGACTGGGCGACCAAGACACGCACCCGCCTAACATCGGACGCCGCGCAGCTTGACAGCCTTATGACCACAAAGGGTGCACAGGTCGTGGGTGGCACAACGCTGTTCCGCCTTTATGATGTGTCGGACTCACTTGAATGGCAAACCGCCCTTGCCAAACATCGCATCTGGACACGCGCGTTTCCTTATAACCCGCGTTGGCTCCGTCTTGGGTTGCCGGGCCCGGACGGCTGGGCACGGCTGGAAAAGGCTCTTGCGTGACGCTGCCTCTTATCCTTTTTGCCGCGCTTTTGCTGGATGCAATACTGGGCGAGCCTGATTGGCTGTGGAACCGCCTTCCCCATCCCGCGGTTTTGATGGGACGGTCCGTGGGCTGGTGCGATAACCAGTATAACACCGGAAACGGGCGCCGCAAAAACGGCGTTCTGACAATCATTGGCCTTGTGGCTGTTGCAGGCCTCATCGGCTGGTGTCTCAGCCTCTTCGGGCCAGTTGTGGAAATTATCACCACTGCAATCTTGCTGGCACAACGCTCACTCATCCAACATGTTCACGCTGTGTCCGATGGATTGCGCATCTCGCTCACTCAGGGGCGCCGCAGCGTGGCGATGATCGTCAGCCGCGACACCAAAGATATGCCCGCCGACAGTGTCGCCCGCTCCGCCATCGAAAGTGCTGCTGAGAATTTGAGCGACGGCGTGATCGCCCCAGCCTTCTGGTTTTTGGTGGCAGGTTTACCCGGCCTGCTGATCTACAAGATCGTGAACACTTCAGACAGCATGATCGGCTACCGCACACCGCGCCACGCTGAATTCGGCTGGGCCGCCGCGCGACTGGATGACTTACTAAACCTGATACCCGCGCGACTGACCGCCCTGTTGATCGCCTTGCCGGGCGGCGTGTTATCCCAATTGCCCCAAATCAGAAACGATGCCCGCCTGCATCGCTCGCCCAATGCCGGCTGGCCGGAGGCCGCAATGGCGCGCAGCATAGGTGTGGCGCTTGCAGGGCCGCGTGCTTATGATGGCGTGATGCAGCAGTTTTCATGGGTCAACGCCGCGGGGGCGCACGACATCGGCCCGAGGGAAATTGATGCAGCCATCACGCGCCTTTGGCAGGCATGGGGCGTGATGTTGGGCGCAAGTCTGATCCTTGGTCTGCTGACATAATAAGGTATTTTATGCGCTCCTTCCTTTTTGCTGCTGTCCTGTCCGTTGTCCCCGCAATCGCCATTTCAGAAACCCCTTGTGGTGGTTCGTTTAGCGCCTTCATCGCTGATCTAAAGGCCGAAGCGATTGCACAAGGCGCCGACGCAGCAACGATCGACCACTTCTTTTCAGGCGTCCGTCTGGACAAATCTGTGCTCGCGGCAGACCGGAAACAAGGTGTTTTCCAGATTCCTTTTGTGGATTTTTCGCGCCGCCTCATCTCGGGCGACCGGATCAACCGTGGCCGCGCCAATGCACAAAAGTATGATGCCGTCTTTGACCGGATCGAAGCGGAATATGGCGTAGACCGTGGAGTCTTGCTGGCATTCTGGGCGTTTGAAACGGACTACGGTGCGTATCAGGGTGATTTCAATACTGCCAACGCTCTGGTCACACTGGCCCATGACTGCCGCCGCCCCGAATTGTTCCGGCCACAAGTATTTTCTGCTGTCGAACTTTTCGCCAGAGGCGCTTTCGACCCGGCCACCACAACCGGCGCTTGGGCGGGCGAAATCGGCATGGTGCAAATGCTGCCCCGCGATATTCTGGACAACGGCGTGGATGGTGACGGGGACGGCATTGTCTCGCTCAAGTCCTCCGTTGCAGATGCACTGATGTCCGGCGGAAAAATGCTGCAAAGTCTGGGCTGGCGCGCGGGTGAGCAGTGGCTCGCTGAAGTATCGCTGCCTGCCGAATTCGATTGGGCGCAGACCGGGCTGGAAACCATCAAACCCATTGCGGATTGGCAAGCAATGGGGGTCAGCCCGCGCAACGGTCCACTGGATATTGCGCTTGATGGTTCTGTCCTGATCCCACAGGGGCGAAACGGGCCAGCCTTCATCGCCTATCCGAACTTCCGTGTGTATTTCGACTGGAACCAAAGCTTTACTTACGTGATGACCGCCGCGTATTTCGCAACCCGCCTGCAGGGCGCGCAGGTGTTCGACGCAGGTAATCCCGATACCGGTCTGAACGGAGAGCAGATGAAACAATTGCAAATTAAACTGCAAGAGCGCGGATTTGATGTGGGGGACGTGGATGGTATTCTTGGCGTCCGCACGCGCGCTGCAATCCGTGCCGAACAGGAACGTTTGGGTATCCCTGTAGATGGCTGGCCCACACCCGCCCTGTTGTCACAACTTTAGAAAGGAAATATCATGGCTCTCAAGACCACTGCCGCCCAGATGGTGGAAGCAGCCCGTGCCCGTATCGAAGAGATCGACACCGCGGATGGCATTGCGATGGTAAATGACCCGACCGTCCAGATCGTTGACTTACGCGATCCGCGCGAACGAGACCGCAGCGGTTTCATCCCCGGCTCTTTCCATTGCCCGCGGGGCATGCTGGAATTCTGGGTAGACTCCGACAGCCCCTATTTCAAAGACGTGTTCGCGCAGGACAAAAAGTTTGTCTTTCACTGTGCTTCCGGCTGGCGATCAGCGATTTCAGTCGCCACCTTGCAGGATATGGGATTTCAGGCGGCGCATCTCAAAGACGGCTTTGGCGGCTGGGAAAAAGCTGGCGGACCGATCGAGCGAAAAGATCCAAAGTAAGACTTGCCCAATATACTGGCGCGCTGTCAGGCGACCATGGTTTCCGCTTTCTTGAGGTCAACTGACACCAACTGGGAAACGCCCTGCTCGGCCATTGTGACCCCAAACAGTCGGTCCATCCGCGCCATGGTGACAGCGTGATGCGTGATAATCAGAAAACGGGTATCAGTCTGGCGGCACATTTCATCCAGCAAGTCGCAGAACCGTGTCACGTTAGCATCGTCCAATGGCGCATCGACCTCGTCCAGCACACAAATCGGTGCAGGGTTTGCCAGAAACACGGCAAAGATCAGGGCCATGGCGGTCAGCGTCTGCTCGCCACCCGACAGCAAGCTCAGGGTCGACAGTTTTTTGCCCGGAGGTTGGCACATGATCTCAAGTCCAGCCTCCAGCGGGTCGTCGCTTTCGACCATGACAAGATTTGCCTCGCCACCGCCGAACAGATGTTTGAACAACATGGAAAAGTTGGAATTGACCTGTTCGAACGCGGTCAGCAGGCGTTCACGACCTTCACGGTTCAGGCCGGCAATACCTGATCTCAATGTGCGAATGGCTTCTTCCAGGTCGTTCTTCTCAGTGACCAGTTCATCGTGTTCTACCTGGACTTCCTTGGCGTCTTCTTCGGCGCGCAGGTTGACCGCACCCAAAGCATCACGCTGACGCTTCAGACGATTGACATCGCCCTCCAGCGCATCACTGCCGGGCATCTGGTCGGGGTTCACATCCAGCGCCGTGAGCAGTTGGTTCGGCGTGACCTGTTGATCTTCGGCAATACGTTCCGCCGCCGCTGTAACCGTTTCTTTTGCAGCTTCGGCGCGGGCCTCCGAGCGCGCGCGCGCCTCGCGTGCTTCGGATGCTTGGCGTTCTGCCTCGCGCTCGGCCAAAGTCGCCTCGCGCAGGGCGGATTCGGCTTTGGACAGCGCGTCTGTGGCCTCGGCCCGGCGTTTTTCTGCGTCCGATATCGCGCCGCCCAGTTCTTCCCGCTTGGCGGCGATTTCGACGGGCGCCGCGCTCGCCTCTTTCAACTCGCTCTCGGAAGTCTGTTTGCGCTCCACCAGCTCAGCGGTACGCTTTTCAGCCGTCTCCAGCCGGTGCTTCCAGCCGCTGATTTCTTTGGTGACTTCTTGTGAACGCTTGAGGCGCGCCTCGCCCTCGCGGCGCAATTCATCGTGGCCCGAACGGCGTGACATCATCGTGATCCGTGCGGCCTCGACGGTCATGCGCAGGTCGTCGACGGCGTTGCGTGCATCGCTCAGATCACCGAGTTCTGCCAGCGCGCGTTCGGCTTCCAGTACGCGGCCCCGTGCGGCCATCGCTTCGTCCTCGTGCCGCTTGACCGCCAGCCCAAGGCTTTCCAACCGGCCCTGCGACAGATTGCGGTCCGCCTCGACACGGCTCAGGGCGCGACCTGCATCGGCCACTTGCCTGTCCGCATCGCGTCGCGCCTCGCGCGCGCGTTTGTCCGCCTCGGATTGTTCAGCGAGCATTCGGGTCAATTGATCATGCGCCCCGCGCGCGCCTTCGGCGCGCTGGCTGGCCTGTTCCAGCGATTGTTTCAAGACTTCCAGACGGTTCAGCTGTTGCAAACGCAAGGCCGCCGCTGATGGAGCGTCTTCTGCCCATGCGCGATATCCGTCCCAGCGCCAAAGATCACCTTCGGTGGATACCAGCCGCTGACCCGGCAAAAGCGCGGCTTGCAATGCCGGACCTTCATCGGGATCGACCAGCCCGACCTGCCCCATGCGCCGTTCCAGAACAGAAGGTACTGAGACATGCGCCGTCAACGGCGTAACCCCGGCGGGCAGCGATTGCATCACATCGTATCCGGGTAGAACTGTCCACCCCGACGGGCCATCCGCATCAACCTGCGGGGCGCGCAGATCGTCCGCCAGTGCCGCACCCAAGGCTTTTTCAAAGCCATGCTCGACCTGTAAACGGTCAAGGATCTGTCCACCTTCGGCTGTGTCTCGTTCGACCAGTTTGGCCAACGCACCGGCCTCGGCCCGCAACGCATTCATCTCGCCTTCAGCTTCGGAGCGTTCTGCGCGGGCATCAGCCTCGCGCGATTGCGTATCGGCGCGCGCTTCTTCGGCTTTGAACAATGTCTCATCTGCCGCCGCCGCTGCCGCAACTGCCGCCGCTTCCGCGATCTTGGCGGCATCAAAATCCAGCCCCGCTTTTTCGAGCGCGGCCTGACTTTGCGCGACGGCTTCCTGCGCCTTTATCGCCTCGGCTTCGGATTTGCTTTCGGTCTTGCGGCTGTCTTGCAACAGGCGTTCGGCAGACCCGTGACGGGCGGCCAGCCGTGCAACATCTTCGGTCTGCTGCGACATATCGGACTCACGCGCCTGCAACACTGTGGCAGCCTCTTTTGCGGCCTCGCTTGCAGCGATCAACGCTTCCTGATGGCCCTCACCGGCCTTTGCCAGTTCGCCCGCTTCCCATTCCAGCCGTTCAATGGTGTCACCCGCATCACGATTCAAGCCGCCTTCGCGGTCGATGTCGCGGGTCAGCTGGGTGATGCGCCCGGTCAGCGTTTCGATCAAAGCCTCGGCGCGCGCTTCCTGATCGGCCAGCGTATCACGCTGTACGGTGAGGCGTTGTAAAACAGCAGAGGCAATTGCTTCTTCCTCGCGCAGGGCGGGCAAGGCATCTTCGGCCCCTCGGCGTGCCTTGATTGTCTGCTGTACCACGCCTTGTGCCTGTGCCGCCGCCGTCACACGGCCCCGCAGTTCTTCGTCAAGGCGGGCACGGGCGTCATCCGCCTCGCGCCAACGACGGTACAACAACATACCTTCGGTGCGACGCAGCTGATCCCCTATCTCCCGGTAGCGCGCGGCCTGGCGCGCCTGACGGGCGAGTTGCGCCAACTGGGCCGCAAGTTGTTCAATCACATCGTCAACGCGGGACAGGTTCGTTTCCGCCCCATTCAGCTTCAACTCCGCTTCGTGGCGGCGTTGATACAAGCCCGAAATGCCCGCCGCCTCTTCCAGAATACGACGGCGGTTCTTGGGCTTGGCATTGATAAGTTCGGAAATCTGACCCTGCCGGACCAGCGCCGGTGAATGCGCGCCGGTTGACGCATCGGCAAACAACATCTGCACATCGCGTGCCCGCACGTCCTTGCCGGCAGCCTTATAAGCACTGCCGACGTCGCGGGTGATCCGGCGCACAATTTCAAGCGTATCCGTATCGTTAAAGCCCGCAGGGGCCAGCCGTTCGGAGTTGTCGATATGCAATGCCACTTCGGCAAAGTTGCGGGCAGGGCGGGTAGACGCTCCGGCAAAGATCACGTCCTCCATGCCGCCACCACGCATCGCTGTCGGGCGGTTCTCCCCCATGACCCAGCGCAACGCCTCCAACAAATTGGATTTGCCACAGCCATTGGGGCCCACAACACCTGTCAAACCATCAGCGATGATCAGATCGGTCGGGTCCACGAAGCTTTTGAAGCCTGTCAGCCTGAGTTTGGAAAAGCGCAAGCCTGCTGCCTTTTATGATTCTTGTTATCTGGTAAAAATGCGGGTTGGAGGGGTTGTAAGTCAACACCAAGACACAAAGGAAGGGAGCTAATAGGCGGTTATCCACAAGATATTGGGATTTCCCAAGGCCGATTACGTTGGGTAGCACGCCACATCAACAGGTATATAGCTCACACCCTGCCCCACGCTGGGACGTTCGGCACTGCATTGAAGCGGCATGCCGACCGCAAGGGATTGCCGCGCGCCCTTGCGGCAATTCAGGACGCCTGTGGCCAATGCCTGATCACCGTCCACCCGCACCACTTTACATCCGCTGACCTGTGCCATGGCCATTCGCGCGCGTTCGCGAATTGGTCCAAATCGGGGGGCGTATTGCGTGTTGACGCGGATTGCCTCGGCCCTGTTGTCGTTGACGCGCACGTCAAAGGTTGAACCATCGACTGTCACGCGCATCGCCGGCGCACCGCGAAACGGCTGGCTGGGTGTATTGCAGGCAGACAAGAGCATGAGAAGCATTAGCAAACGAAACATGCCCCAGCCTGCGCCAGCTATCGTTAATAAAGCCTTACACATCCCCATTCAGTTGATCACATCCGGTTTCAGCATCCGGAAGGTCATTGCCGGCCGGACTAAGTGGTTATATTACTTGACCAATTCAAAGGAACGCTAATGCCTTTTCGCCCTGTCACACCTGAGAAACTCTCCAGTGCTGTCGTGCGACAAATCGAACTGCTGATTCTCCGCGGTGTTCTGCGCCCCGGTGAGCGGCTACCGGCTGAACGGGAACTGGCGGAAAAGCTGGGCGTCTCACGCCCGTCGCTGCGCGAAGCAATTGCCCACTTGCAGGACGATGGTTTGCTTGGCGCGCGCGCGGGCGCAGGCATTTATGTAGCCGAGGTTCTCAGCCACGCGTTTTCGCCCGCCCTCGTGGCGCTGTTCGCCCGCCACGACGAAGCCCTCTTTGACTATCTGTCGTTCCGCCGTGACATGGAGGGTCTTGCCGCCGAACGCGCAGCAAAACTGGGGTCGGGCACTGATCTGGCTGTCGTAGCGGCTGTCTTTGGGAAAATGGAAAAGGCCCACGAGGAGCGCGATGCCCAGCAAGAGGCCCAACTGGACGCGCAGTTTCACATGGCCATCATTGAAGCGAGCCACAACGTGGTCATGCTGCACATGATGCGGTCCATGTATGCGCTGCTGCAAGGCGGCGTGTTCTATAATCGTAAGGTCATGTTCAAACAACATACCAGCCGTGCCGCGCTGCTAGATCAACACCGCGCAATACATCTGGCACTGCAAGCGCGTGATCCTGCCGGGGCGCGGGCGGCGGTAGAGACGCATCTTGCGTATGTCCAGAATGCCCTGTCAGATCAACAACGTGCGGCGCATCACGAAGCAATCGCGCGCCAACGGCTGGATCACGAAACGCGCGGATAGAGCAGAATACCTGAAATCCACGCGTAAGGTGCAGATCTTGTGCACTATGATCCGCGAAAGTCCACCCATCGATGTCGGGCAAGAGCAGTAACGCAAACGAAAAAGCCCCGGCTGTTGAACCGGGGCTTACCAGTAATTTCTAAGCCACTTTAGTGCAGCTTGGCATCAACCTGTGCAATCGCGTCATCGATCAGTGAATTGCCGTCGGCAGCAGTCATCTGCTTGGCAACCACTTCGCGCGCGGCAGCAACGGCAATCACGACCGCTTGGTCGCGGACTTCCTTCACGGCAGCAGCCTGCGCTGAACCGATCTGCTCTTCCGCAGCGTGCATGCGACGCTCCAGCGACTTGGCCAGATCAACGCGCGCCTGTTTGCCAGCAACAGTTGCCTCTTCCTTGGCAGCGGCAACAATCCGGTCAGCCTGTTCCTGCACTTCTTTCTGCTTGCGCTCATAAGAGGCGAGCAAAGTCTGCGCTTCTTCACGCAGGGCGCGGGCCTCGTCCAACTCGGTCCTGATACCATCAGCACGCTTGTCGAGCATGCCCATGATCAGCGAAGGCACCTTGAGATAGATCACGATGCCCACAAACAACAGGAACGCGATCAGAACGACAAAGTCGGTGTTGCGCAGTGAAAAGAACGCATCACCCGCAGCAAAAGCAGGTGAGGCTACAAAAGCGGTCAGCAGAGTGGGAACGGTCAAACGCATGGCTTATCCTTTCATCCGTGCTGTGACGGCGGCGGTAATGGTCTTGGCATCAGCTTTGCCACCCATGGCCGCAACAATCTCTTTTGCAGTGTCTTTTGCAACGACCTTGACCGCGTCAAGTGCACCTGCCCTGATTTCGGCAATCGCCTTTTCGGACTCAGCAGACTTGGCCGCAATATCTTTGTCCGCTTCCGCAATTGCCACATCCAGATCAGCCTGGATATCGGCTTTTGCTTCGGCAACAATGCGCCCGGCTTCGGCGCGGGCGTCAACCAGCGCCTTGTCATAGGCCGCTTCGGCCTCGACAGCCTTGGCTTTCAGGTCTTCGGCAGCGGCAATATCATTGCTGATCGTACCCTGACGTTCCGCCAACACCCCGCCAATACGCGGCAATGCCACGCGCGACAGGATCAAATAGGTGGCGATCAATGCGATCACCAACCAGAAAATCTGGTTGTCCCAGGTGGCAAAATCCAGCTGCGGCATGCCAGGTTCGGCAGCGTGTTGGGCCATATCGACACCTACGGCGTCAGCAAGACCATCGCTATGTGTTTCTTCTGCCATCTTGGCCTCTCCTTGGAAACTTTGCCTATGCAGCGGGGCGGATACCGCAGGGGCCTCCGCCCGCCCGTAAGGATGTCAGTCTCGGAAAGCCTTAGACAGCGAACATCAGCAGAAGTGCAACGAGGAACGAGAAGATCCCCAGCGCTTCGGCAAACGCGATACCGATGAACATTGTGGCTGTCTGGCCCGCAGCAGCGGATGGATTGCGCAGGGCACCTGACAGGAAGTTACCAACCACGTGACCAACACCAACAGCGGCGCCGCCCATGCCTGTACAAGCCAGACCGGCCCCGATGTATTTACCAAGTGCTGTTGCTACTTCGATTTCCATGTTTTTTCTCCTTACGATGGAATTAGATGATTTGTGTAGGGCGGGGTTTATCCCGCCTTAATGATGCGGATGCAGCGCGTCCTTGAGGTACACGCAGGTCAGGATCGCGAATACGTAGGCCTGAATGAAGGCCACAAGCATTTCCAGCGCATAGATCGCAGTAATTGCGACAATCGACAGCGGCGTCACGATGAGGCCGATGCCGGTTGAAATCAGCACCAACGGGGCGAAGGCAGCGAAAACCTTGATCACCGCGTGGCCCGCCATCATGTTGCCCGCCAAACGAATGGAGTGGCTGACAGGGCGCACGAAATACGAAATCACCTCGATCAGTGCCAGAATAGGGCGCAGCACCAGCGGCGCTGAAGAAATCCAGAATACGCTAAGGAA
>JBARUV010000084.1:0-24907 GCA_049645905.1 Sulfitobacter sp.
GGTCAAAGGCGAGATAGAGTTCATCGAAACCCTGTTCGAAACTGCTGCATAACGTTGGGCTCAACACCACCTGGCCTAGCCGCTGGAAATTAATGCAACAGTCCCTTAGGACTTGATGATCCGACGGTGTTTGTCCGCCTCGGCCTGCACGTCACCAATCGTTGTGAATCCGCGCGCGTCGAGAATGCCGATCATTGCGCCCAACGCTTTGGCTGTCGCGAGGGCATCCCCCATCGCCGTATGGCGTCGCAAGGCGGGAATCTCCACGCCAAGGCGATCGCACAAAGCATCCAGTGTATGCGTGGCAGAACCACCGAATATGACAGCTGATAGCAAGACAGTATCCAAGACCGGATGGTCAAAAGCCGGTCCTGACTTCGCACTTTGCTTGTGAAGAAACGCCATGTCGAACGCCGCGTGATGCGCCACAAGAACGGCATCTTTGGCAAAGCCATGAAAGGCGTGGCAGACCTTATCGAATGACGGCGCATCCGTTACAGCTGAATCATCGACACCATGCACAGTAGTAGACCGTTTCGGAATGGCGATACCGGGATTGACGTAGGTCTCAAAAACTTCTCCCAAAACGGGTGTGCCGTTTACGACACGAACACCCGCCAACTGAACAACCTCGTCGATCGTTGGGTTTAGTCCCGTCGTTTCACAGTCAAACACAACGTAGTTCAGCTCCCGCAGCGGTGTGTCGAGGATGGTCGCGCTTGACGTCGTCGCAAGTAATCCGAAGTCATATGTCAGTGGGCGTGAAGATGTCAGTTGGGTAACCTCAAGCATAAGGGTGTAGCCCCCACCCGCGCCAAATTGCCTGATATGGCCAGAGTACTCTTTGCCAGTGAGCGCCGTGACCGTGAAACGAAGTTTCGAGGTTTCCACTCCGTCGAGTTGCGCCAGTGCTTTCAGTATCTCGGAGTCCTCAAAATAGTCGAAAACGCATGTATTTAAACGCGCGTGCCCGACACTCTCCAACAAGGTTGCCGCCTGCCCATCATAAAGCACAATCTGATGAGTGGACGATACCAATATAGTCGCGATTGGAATGTCTGACAGGATTTCGACAAGCTGGTTTCGCTGCGTGGTCATTTCCCGTAACAGGTCATTCGTTTGCGTATCACGTGAACGAGTGATGTCGTCTAGAATAGCACCCAAAGCTGACGCTGCCGGGGCCAGATCACCCAGATACTTCGCGCGCGTGACATCAATTGGCGTTTTCAGGTTCACCTGCCCGCGAACCCGCAGACTCGCGGCAATTTCTTCAACGGGCTTGCTGACATTCTCGTCAAACAATAGCCAAATGCCAATTACCAAACCACAAACACCAAAACCGGCGATTAATCCTGTCGTAACAAACGCTGACATAGCATCTGGGGACCCGAGTTGCGCAAACCCGACCCACAGCGCACCAATGATCACGATCAGGCTACCTGCCGCTGCAAGGAAGAAGAATAAGAAGATCCTGATGCGCAAGCTGAGGTTTTTCATGTTCTCTAAGCACAGGCTGCTTTTAACATCAGTGAACCCACGTCCATTGGTTGCCAGACAACGTTCAGGACTTCACCGTCGGGACCAAAATCGGCACCGTCAACAAGATCGGCACGGGCATTCGCCGTGCAATCAAACAAGGCCGGTATTTTTGCTGTGCGGTTCCATCTGCCGTAGATAATCAGGTCAACCATGCGCTGTTCTGGCCGTGCGGGGTGCGTGCGCACGGTTGCGCTGTCGACGGCGATAAAACGGCTGACATAAGGTTTGACGTAGGTCCACGGACGGTAAAAGTTTGTTTCTTCCACCGTTTCCGCGACCACAAAGCCGTTTGGCATAATGCTCTGGGCGCGCGTAAACCATGTATACTCACTGGAAATGGTCGCGAGAAGCATCGCCGCCCCAGCCGAAACGGGCACCAACCATTTGGGCAACCTGCCCTTAAGGGTCCGATTGATGGCCCATACCAAAAGGGCCGCCGCAATACCCGCTACAAGCGTGCCTATAAGTTCAAAAAACATCGATGGGTTCCTTTTTGCATTATGCGAGCACGCCGCGCCCCTGCATGAGAGCAGATTGCATTGTCTTTATCACCACGAAAGCGTTTCGCAGGTGGCTTCGTTCAAACCCCGACAAAGAGGCCGGAGGCAGGAAGTTGTCCGGCGCACCGCCCTGCTTGATCAGATTGGCCTGATGTTCCAGCCGGGACTGAGCGACAAGATCATAGGCATCCAGCAAGTCCTGTCCGCCGCTTTCACTGATGATTCCTGCGGCCAAGGCGGCTGTCAGCCGCGCACGTGTGTTCAGCTCCGTCATTTGTCCCTGAAGGGCATACATCCGCGCCAGATCAACGACGGGTACAACACCGTTCATTTTCAAGTCAATCGTATCACGATGTTCGCCTGCGCGAATGGTGGAAAGTCCCCGCAGCAACCCAAGCGGTGTTGCGTGGGTCAACGCGTTCGTCGCCATATGTGCTGTGAAAATCGAATTGGCGGATGCGGCTTTCAGCGTCTTTGCGTGCAGCTCATGAAATAGGGTTTCGTCGCCCCCGATCGGCCGTAGGTCAAACATCACCGAGGCGAGCATTTGCGCCTCCTTGCCCGGGCTTGCGATCCAGCCGTTGAAATAGTCTTTCCAGACGGAAACAGGCTGACACCAGCGCGAGTTCGTCGCCATCATGTCACCGGGACAATAGACGTAGCCGCAGGCATCCAGACCATCGGAAACGAATTGCGCAAAGGGTTCAAAATAAGCGGCATCACTGGGACTGATCCCGTCTTCCAAAATCAAACAGTTGTCCTGATCTGACACGCCTGTCTGTTCCTGGCGCCCTTGTGATCCGCAGGCCAGCCACAGATAACGTGCGGGTGGCGGGCCGAATTCAGCTTCAGCCAGACGCAAAAGACGACGCGTCACTACGTCGGCGATATCGGTGATCATACGGGTCACAGCATCATGCCGATGCCCTGCCGCAACCAACTGAACGAGCAAATCTGGAATCCGCGCCGTGATCCGCGCCAGATCGTTGGACGAAACTGCTTGTGCAGCTTGCGATACAAAGCTCGCCGCGTGGCTGGCCTGATAGCGCATCAAATCTGTTTGCGTAACAATTCCCACAAGTCGGCCCGCCGATACGATTGGCAAGTGGCCGAGGCGGTATTCGGACATCAGATGCAACACGTCGGACCCGACAGCTGACGGCGCGAGGAAACGGGGATTTGTCGTCATGATGATATGCACCGGTTCTGACCTGCTCAGGTCTTCGGCGATGACCTTGTTAACCAGATCGCGTAGCGTAACGAGGCCGACCAGTGCGGACCCTTCGACAACGCACAGGCACGAAATCCGCTTGTCGCGCATGATGCCCGCAGCGGTTTTGATGGACGCGTCGGGCGCGCAAGTGATCGGGTTCGGCATCATAAGCGTTTCGACCCGGACACGGGTCAGATCGGCCGATTTGGGCTGGCTCGCCCCCCGATGTTGACGATTGAAAAACTGGCGAACGACGTCGTGGCGCGCGATCAGGTTTTTGAAAAGCGGCGCAGGTATGCACAGAAGGCGAGACTCTTGCACGGCAGTCGCAGTTGTCACGGCAATGCCATCGCGCAACAATCCGCGTTCGCCGAATGAATTCTCGCGCGCGAGCAATGAAATCTGAGCGCCATTCTCGTCGTTGACGGACACCTGCCCGCTTTCGATAATGTAAAGACCATCCAGCGTGACGCCACGCTTGTAAACGGCATCACCAGGCTGCGCGGTGACCCAGCTGGACTTCGTCAAAATCTCGGATCGGACGTCATCGGGCAGCGCATCATAAGGATGCAAATGGGACAGAATGGATATTTGAATGTCAGTCATTCTTGCGCTCCCTTATGGTTGGGACTGGCACGATGATCGCGCCAGTCCCGTGTGTTTAGTGATCTACGGCTGTTCCAGCACCCGCTGGAACACGGACACTTTCGACAAGATCCTTAATCTCTTGCGGGGTGTCTTTGGTGGCCAAGGACACTCCGTAAGCAACGGCAAAGTTGATCGCCGCACCAACCGCACCAATCGCGGTGGACTGGATACCAAACATGGACCCGTCAACCGTATCAGGGAACGAGTTCGTTCCGGCGATGAACAACCAACCCTTGTGCAAGAAGATATAGACCAACGTGAAGGTCAGACCTGACAACATGCCCGCAACCGCGCCCACATTGTTCACCCGCTTGGAGAAGATGCCCATCATCAGCGCCGGAAAGATCGACGCCGCCGCAAGACCAAAGGCCAACGCCACAGTTTGCGCCGCAAACCCCGGAGGATTGAGGCCAAGGATCGTCGCCACGACAATGGCAACCGCCATGGCAATCCGCGCGGACATCAGCTCGTTTTTCTCGGACATATTGGGGGTTAGCTGACCCTTCAGCAAGTCGTGAGACACAGCAGATGAAATCGCAAGCAACAGACCCGCCGCTGTAGACAGAGCCGCCGCAAGACCACCCGCCGCCACAAGGCCAATAACCCAGCTTGGAAGGTTCGCGATTTCAGGGTTTGCGAGCACGAGGATGTCACGGTTGAAGTTGGTCAGCTCGTTGCCTTCCCACCCGTTTGCCGCAGCACGTTCAGCCATGTCTTCGGACTGATCGTTGTAGTATTGGATGCGGCCATCTCCGTTCTTGTCTTCCCAATCAAGAAGACCGGTTTTCTGCCAAGTTTTCATCCAGTCATAGGCTTGATCTTCGTCAATCGTTTGAACGGAAACCGCCTGACCACTCGGGCCATCAGGCCACATCAGGTTCGTAATGTTCAAACGCGCCATCGCACCAACAGCCGGAGCCGTAAGATAAAGGAGTGCAATAAAAACAAGCGCCCACCCGGCAGACCAACGTGCGTCAGACACTTTTGGAACCGTAAAGAAGCGCATGATGACGTGTGGCAAACCCGCCGTACCGATCATCAAGGACAGCGTAAACAAGACCATGTTCAGATTATCTTTGTGTGCTTCTGTATAGCTGGAAAAGCCCAACTCGGTCACGACTTGGTCAAGCTTTTGCAGCAGGTAAACGCTGTTTTCACCACCAGTTGTCGTCACTTCACTGAACAAGCCAAATGCCGGGATCGGGTTGCCGGTGATCTGCAACGAAATGAAGATCGCTGGGATCGTATAAGCCAGGATCAACACGACGTATTGTGCCACCTGCGTGTAAGTCACGCCCTTCATACCGCCCAGAACCGCGTACGCAAACACGACGCAAGCGCCGATAAGCAATCCGGCTGTGTTGGAAATTTCAAGGAAGCGACCAAACGCAACACCAACACCCGTCATCTGACCGATCACATATGTGGTCGATGCGATAATCAGGCAAACCACAGCGACCAGACGTGCGGTCGGCGAATAGAAACGGTCACCAATAAATTCGGAGACGGTGAACTTGCCGAACTTACGCAAATACGGTGCCAACAGCAGCGCCAAAAGAACGTAACCGCCCGTCCAACCCATTAGGTAGGTCGAGTTGTCATAGCCGGTAAAGGCGATAAGACCGGCCATACCGATGAACGACGCCGCAGACATCCAGTCTGCTGCTGTCGCCATACCATTGGTGACAGGGTGAACGCCCCTGCCCGCCGCGTAAAATTCGGACGTGGAGCCGGCACGGGCCCAAATCGCGATGCCGATATAGAGCGCAAAGGACGCGCCCACAAACAGCAGGTTGATTGTAAACTGTTCCATGATGACTATTCCTCCACACCATGTTCACGATCCAACCTGTTCATACGCCAAGCGTAGAAAAAGATGATCGCGAGGAAGACGAGGATGGATCCCTGCTGGGCCACCCAGAATCCAAGATCGGTTCCGCCAATTTCAATGCCTGAAAGCAAAGGACGGAACAGAATACCGAAGCCAAATGGGACGATCGCCCAAATGACCAGACTGATTTTGATGATACGCATATTGGCGGCCCAATACGCTTTCGGGTCCGGTTGTTCACTCATTGTGTTTCCTCCATTTGAGTTCTGTCTGTTGCGGTGTTTGCCGTTTGAACGCCACGCACGTCGACGACGATGGGATGTACGATTGCGCGCAGGCTTTCAGTGATTGCATCGATGTCGCCCATTGCATTCAGGGATTGCAGAGCGGACTCACCATCGTAAAAATCGATTAACGGCGCGGTTTCGCGGTGATACGCCACAAGGCGGCGGCGCACGGTATCGGCATTGTCATCCGCACGGCGGCGGAATTTTTGCCCCCCACATTGATCACAGGTGCCTTCAACGGCGGGACGTTTGAACGTCTCATGATAGCCCTCACCGCACCCCTCGCAGGTGTGGCGACCGGAAATGCGCGTCACCATGGCCTCGTCTTCAACTTCGAGGCTGATCGCCGCGTGAACCTTGGCACCTTGATCGCGTAACAAGAGCGCCAACGCCTTGGCCTGCGGGATCGTGCGAGGAAACCCATCGAGGATCACACCGGCGGCGCAATCAGGATTGCCCAAGCGGTCGCGCAGGATGTTCAAAACGATCTCGTCGCTTACCAACTCGCCTGCTTCCATCACGGATTTTGCCTCTTTGCCGGCATTTGTACCCGCCGCAACTGCTTCGCGCAGAAGATCGCCTGTTGAAAGCTGGATCAGACCAAACTGGTCCTCCAACCGTTTCGCTTGCGTACCCTTGCCCGCACCCGGCGGTCCAAGCAGGATCAAAACCGGCATTTTGCATTGGTCAGTCATGTTTCACACCTTGTTCATTCTGTTTTCAATTAAGTCCCCGACCACTGATGGATCCGCGAGGGTCGAGGTATCGCCAAGCGCACCGAAGTCATTCTCAGCAATCTTGCGCAGGATCCGGCGCATAATCTTGCCGGACCGGGTTTTCGGCAGCCCCGGCGCCCACTGGATTAAATCCGGCGCTGCAATCGGGCCAATTTCCGTGCGCACCCATGTACGTAATTCCTTGCGCAATTCCTCGGTGGGCTCTTCGCCGTTCATCAAGGTCACGTAGCAGTAAATGCCCTGCCCTTTGATGTTATGAGGGTATCCGACGACGGCGGCTTCAGCGACCTGGCGGTGGGCCACAAGCGCAGATTCCACTTCGGCTGTTCCCATGCGGTGGCCCGATACGTTGATGACATCGTCAACACGCCCCGTGATCCAATAGTCGCCATCGGCGTCGCGCCGACATCCGTCACCGGTAAAATAGTAGCCTTTATAGTCCGAAAAATATGTTTTCTCGAAGCGGTCGTGGTCGCCCCAGACGGTGCGCATCTGGCCGGGCCAGCTGCCTTTTAGGCACAAGACTCCTTCGCAGGCGGTGTCGTGAATTTCCTCGCCCGTGGTAGGCTCCAGAACCACAGGTTCGATCCCGAAAAACGGCTTCATGGCTGAGCCGGGCTTCAGCGCATGCGCACCCGGAAGTGGCGTCAGCAAATGCCCGCCCGTTTCGGTCTGCCACCAGGTATCGACGATAGGCAGCTTACCTTTGCCGACAACATCATTGTACCAGTTCCACGCTTCGGGGTTGATCGGTTCACCCACTGTGCCCAACACACGCAGACTGCTCAGGTCACACCCTTCAACAAATTCTGGCCCTTTCGCCATCAGCGCACGAATGGCGGTGGGTGCTGTATAAAACTGCGCGACCTTATGCTTCTCACATACCTGCCAGAAGCGGCTTGCGTCGGGGTACGTCGGCACGCCCTCAAACATCAGTGTTGTGGCCCCGTTCGCCAATGGGCCATACACGATATAACTATGACCCGTGACCCAACCGACATCAGCCGTACACCAGTAAACGTCACCTTCGTGATAATCGAACACCAGTTCCTGCGTCATGGCGGCATAAACAAGGTAGCCACCGGAGGAATGGACGACACCTTTCGGCTGACCAGTTGATCCAGACGTATAGAGGATGAACAACGGGTCTTCGGCACCGACTTCGACGGGTGCGCACTCGGGCGATGCTTCAGCCGCAAGCGCCCCGTAATCCAGATCGCGACCGTCCACCCACGTCGTTTGGCCACCCGTGCGTTTTACAACCAGACATTTCACCGTGTCCTTGCAATGCAACAAAGCTTCATCCGCGTTTGACTTCAGCGGCGTCTGCCGTCCGCCACGCGGCGCGTAATCGGACGTGATGACGACCTTGGCGTCTGACCCGTTAATCCGCGCAGACAGCGCATCAGGCGAAAATCCTGCAAATACAATAGAATGGATCGCCCCGATACGCGCACAGGCCAACATCGCATAGGCGGCTTCGGGGATCATCGGCATATAGATCACCACACGGTCACCTTTGGTCACTCCCTGATCTTTAAGGACATTCGCCATCCGGCAAACAGCATCATGCAGCGCGGTATAGGTGATATGTTTCGCGCCCTCTTCGGGGTCATCAGGCTCGAAAATAATTGCCGTCTGATCGCCGCGGCTCGCAAGATGACGGTCGATGCAATTAGCCGACACGTTCAACGTCGCGTCTGCGTACCAATTTATGTGCACCTTGCCGAGCGTGAAATCCACGTCACGCACAGACGTATAAGGTTTGATCCAGTCGATCCGCTGTCCCTGCTCACCCCAAAACGCTTCGGGATCGGTAAGCGAGGCTGCATACATCTCGTCGTATTTCGCCTCATCGATATGGGCCTTTGCCTTCATCTCGGCGCTCGGCGCATAGGTTTTTGCTTCAACAGTCATCAGATAACTCCTTTGCTCGGTGGTTCAGGTGGCTTTGACGTAGGATCCGGGTGCAGGTTCAATCGCTTTGTATTTGCCTTTAGTCGCGGGGATGCGGGCGGGGACCATTTTCTTGGTCTGGCGACGCTCCAGCCATCCAGCCCAATGGGGCCACCATGATCCTTTGTGTTCTTGCGATTGTTTCAGGAATTCATCGGCGGCTGCCGGGTATGTCTCTGCGGTGCGATACCCGTATTTCATCCGCTCGTTCGGCGGGTTGATGACACCTGCGATATGACCCGACCCACCCAGCACAAATTCGACGTCACCGCCCAAAAATTCGGTTGCGGGGTAAATGGAATGCCACGGCGCGATATGATCCATCTCAGTCGCCAAAATGAAACAGGGTGTTTTGATCTTTGTGATATCGATTTTGACACCCTTCAGTTCCAACGCACCGGGTTCACGCAGCCCGTTTTTCAGGTAGATCCGTTCAAGATACCAAAGCAACATTGCTGATGGCAGGCGGGTGGAATCCGAATTCCACGACAACAAATCAAACGCACGGGGTTTTTCACCGCGCAGGTAATTCGATTCAACAAAGGACCAGATCAGATCCTTTTCGCGCAGCATCGAAAACATGTCAGACAAGTGGTGCGCATCAAGATACCCGTTTTCTGCCATATGCGCTCGCATGCTGGCCAAGCGGTCATCGTCAATGAAAACGCCAATCTCGCCGACATTTTTGAAATCCACCATGGTCGCCAATGTGGTCGCCGACGCGATGCGGTCGTCCTCTATCGCGGCAAGGTAAGCCAGCGTGGCAGTAACCAGAATACCGCCGATGCAAAACCCGAGGATATTGGCCTTCTCTTCGCCTGTGATGTCGCGGATCACATCAAGTGCGGCCAGCGGACCCAGCGTCATGTAATCGGCAAAATCCTTGTCCGCGTGATCGCGGGTTGGATTGACCCAAGAGATGACAAACACCGAATGACCGCGATCCAGCATATAACGGATCAGGCTGTTTTCTGATTTCATATCAAGGATATAGTATTTGTTGATCCATGACGGCACGAACAGGATCGGTGTTGCGTGCTGTTCTTTCGTTAACGGCGCATACTGGATCAACTGCATAAGATCATTCTGGAACACCACTTGCCCTTCGGTGGTGGCAAGATCGACGCCAACCTTGAACGCGGTTTCGTCGTTGGTGGAAATATCCAGCCGCCCCTCGCCCCGCTCAAGATCGGTCAGTAGGTTTTCGAGGCCCGACAGAAGGCTTTCGCCTTTGGTATCCATCAACGCCTTGCGCGCGGCAGGATTGGTCGCCAGATAGTTGCTGGGTGACAGCGCGCTGAACATTTGTCGGGTATAGAAACTGACCCGCTGATGATCTTTGGATCCGTCGGGCAGCCGGTCCAACAACGCATTGGATGCACGGTCGAACGCGAGAAACACATCGCGGTAGCTGCGCGAAATCGGATCATCAGACCAGCTTTGATCCTTAAACCGACGGTCCTTGACGGGTTCATCCGCTGTCACCCCGAACATGGATTGCCAAGCGGCCATCATCTCGGTGCCGACGGTCTGCTGGATGTCCATCAGCTTTGCCGGATCCGACATCATGTCGGTCCAGAACGTGCCGTACGCCTGCGCAAGCGTGCCAGCATCCATCAGTGCATATTCCGACCCCGACGCCTGCTTGACCGCGTGACCCTGCATTTGGGCCGTTGCCGCCATGGCGCGATTGGTCAATCGCGCCAGACGTTCGGTCTGGGCGGCAATATCGATCGTCTCCGCAGGGGTCACATCGTCATGCATAACTGAATGTCCTTTAGTGGTTCAGCCGATTTCGGCGCGTCAGGTAGCGCTAGGCAAAAAATTGTGCACCGTTGGCAGAGATGGTTGAGCCATTGATGAATTGCGCGTCATCCGATGCGAGGAAGGCCACGCAGCGTGCTATCTCTTCCGGTTCGCCCAAACGGCCGGCGGGGATTTGCGAAATAATTGACTCGCGCACCTTTTCGGGGACCGCCATGACCATTTCGGTCGCTATGTACCCCGGGCACACTGCGTTCGCCGTGATGCCCGCGCGCGCGCCTTCTTGCGCCAGTGATTTCACAATTCCCAAGTCGCCGGCCTTCGTCGCGGCATAGTTCACTTGAGCGAATTGGCCCTTTTGGCCATTCACAGAACTGATGACGATCACGCGTCCGAATTTACGCTCGCGCATCCCGGGCCAGATCGGGTGCACTGTATTGAACACACCGGTAAGGTTCGTGTCGATCACCTGGTGCCACTGTTCGGGGGTCATTTTGTGGAAAGGTGCATCGCGAGTAATGCCTGCGTTTGCGACGACGACGTCGATGGGCCCGATGTCCGCTACGACCTTTGCAATTCCTGCCGCGCTTTCATCGTAATCCGCGACGTTCCATTTGTAGGCTTTGATGCCCGTTGCAGCCGTGAAGGCGGCCGCCGCTTCGTCGTTGCCCGCGTATGTGACGGCGACGTTATATCCGTCCTCAAGTAATTTCTTCGAGATGGCTGCGCCGATGCCGCGTGATCCGCCGGTGACGAGTGCTGTACGTGTCATGATTGGTTTTCCTACTTATGTGGTCAGTTGAGGCGCCAGTTGAGCTGCCGCCGAAAGAAAAAAACGCCGTCCGACATGTCGTTTCGTGGGTGCAATCGTCGGACGGCGATAAGTTTCTCACCACCGGCAGGGACAGCCGGTGGTGAGGTCAGGAAAGTCATTTCAGGTTTTCAATGGCCAATGCGATGCCCTGCCCGCCGCCGATACACATGGTGATCAGGCCATAACGCCCGCCGATGCGTTCAAGCTCATGCAGCGCCTTGATCGTGATGATCGCGCCGGTTGCGCCAATCGGATGGCCCAGTGCAATCGCGCCGCCATTCGGGTTCACCTTGTCCGTGTCCAGACCAAGTGCCGCGTTCACAGCGCAGGCCTGCGCAGCAAATGCCTCGTTGGACTCAATCACATCGAACTGATCGACCGTCATGCCGATTTTTTCCAACAACTGGGTGACGGCAGGAATAGGTCCGATGCCCATAACCTCGTGGCGCACACCTGCGTGACCGTAGCCAAGGATACGTGCACGTGGTTTCAGCCCTGCCTTTTCAGCCGCCTCCGCAGAGGCAAGCACCATGGCCGCTGCGCCATCGTTCAAACCTGAAGCATTGCCGGCAGTGACTGATCCATCCTTACGGAATGCAGGGCGCAGTTTGCCCAAGGATTCAATCGTCGTGCCCGCTTTAGGGTGTTCGTCTGTATCGAACGCAACCATGTCGCGGCGTACTTTTACCTGAATAGGCAGGATTTGATTTTTGAAGTGACCGGCCTCGATCGCTGCAAGCGCACGCCGCTGGCTTTCAACCGCAAAGCCATCCTGATCGGCGCGCGTGATGCTATGTTCGTCAGCAACGTTTTCAGCAGTCACGCCCATATGGCCCACACCGAACGGATCGCTCAGCGCGCCAATCATCATATCGGTCATGGACATGTCACCCATCTTCTGGCCCCAACGGACGCTTTGCGATGAATGAGGAGAACGCGACATGCTTTCGGCACCTCCGGCCAGCGCGTAATCGACGTCACCAAGCATGATATGCTGTGCGGCAGAGATAATCGCCTGCGCCCCGGACCCGCAGAGACGGTTCACGGTCAGGCCCGGCGCATCCTCGGACACGCCCGCGTCAACAGCTGCGACGCGACCCATATACATATCGCGTGGTTCGGTATTGATCACATGACCAAATACAGAATGCTGGATTTGTGCCGGATCGACTTCGCTGCGTAGCATCGCCTCTTTGGCGACGGCCGTCGCGAGGGCGGATGGTGCAGTTCCGGCGAGCGATCCGCCGAACGTTCCGATTGCGGTGCGCACACCGTCGAGAATGACGACATCATTTGCCATGTTAAGCTTCCTTTTTCAGATCAGGGTTTTCAGAAAGTGTTTCGCCCATGCCAGCGATACGTTCGGCAATCGCATCCAATGTGGCAGGATCGTCGATGGTGGCGGGCAGGTTCCACGGCTTGCTGTCCGCGATAGATACCATCGTGCCGCGCAGAACCTTACCCGAGCGAGTCTTGGGCAGCGCATCAATGACGATGCAGCGTTTAAAGGCAGCGACGGGGCCGATTTCGCGGCGGATCATAGCGACACATTCTTTTGCGATTTCTTCCTCGGACCGATCGACGCCTTTGTTCAGACAGACCAGACCAAGCGGTTGCTGACCTTTCAGCGCGTCACCGATCCCGATGACGGCACATTCGGCCACGTCAGGGTGCTCGGATAGGATTTCTTCCATGGCTCCCGTGCTCAACCGGTGGCCCGCGACGTTGATAACGTCATCTGTGCGCGCCATGATATAAAGGTATCCGTCCTCGTCCTTGACGCCCGCATCGCCCGTTTCATAATAGCCGGGAAAAGTCATCAGATAGGCTGATTTAAACCGATCTTCGGCATTCCACAGGGTCGGCAACGCACCGGGCGGCAGTGGTAATTTGACCGCAATCGAACCGAGTTCACCCGCTGCGACAGGATTGCCGCCTTCGTCCAAAATATCGATTTCGTATCCCGGCATTGGGACTGCGGGCGATCCAAGTTTAACTGGCAATTCCTCGATCCCCAACGGATTGGCAGCTATTGCCCAGCCGGTTTCCGTCTGCCACCAGTGGTCGATAACCGGGATATCCAGATGGGCTTGCGCCCAACGGATCGTATCGGGATCTGCGCGCTCTCCGGCAAGAAAAAGGGATGTCAGGCCGCTCAGATCGTAGTCACCGACAAGCGCGGCGTCAGGGTCTTCACGTTTGATCGCGCGCAGGGCGGTCGGGGCCGTGAATAGCACTTTTACATTATGGTCCTGAACCACCCGCCAGAATGTGCCTGCGTCTGGGGTGCCGACGGGCTTGCCCTCAAATACGACCGTGGTGCAACCTGAAAGCAGTGGTGCATAGCAAATATAGCTGTGGCCCACGACCCAGCCAACGTCTGACGCCGCCCAGAACACATCACCGGGATCAACATTGTAGATGTTCTTCATCGTCCAATGCAGTGCTACCATATGACCACCGTTGTGGCGCACGACGCCCTTTGGCTGGCCGGTCGTTCCAGAAGTGTACAGAATATACAACGGGTCAGCGCCCCCAACGGGAACACAGTCGGCAGGGACAGCATGTGCGACTTCAGTGGTCCAATCGAAATCACGACCATCGACCATATCTGCTTGGACCTGCGGTCGTTGTAAAACCAGCGTGAAATCGGGTTTGTGCGCGGCGCGTGCGATGGCACCGTCAAGCAGCGGCTTGTACGGAATTACCTTTTGGCCTTCGATCCCGCAGGACGCGGCAAGGATGGCTTTGGGTGTCGCGTCGTCAATCCGAACGGCAAGTTCGTGCGCCGCAAAGCCGCCGAAGACGACCGAATGGATCGCGCCGATCCGCGCACAAGCCAACATCGCAACAAGCGCCTCGGGGATCATCGGCATGTAGATAATGACGCGATCGCCTTTGACAATGCCCCGTCCGTCCAAGACGCCCGCAAGACGGGAGACCTGCGACAATAGCTCTGAATACGTGATTTTCGTCTGGCTGCCCGTGACGGGGCTATCATGAATGATCGCAACCTGATCGCCGCGCCCTGCCTCTACATGGCGGTCAACAGCGTTATAGCACGTGTTGCAGACTCCGTCGGCAAACCACGTTGTAGACGACGCGTTGTCTTCGTTCAGAATTGTGTTCGGTGACTCGATCCAATCAATGCCCGTCGCGGCTTCGGCCCAGAAACCTTCAGGATCATTCTGCCAGTTGGCATAGGTATTGACGTAATTGGCCATGGATCGTTCCTCCCAAATGGAGAACGACACATCCTTGAAGAGCGCGACACTTGTAAAAATCCCACCACAAACTCATCGTCACTGTCACAGATAGGGGTGCGCCTGAACTACCTACTCCCCGCAAATGCTAGGTGTTCAAACGGCTGTTTATCCCCGGTCCGCACTCTTCGTCGAATCGTCGTTCCGTTACGTCACTTCACTATGTTAAATTTACGTTTCTCAAAGGGCTGAACGTGTTAACATGCAACAAATTACACAGATGTAAATGAAAATTGCGAAAAAGTATAAAATGCCAAACAGCTCTAGAAAAGTCTTTGCAGGTGCCCGAATCCGTCTCTTGCGGCAAAGCGTTAACCTGACTCAAGCCGCGTTCGCGCAGCAAATTGCAATTTCTACAAGTTACTTGAATCAAATAGAAAATAACCAACGCGCTCTGTCAGGATCTGTTATCTTGGCGCTGGTCGATGTGTTCAGTTTCGACCTTTCCGAACTTTCATTAGATGGTGCCGGCAAAGTGTCCGTCGATCTTCAGGAAATTCTGACCGATCCAGTGTTCGCAGAAAACAAAGTGTTAACGCAGGAAATAAAGGTGGCCGCGACCAACGCGCCAAACGTCACCAAAGCTTTCCTCGACCTCTACCGAATGTTTCAAAAATCACGCGAACAATTGGGAGAAGTCGACAATTCACTCAAAGACCGCGAGGCATCGCTCGCGCCCCTGCCCTATGAAGAAGTCCGCGACTATTTCCACTACAAGGACAATTACATCGATGACCTTGACCGGGTTGCTGAAGAATTTTCAACCAACCTGAAGCCCGGACATGGCGACCGCGACGCGGACATTGCAAACTACCTGACTGAAAAACATGGCGTCACTGTCGTCTTGCGCAAAGACAAGCCCGGTTCCGGCACCGTGAGGGCCTTCGATTCAGCGACCAAGACGCTTTACCTCAATGCCACATCAAGCAAGGCAACCCGCCTGTTCCAAATGGCCTTTCAGGTAGGACTCATTGAACAGCGTGACCTCATAGAGACTCTGCTGGACGAGGCCGCGTTCCAATCTGAAGCAGCACGAGACGTTTGTCGCATGACTTTTGCGAATTACTATGCGGGCGCAGTGGTCTTGCCCTATTCCGACTTTGCAAAGGCCGCGAAAGAGCAACGGCATGACCTCGAAATGCTGGCCTTTCATTTCGATGCCAGTATGGAACAAGTATGCCATCGCCTCAGCATGTTGCAGCGCAGCGGCGGGAAAGGTGTTCCGTTCTATTTTCTGCGGATTGATCAGGCTGGCAACATTACCAAGCGCCACAGCGCCACGACATTGCAATTCACCCGCTTTGGTGGAGGTTGCCCGCTCTGGAATGTCCACCACGCGTTCCAATCACCTGGCGAAATACTAAGACAACTCGCTGTGACGCCAGACGGCGTACAATACCTGTCCCTTGCGTTCGAACAGACCAAACGAGTTGCTGGTTTCAAGTCACCAGTACGAAAATATGCAATTGGACTTGGTTGTGAAGTCAAGTATGCAGGAGATGTGATCTATGCCGATGATTTGGACTTAACCCTTAAGACCAACTTTGAATCGATAGGCACCAGTTGCCGCATATGCGAACGTACGGACTGTTTTCATCGCTCAGTACCGCCAATTGGGAAAAGCATCCAAGTCGACATTGATACGCGTGGAAGCGTCCCCTTCAAGATCCTTTGATACGAAGCAAACCGCCGTCTCATGGAAATTTTACATATGCGCCATTATCCGGCTAAACTGAACGAACAAAAATTGCGCTTCGCCATGAGTTCACAAACCCACTATTCCTGCGTCCCTGATCCATGCCGACACGCAAATCTGACAAACTGGCGTTGCAGGATTAATGGGTCCTGACACCAAGGCGTATCCCGAACATTTGAAAGGGATACGAACATGGCGAAGCGCCGGAACTTTTCAGGTCAGCGTAAGGCCAAGGTGGCGTTGGAAGCGCTGCATGGTGACAAGACCGTGCAGGGGATCACGGCAAGGGCCAATTGCACCGGAACTAGGTCAGTACGTGGAAACGACAGACCATCGATGGCATGACGGCAAATGCCGCGGCCGCTGTGACAAATTCGCGGCGGGTCAGATGAGCCATGCGTTATCCTCTCGATTCATGACCCAAGCATAACGTGTGCACACCTGGTGGCCATTCAGATTAACGAGAACCAGGACCCCGGCTGGCCTAGATCGAAGAGTCTCGTGCAGCAGCCAGACGCGTCAAAGTCCGGTGCCAGGATCACTGTTCCTACCTTTCCAACAAATTCGACGCGCTTCGGGACTACGGTCGTCGATACCGAAACGATCTTGCAGTTTTGTCGTCCCGCGCAGAAGGCTGCGTCGATGACATCGGCAACACCCGAATGGGCAAACGCCGTCGTATGAGGTGGTCTCCACAAGGCGCACATCGCGTTGCTATCACACGAGCCGCAGCACTCGACGGGAGGCTCAGCGTCACAAAGTTGGCCGCTTGACCACCAGGTTTTGCCCACTCCCTTCTTCGACCTCAATGCCGCGTTCAGCTAACAGATCTCGTACATCGCGGCATGAAAGGGCTACGCTGCATGATGGAACCTCCAAGTGCTGAATCTGACTCAATCATTCAACCAAAATAGATTTAATGGAAACAGACCCCCCGGGTCAGTGACCGTTTTGACGGAAAGCTCCGGATTGTACCTGCTAGCGCCAGGCACCGCGACTAACGGATTGATGACAAATTCCCGTTCTAGGTGTATTCAATCCATGCGGGAATCGCGGAAAGGTGTAACTCTTTTCAATCGCCCTCTCCGCCTCCCGAAGGTCACAGGTTCTTGGGAGGAGACTGACATGACTATGAATCGCAGGACATTTTTGTACGGCTCGGTAGCAGCCACCGCAGTACTGTCATCGGCGGGGCCTGTTCTGGCTCAGGGCGGTGATCTCAAGTCACGACTCGACGCCGCACTTCGCGCACATGTGGACGCGGGCGAGATTCCGATGGCGGTCGGCGGTATCACCGACGCTTCCGGCACCACCTATCTCGCGGCCTTCGGCGAAAGCACACTCGGCAGCGGCGAGACTGTTACAGAAGACAGCGTCTTTAACATGGCGTCGATGACCAAGGCAATAACCGCGACCGCGGCCATGCAACTGGTCGAGCAGGGCAAGCTCGATCTCGACTCGCCGATCTCGACCTGGATACCCGATGCGGCCAATCTTGAGGTGCTGGACGGGTTCGACGGTGATGGAAAACCGGTCCTGCGCCCCGCAGCGCGCGAGATTACTCTGCGCGATCTGATGACCCATTCGGCGGGTACGACCTACACGCTTTGGGATGCGGAACTGCAGCAGTATTCGGACGCGGTCGGCGGCATGCCCTCGCTCGACTACGACGAACCGTCAACCTGGATGCAGCCGCTCAAGTTCGACCCCGGCACACGCTGGGAATACGGCATCGCCATCGACTGGATTGGACGTTTGGTGCAGGAGGTCAGCGGCCAGTCACTGGGCACCTACATGAAGGCAAACATCTTCGACCCGCTCGGCATGGAAAGCACCGGCTACAAGCTGACCGACAGCATGGCGGAGCGGCGCGTGGAAAACCACCTCCGGCAAGAGGATGGCTCGCTCGAAGTCGCGGAATGGAACGGCCAGACCGATCCGGTGCGCGAATACGGCGGTGGCGGGCTTTATGGGACGACCCCGGATTACCTCAAGTTCATCCGGATGATCCTGAACAACGGATCGGGCAACGGCAACCAGATCCTCAAGCCCGAAACCGTTGCGGACATGTCCACGAACCAGATGGGCGACGTCCGGGTCGAGATGCTGCACACGACCAACAGCGACCGATCGCTCGACGCCGAGTTCTTCCCGGGTCTCGAAAAGTCCTGGGGGCTGAGCTTCATGATCAACGAGGAAGACGCGCCGACCGGTCGTCCGGCAGGCAGCCTCGCCTGGGCAGGGCTCTATAACACCTTCTTCTGGATTGATCCGAGCAACGGGGTCGGAGGTGTCTTCATGAGCCAGCTCCTGCCCTTTGTCGACGAAAAGGTCCTTCAGGCGTTCTATGACTTCGAGAGCGCCTATTACGATACCGAAGCGTCATAGACCACAGACCAGAGCAGCTGCGGTTATCCTGCCGCAGCTGCTGCACCGCATCATATTAGCGGCGTACCAGCTGGACCTCAAAGGACGTCAAAGTCGAAACAGCCATGAGGACCGACTTGGCAACATCTATAAAGCTGAGAGCTTGGATGTGGCCGCGACACCATGCATCACAAAATCCACGATTTCCGCGCGGCGTTTTTCGATCTCTTCGGGGTCCGAAAACGAGCGGCGAAATACGGCACCAAGCGTGTGCCTGTTGGCCGAGTAGTGAAAGCACAGACCCGCGATGGACAGATACAGCGATAGCGACGTGATTCCGCTGCGAAACAGGCCTTCGGCGCGGCCACGTTGCAGGATGTCATCCAATGCGTCGATCAAGGCGTCATAAGCCGTCGTCAACGCATCTGACCTGCGGATCAGCCTGCCTTCAAGCCTGTTTTCCTCGTTCAGAAGCGATATCAGCCGCGGGTTTTCCGAGAAATAGTCGAACGTCGCGGTGGTGAGGCGCCGGATCGCCTGAACCGGCTCCAATGCGCGCAATTCAAGGTCGGCCTGACGGGTCCTCAGACCTGCAACTTCGGCATCCAGAGCTTCGATGAACAGGGCGTCTCTGGAATTAAAGTAGTGATAAATCAATCCCTTGGATACACCGGCCTCGCGCGCGATGCTCTCCATCGATGTGCCCTCAAACCCGTTGCGCGCAAAGATGCACCGGGCCGCAAGCAAGAGGCGCGCGCGGGTGCGAACCTTGTCGCGCTGCTTTTCCTTTGCCGGTTTCGGGAGCGTCATCTTGCGTTACCCCTATTGCCAGAAGACTTGGGCTGGCATAGCGTACCCCTTAACTAACCCCATCGTCAACTAAGGGGTGTACTCTGGGAGGAGACGGCATGCAGCCCGAAATTTACCGAAGGTTTTCGCTTGGGATGCCTTCATGATCGAGCCTGTCATCGCATTGGGCGTTGCACTCGGCCTGATCGGACTGGGTGCGCCGGTGTTCCTGGCCCTCGGCTCATCCGGAATCCTCGGCCTGTTCATGGCGCGGGGCGAGCTTGCGCTTTTCCTCGCTCCGACATCTATATTCGGCGCGCTCAACAGCTTTGAGATGATCGCGCTGCCGCTGTTCATCCTGATGGGATTTCTGCTGTCGGAAACCCCGGTCGGGCGCGATCTGTTCCACGTGGCCTCGCTCTGGATGAACCGGGTGAGGGGCGGACTGGCGATTGCCTCCGTGGGGGCCTGCACGCTTTTCGGGGCTGTCAGCGGCGTTTCCATTGCCGGGGTGGCCTCTGTCGGCAAACTGGCGGTGCCCGAGATGATGAACCGCGGCTATTCCGCGAGCCTGGCCTCGGGAAGCGTTGTCTCGGCCGGCGCCATCGCGATGCTCATTCCGCCATCGGTGCCCTTCATCGTCTATTCCGCCATGAGCGGGGTGTCCGTGGCCGATCTGTTTATCGGCGGCCTTGTGCCGGGGCTCGTGATCGCCATGGCGTTGTCTCTCTATATCTATGTCCGGTGCCGGTTGAATCCGGCAGAGGCCCCCGACCTCATCACCGAAACCGACTGGGGCGCGCGGTTGCGCAGCCTTCGCCGCATTTGGCACGTTCTGCTGCTGGTGTTCCTTGTTGTCGGCTCGATTTACACCGGGATCGCCACACCGACCGAAGCGTCCTCAATCGGTGTCGTCGGATCTGCGGTCATTGCCGGCGTGTTCTACAGGGTGTTGACGCCCAAAGCCCTGATCCGGATCATTTCAAACAGCCTGCGCGTTTCGACGTCGATCCTGCTGATCATCGGCTGTGCCAAGATCTTCGGGGATTACCTCAACCTGATCCGTCTTCCCCAGACGCTGGCACAGGCCGCCGTGTCCTTTGATCTGCCGCCGGTCGTCATCATGCTGTTCGTCATGTTGGTGCTGATGGGGCTGGGTATGGTGATTGACGGGTTCTCACTGATTGTGGTGACGACGCCGTTTCTGTTGCCGGTTGTCACGACACTTGGATACGACCCATTGTGGTTCGGCATCATTCTGGTGATGAATCTGGAAATGGCGGTGATCACCCCGCCGGTCGGCCTGAATCTGTACACCCTCAAGGGGGTCGTGCCCGAACTGTCAATGGAGCAGATCATCACCTCTGCGCTGCCGTTTGTGGCGATACAGTTTGTGGTATTGCTGATATTCCTGTTCATCCCCGAACTCAGCCTCTGGCTGCCTTCGCTCATGTAACGCACGACGCCTACACTCAATAAAAACGGGAGGAGACCCAAGATGAAACTGAACAGACGCACACTCATGAAAAGCGGCCTTGCCGCAGGGGCACTAAGCAGCATCCCCGGCCTTGCCAGCGCCGCCACGCAAATGACCGGCGTGACCTACATGCCGCCCAGCTACTCGGCGCTGATGTGGGGGATCAACGGGTTCAACGATCGCCTCAAGGCAGGCCTTGAAGGCGGCAATGTTGAATTCTACGACAGCGGGACTCTGCTGAAAGCCGACGAACAGATCGCCGGCCTGCGCTCGCGCACCATTGATTATATGTTCCACACCTCGACTTACATCACACGGTCATTCAACACGATCGGTCTGTTGGGCCTGCCCAGCCTTGTCGGTGAACTTTACGAGCATGGCGACCGCATCGCACGCGGAGCACCCCTGTTCGACCTGATGCGCGACAACCTGCGTGAAGAGAATATCGAAATGCTCAGCCTCGGCGGCGGGGTGATCGAACCTCAATACGTGTGGTCCGCCAAAGAGCCGATCACCTCGCTCGAACAGCTCAAGGGCCGCAAGGTGCGCGTCGTCGGGTACGAAGCCTCGACCGCGATGGAAAAGATCGGCGTGGTGCCGGTGCGTATCCCTTCGTCAGAAACCTATCTGGCGCTGCAGCGCGGCACCGTTGATGCGGTTGTGGCCAATATTTCCACAGTGATTGCGCGCAATCTGCAAGAGCAGTTGAAATACTGCTACCAGCTGCCGATTACGGCCTACACCATCGGGCTTTACATGTTGGCCGACCGCTATGCCGGACTTGATGACGCGGACCGCGCCGCCGTCGATGAGGCGACCATATGGTATGATGCCAACAGCGCCAAGGAAGTGAACAACGTGCTGTACCCTGAGAACCACTGGCCAAAAGTCAAGGAAGCGGGCATCGAAATCGTGCAACCTGATGAGGCTGCCCGAGCCGACTTCGAAGCCGTTGCCCGCGAGGTCTGGGACTGGTGGAAAGGCGAGGTCGGCGAAGAGTTCGGCAGCAAGGCCATCGCCCTTGCCCGTGGCCAAACAGCGTAAATCATGCGAATTCTGATCCTCATTGTTGATCTCATTGCCCAAGGACTCCGGTTCTTGGGCGCACTTGCGCTGGTCTTCATGGCCCTGTCGATCTTTTACGACGCGATGATGCGCTATCTGTTCCTTGCCCCCACATCCTGGAGTCTCGAGGTCAATTCCTACCTCGTCGCATTCATCGCGTTCATCCCGGCGGCACATGTTTTGCGCGAACGCGAACATCTGCGCATCGGTCTGTTGCAGGACAAGTTGCGCGGAAACGCCGCCCGGATCGTGGCCTGTTGCATCGCGTCGGTCGGGATGCTGTTTTCCTTCGTTCTGGTCTGGCGCGGCGCCCGGATCGCCTATGACGCGTGGTTCTACGGCGAACGGATGTCCACCGTTTTGGGCACGCCGACTGTCATTCCCTACAGCTTCGTACCGCTCGGGTTTCTGGTGCTGGGCCTCGCCTTCGCCGCGAATTTTATCGAGGCTTTCGACAGCGACCCGGTTCAAAACCCGTAAGGTCGCAAGTCCCGATTCCAAGTGGGAACCAAGAAACGACCGAAACCTCGCAGGTATGGAAAGGTCGAGGGTCTGTTTGGCTATTCCCGTCGCAACTTTATGGTGCCGATGCCGCTTTTTCCAGATCGGGACGCAAAACCTGATGGTCGACGTGATAGGGCGAGGGTTTCAGAACAAGGCGGGACCCACCACGGCTGTAAGGGTAGTGTCGCAAAGTTTCCGTCAGCCTTAGAAAGGCTCTTCTGCCGGACACACTTATCCAGCGAGCGCCGCAAACTGCGCGAAGCCAGGCTGCTCTGACTGATTAAATTGACGCTTTCGGATCATATGGCAAGCTGTTGCAGTGCCCCCGCGACTTCGTCTTCACGTCCTCTTTTTGCAGTGATCCATGCTATGATTGTCAGGTGAGCCATCTGCACTATTGCCCTTTCAAGATCATCTGTGCTGCCTTTTCGGCAATCATCACGACGGGCGACGCGGTGTTTCCCGACACGATTTTCGGCATGATTGAAGCATCGATGACACGGAGCCCACTTAACCCATGGACACGCAAATCGGGGCCAACAACTGCCATTTCATCAGAGCCCATTTTGCAGGTGCCGACGGGATGGAAAATCGTTGTTGCGATGTTGCCCGCTTGCTCTAACAACGCGTGATCGCTTTGATGTTCCTTCCCGGGAAGGATTTCTTCGGGAGTGTGCGGCGACAATGCCTGTGCCGTCATCATTTTGCGCGCATGTTTGATCGACTTCACCGCGACGAGCTTATCTTTGTCCGCTGATAGGTAGTTCAATTTGATGTCGGGCTGGTGAAAGCTGTCTAATGACGTGGCGTGGCAAGTTCCGATGCTTTCGGGGCGCAAGTTACAGACCGATACTGTGATCGCAGGGAAGGCATGTAAAGGCTCGCCAAGCGCATTGGTGGACAGGGGTTGCACATGATATTCTAGATCAGGTGTTGCCAGCGATGGGTCGGACTTTACAAACATCCCGAATTGGCTGGGCGCCATCGACATTGGGCCGCTTTGGGCAAGCAAATATTGCAGACCGATATGCGCTTTCCCTAACAGTGAGTTCGCCTTGGTGTTTAGCGTCTTGGCATTGCTCACCTTGAAAACCGTGCGGATCTGGAGATGGTCTTGCAAGTTCTCACCCACTCCGGGGCTTTCATGGAGGGGCGTTATGCCCAGTCCGGCAATCAAATCAGGTTGGCCGATCCCTGAGTGTTCCAGAATTTTCGGTGAATTTATCGCCCCAGCGGACAGCAAAACTTCCGCTTCAGCAAAGGCTTTCAGCGTTTTGCCTTTGTGCAGAAACTGGACGCCTTTGACGTCTTTGCCGTCTAAGATCAGGCGTTCGGTATGAGCCTCAGTTATCACCCGCAGGTTCGGACGCTTCAGTGCTGGGCGCAAAAACCCACTTGCCGTACTCCACCGGACACCATTATTCTGGTTGACCTCAAAAAAGCCGGAACCTTCATTGTCACCATCATTAAAATCATCCCTTGGCAGGACGCCAAATTCTTTTGCGCCATCCTGAAACGCCTGTAGAATTTCCCAATGCAATCGTTGTTTGGATACTTTCCATTCGCCACTGGCGCCATGCAAGGATGTTTCGCCCGCATGGTGGTCTTCGGACTTGCGAAACAGCGGCAGCACATCGTCCCAGCCCCAGCCTGTATTCCCGAGTTGGCGCCAATGATCGTAATCGGCGGCCTGACCGCGCATATAGATCATGCCGTTGACTGAGGTGCAGCCACCGAGAACTTTGCCCCGAGGGTAGACCAGAGAACGCCCGTTCAGCCCCGGTTCAGGCGCGGTTTTCATCATCCAATCGGTGCGCGGGTTGCCGATACAATACAGATATCCGACCGGAATTTTTACCCAATGGTAATTGTCTTTGCGTCCAGCCTCGAGCAACAGAACGCGGTTTGAAGGGTTCTCGGTTAGGCGATTGGCAAGCACGCATCCGGCTGTTCCCGCCCCGACGATGATATAGTCGTATGTACCTTCCAGAGTTTCGAGAACCGTCATAGCAAGCTCTCCCAAAACCCACGCATGCGGTCGCTCAGGTTCATCCATGCCGCATACCTTTTAAGATAAACCTCTCTCATGGTCGGGTCGGGCAGAAATGTACAGCTAGGCCGTGTCATCGCCGCGATGCCAGCTTCGTAATCTGGGAAAATACCAACACCAACGCCTGCGCCAAGTGCTGCGCCAAGTGCGCCTGTTTCGCGGGCCTGCGCCACGGTAATCGGAACATCCAAACAATCCGCGAACATTTGTGGCCAATGTGGGCTCCGCGCCCCGCCGCCGGACAGAACGGCGCGATCAAAGCTGACACCAGCCTGTTTCAACACGTCGATATGACGCTTGTGTTCGAACATGACGCCTTCGAAAAGTGCGCGCAGCATATGCCCTTCGCCGTGCCAGCCTGCGAGACCGTAAAAGCCCGCGCGAAAGTCAGCGCCAAGTCGCGAGCC
>JBARUV010000085.1:0-11139 GCA_049645905.1 Sulfitobacter sp.
CGGCTTTGCGGCCAACCCGGAGCGGATCGAAAGCCAGATACAGGGTGCGGCTGTCATGGGCATGTCAACGGCGCTGCATTCCGGCATCACTTTCGAGAATGGCGCTGTGGTCCAATCGAATTTCTACTACTACGATGTGGTGCGTTCGGACAATTTCCCGACAGTTACGACACATATCGTTCCACATCCCTTTGCCGATCACGCGACGGGTGTAGGCGAGCCGGGGGTACCGCCGGTGTCGCCCGCAATTGCAAACGGATTGTTCGCAGCGACGGGCGAACGGCGGCGCAGCCTTCCCATGGGCGTCGATATCTGAGCGCCCCGACCCAGGTGGCCGGTGGGTCGCTTGGGTCATCTTAGCACGACCCGTCGTATTGGAACCTCAAGCCATCCAACTGCTTGAGGTCCTGATCCGACACCGAGACCGGTTCGTCAGTAAGGATGACTTGATCAATGATATCTGGGACGGACGTGCCATCACGGATGCAGCGCTCAATACGCGGGTACGGTCGGTGCGCAGGGCCTTGGGCGACACTGGGACAAAGTCCAAGTTCATTAAGACGTTTCCAAAGCGTGGGTTCCAATTTGTCGCCGAAGTAATATCAGAGGATGCAGCGGCTGAGGGCCCATCACCTGTTGCGCGCCGCCAACCCAATTGAACTGGATCAACGTCCGGAAGCCTTGGATGCCATAGCATCGGCTTTGGCGATTAGCCCGGAACCGTCAGTATCAGCGATGCAACGTCATTTCGCAAGATCGCGAAACCATCCCGGAAATCGCCGGGTTTGGTTGGAGAGTCTAAAGAAGGCGGGACTACCCGAGCAATACGCAAAGGCTGCCAGAGTAGTCACCGGCAAAATCTGCAGCATCCGCGACTCTTGGTCCAAACCAGAGAACTCGCCCAGCGGAAAATCGCTGTATCAACTCCTGCGGCAACGTTCGCTCAGCTGCGTCCGCCACAAACGTTTGTGTTCTAGTCCCGGATCACGGTGACGGAGCAAGTGGCGTGGCGTACAATGCGAGCGGCGTTTGCCCCCAGCAGGAAATCGCTCGCTTTTCTGCGATGGGCACCGATGACAATCTGATCGACGTCCATTTCCTTTGAAACCTCAAGCACCTCTTCGTAGACACTGCCATGCCGTGCAATGGTCTTGAACGACACGCCATCCGGGATTTGATCCTCGGCCACTTCGTTGAGGTGACCAACCGTCGCCGCAAGCGCTTTCTTGACATCCCACTCTTCTGTGCCGCCGGTTTCGCCCCGTATCGCATAGCGCCAGTCAAGGCCCGCGACCATTTCTGGCACAACCGTCATCAGGATGAGGTCGGGGTCCTTCATTGTGTTCCATTGCTTCACAGCACCGGCAAGCACGGCCTTGGCGCTCTCGGGGTCTGTCAGATCGACCGGGACCAGGATTCTGTTCGGCATCTTAACTCCTTCTCAGCGATAATCCGGACGGATCAACAACCAGCCCAACCAGATGAAGAACCCGACCAGGATCAGGCTCAGGATGGACGTACCGGGTGACGGGTTGAGCGCGGCAGGCGGGTGCGGCAATTCTGGGGCCAGCGAGGCCGCGAGAGGCAGCGCCGGATCGACCGCGAGATTGCCCGGTATTGATGCATTCAACAACTTTACCGTGGAACCGGGTATCGGTTGCAGTTCAACCGCCACCGCTGCCGGACCCTGGTCGCCCACCGCATCGCCTTGTTCGGGCGCAGGTCCGGCAAGCACGAGTTGGGTGCGCAGGGTTTCGACAGGCGTGAGCTGGCCGGTATACGTGTTGGCTGCAATCCGGGCTTCACGCAGGAATGGAAAGCGTACAAGATTGGCGCCGTCACTCCAGCCGTCCAGAGAAAACAGCCGTTTGCTGCGGTCGACCATGGCGGCCCCGACCGCCGGGTCGCCTTCGACCGTCATGACCAGCGCGGCATCTGCCGTACCGTTCGACACCGCAGCAAGCACTTCGGCGGTTCCGCCCTCTACCGACACTGTCTGTGCCGATAGGCCAAGGCCGTCGATAATCAACGGGGCAATCCGTGCGGAAGAGCTGCCCGCCCCGCTTACCGCGAGCGTCTTTATTTCATCCAGCGAGGAGACTGGCTCGCGGCTGCCGATCAGGTGTAACACGCTCTGGCCAGCGGCAGCTACTGCCTCAAAGCCTTCGATCCGTTCCGGCGCGGGATTGGACAGGTCATAGAAGGCTTCCGCCCCGACCAGTGCCAGCCGCGCATCTCCGGCGGCGACAGCATCCAGCGGGTTGTCGCTGGTTCCGTACTGCGCATCGCGCCCGGTAAAGGCCTTTTGCACCGCGCGCAGGACCAAGGCCCCTTGCGCGCCTTCTGCGAAATTCGCCTCCGTTGCGATGACCAGCGGCTCTTGCGTCTGCACCGCGCCGGCGTCGATCAGTCCCAGTCGTGCCAGCGCGTCGCGCGCCACCGCCCGGGGCGAACGCCCTTCAAGATCGACACGTCCGTTGAGGGACTGTATCAGTTCCGGCGTGATCTTCCCCGCCAATGCCGCGATCGCCGGACCAAGTTCGGGATAGCGCGACAGCACCTCGGCCCGCACCATCGGCATCGCATCGTAAGCCGAGAAAAAGTTCAGGTCATCCTCCAGCAGCACCAGCCCGTATTCAGCGATCTGGCCGTCAGTCGTGTAAACCTCCGCGATGTCCACGTCTCCATTCAGAAGCTTGTCGTAGACCTGTTCCCGCTCACCCAGAAGCACCTCGTCCACTCTGCCAAAGCTCATGCCGTAGCGCTGGATCATCGGCTCAAGCCCGTCCAGCGGGCGCACCGTAAAATCATCTTCTACCGCAATCGCAAGGCTGCCCGCGGATGGCACGAGATCGGAAATCGTCTGTACGGCAAGCTCGCTGGCGCGGTCTGCGCGCATCGCAAGCCCGTAAGTGTTGTCAAACCCGAACCCGTCCAGCCAGGTCAGCCCCAGCGGGCCATACAACTCCTTCACCCGTGCGGTTGCCTGCGCGCCGTCGCTCATCGGATTCTGGCCCAACATGACAAGCCCGGTGCCATTGTATTCGGGGTATATATCGACAGAGCCGCCCTTGATCGCCGCCATGATCGCCGGCGTCGTCGGATAGTCGACGATCCCTGACGACGGCACGCCCTGTTCCTCGACAAGGGCCAGTATCATTTCCGCCAGAATGCGGCTTTCGGAAAAATTCTTGGCGCCGATCCGCAAGTCGGGGGTTGCATCATCGCAGGCGAACAGCAGGAACGGCAGCGCAAGAAGCGTCAGGAAACGGCGTTTCATGTCTGGCCCTCCTTCAGCTCGACCGCAGGTGCGGTGCGACCGCGGCCGACCCCTTCTCCGCGCGCTTCGATGGGTCTCGGCGGTTTTATCTCGTGCCTGATTTCCCGAAAGAAGCCGACAAGCTGTAGCAGCACGATCGCGGTGAACGGAATCGCCCCTGTCACGGCCATCGCCTTCGCGACAGCGACCGACTCTGAAAACAATGTGCCCGCAGTCAGTGCGGCGATCAGCGTGCCCCAGACCATCTTTTGCAGAACCGGTGGGTTGAGATTGCCATCGGTCGTCATCATCGACAGCACGAAAGTGCCTGAATCCGCCGAGGTGACAAGGAAAATGAACATCAGCGCAACCGCCAGTGTCTGAAGGACCTGAGCCGCCGGGAAGTATTCAAGGAAGGCGAAAAGCGCCTTGGTGGCGTCCTCGAAGATAATTTCCTTCAGACCGCCACCTCCGAACATCTCGATATAGAAGCCTGCACCGCCAAAGACAGCAAACCAGAGCATAGAGAACAGCGTCGGCACAAAGATGACGCCCATGCAGAATTCGCGGATCGTTCGCCCTTTGGAGATCCGCGCCACGAAGATGCCGATGAAGGGCCCCCAGGCGATCCACCATATCAGATAGGTGAGCGTCCATCCCGCCGACCAGCCGCCAAGGTCCTCGAACGGGAACAACCGGAAGCTCATGGTGATCAGACCGGAAAAGTAGTTTCCGATCGAATCGATGAAGACCTCGAACAGGAACCGGGTCGGCCCGGCAAAAAGCACCATCAGCATGATCGCAATAGCGATGACCATGTTGAGGTTCGAAAGGATCTTGATCCCCTTGTCGACGCCGGTGGTGGCCGACAGCATGTAGCAGACGAACAGCACGGCGAGAATGATCATCGACGTTGTGACCGTCTCTTCAACACCGAAGGCGTAATAGGTGCCCGACCGCACCGCGAGCGTTCCCATAGCCAGAGATCCGGCCAGTCCGAAAACAACTGAAAGCACTGCAAGGATGTCGGCGGTCTTGCCCATCCCCTCTCCAAAGGCACCACCGAATACCGCTTTGATCGGTGTCGAGATCATTGAAGGTTGACCACGTCGAAAGGTGAAATACGCAATGACCAACGCACAGACGGCGTAGATCGACCACGCATGGAAACCCCAGTGTAGATTGGTTATGACCAGTGCCTGCCGGGCGGCCTCCATCGTCTCGCCTTCCATCCCCGGAGGAGAGACATAGTGATACATCGGCTCTGCCGGACCCCAAAGCAGAAGTCCCGACCCCATCCCCCCCGCAAACAGCATTGCGATCCAGGATACGGTGGAAAATTCAGGCTCCTCGTCATCCGCACCCAGGCGGATATGACCGTAGGGACCAAACGCGAGATAGAGCGACAGGAACAGGAACATTGAACAGACCGCGAGCCAGGCCCAACTGACTCCGGTCAGCATATAGTTTACGAAACCCAGCATCGCCCCTGTCATGCTGTCCGGGTCGACAATACCCCAGATGCCGATCCCGGCGCAGATTGCCATCGAGACGGTGAAAACGAAATTGATGTTCAGGCCGCGTTGGTTCGGTTCATTCGACATCTTGCGCTCCACCTCTTGTACATTGACGTTAAGTAAACCCGAAATGACGCCGCAAATCTACCCCAGCGGGATTCGAGGCAGTTTAATCGCCTATCGAACAGGGTACTCGGGGTCGCTCGCGTCAGATCGAACGGGACTGCTGCGTTAACCAAGTAAATGTACAATTCTTGGTTCAGGAGGATGTCTTTATGTCCGGTAGACAACCGTTCAAGCGTCATCGCAGCAGGGAAGCGATGACGCTTGAACGACGACTAACTATTTGACATGGCTTGGTCTTTTCGAGCCCATAATCACGACAGGCCTGCGATTAGTGCAATAGTCCCGTCGCGATAACCGGGACATATTTACATACACGTTCTGCGATCACTATTCGTTGACTTCAAACACCGTCGTCCTAGTTCGCCAAAGGAACCAGTCAGTATCAACTGATCCATGCATCTCGACGCACAGCAACACCTCGGAGGCCATGACATGACCACTTTTACCATAAACGGACAGGATGTCAGTGTTGATGTCGAAGAGGACACCCCGCTGCTGTGGGTTGTGCGCGACGAGTTGCGGCTGACGGGGACGAAATTCGGCTGCGGGATTGCGCAATGCGGTGCCTGCACGGTGATGGTCGATGGCCTGCCGCGCCGATCATGCGTGACGCCCGTCGGTACCGTCGAAGGGGCGGACATCCAGACCATCGAAGGTCTGGACGGTCCTGAAGCGGAAGCGGTACAGGCAGCCTGGGAAAAAATCGACGTGCCGCAATGCGGCTGGTGCCAGTCCGGGCAGGTGGTCAGCGCAACCGCCCTGTTGCAGCAGTTGTCCCAACCGAGTGACGAAGACATCGACAACGCAATGGCCGGGAATGTCTGCAGGTGCGCCACCTACGTGCGCATCCGCAAGGCGATCCATGATGCCGCAGACACGCTGGAGGGCTGAGCCATGACACATCAGACACGCAGAAAATTCCTTGCCACAGGGTCGGGCCTTGTCATTGCCATGACCCTCCCGACGGGTGCCAAGTCGCAGTCGGGTGCCGCGGCCGTGCTGACCCGCGACGATGCAGGTGAGGGCAGTTTTGCCCCCAACGCTTTCGTACGGATCGGCACCGACGATACCGTAACGCTGATCTGCAAACACATCGAATTCGGCCAAGGCCCCTATACCGGCCTGGCCACTCTGGTCGCGGAAGAGCTGGACGCCAATTGGGACCAGATGCGCGCGGAATCGGCACCTGCCAACGATACGCTCTACAAGAACCTGTTCTTCGGGTTGCAGGCGACAGGCGGGTCCACCGCGATGGCCAACTCCTATACCCAAATGCGACAGGCCGGTGCCGCGGCGCGCACGATGCTGGTGTCGGCAGCTGCGGAAAAATGGGAAGTGCCCAGCAACGAAATCACGATAAGCGAAGGCGTGATTTCACATGCGAAATCGGGCCAATCGGCCCGCTTTGGAGAGCTCGCAGATGCCGCAGCGGCCCAACAAGTGCCGGTGGAACCACCACTCAAGAACCCCTCCGAGTTCCGCCTGATTGGGAAAGACCTTCCCAAGCTCGATACCCGCGCCAAAACGCACGGCACGGCGATCTACACCATGGATGTGTTCCGCGACGAGATGCAGACGGTTGTGGTGCGCCACCCGGATGTGGTGGGTGCGACAGTGAAAAGTTTTGATGGCGTCGAGACCATGAAGGTGCCCGGTGTGGTTGCGGTGCGCCAGATACCGCAGGGCGTGGCGGTTTACGCCACATCCACCGGCGCGGCCCTCAAGGGGCGCGGCAAGCTGACCGTCGAATGGGACACCAGCAAGGCCGAGACACGCTCCTCCGCCCAGATTTACGCTGACTTTTCTGCGGCGGCGTCTGGCGAGGGCGTCGTGGTCGAAGAGACCGGTGATTCAGCCGCTGCAATCGCAGGCGCGGCCGAAACGCATTCGGCCGAGTATCATTTCCCCTACCTCGCCCACGCGCCGATGGAGCCGTTGGATGCGGTTCTGGAGGTCAAGGACGGCAAGGCCGAAATGTGGATGGGCGCGCAATTCCCCGGTGTCGACAAGGGTGCCGTGGGTCAGCTCTTGGGCATTGAAGACGTCACCCTCAATGTCATGCTGGCGGGTGGCTCGTTCGGGCGTCGCGCCCAGACCACACCGCAGATCGGCGCCGAAATTGCCGAGATTGCGAAGGCCGCGGGCGGCGACGGCGCGTGGAAACTGGTCTGGACCCGCGAGGACGATCTGACAGGGGGATACTATCGCCCGCTGACCGTCCATACCCTGCGCGGCGGGCTGGACGCGGATGGCAATATCGTCGGCTGGGAAAACACCATTGTGAACCAGTCGATCATGCTCGACAGTTTCATGGATCAGGGTAATTCAGAGGGCAAGGACCCTACCTCATACGAGGGTTCAACCAAGATGCCTTACGATCTGCCTGCAATAAAGGTCAACTGGGTCCGTCAGCAAAGCCCCCTGTCTGTGCTGTGGTGGCGCTCTGTCGGGCATACCCACACTGCGTTCGCGACCGAGACTTTTCTTGATGAACTGCTGGAAAAAGGCGGCAAGGACGCGGTGCAAGGACGGCTTGATCTGATCAAATCCGACTCTGGTCGGGATCGCGCCGTGCTCGAAAAGGTGGCGCAAATGGCCGGATGGGATGGCGAACGCGTCAAGGGTGACCGTGCCTATGGCGTGGCTTTGCACGAAAGCTTCAACACCTATGTGGCCCAGATTGTCGAAGTATCCGACGATGGTGGGCGGCCGCGTGTACACAAGGTTTGGGTTGCGGTCGATTGCGGCGTGGCGGTCAACCCCAATGTGATACGCGCGCAGATTGAGGGCGGGATCGGCTATGGTCTCGGCACGGCGCTGTTCAACGAACTGACGCTGGGCGAGGGCGGGGTTGTGCAAGAGCGCAACTTTGATGACTACCGGATGTTGCGTATCAGCGAGATGCCGGAAGTGGAGGTCGAGATTATCGCCAGCGATGCCGATCCGACCGGCGTCGGAGAACCCGGCACACCGCCGATTGCGCCAGCGGTTGCCAATGCCTGGCGCGCGCTGACCGGGACGTCCGTGCGACGTCTGCCCTTTACCTCTGCTGGAGTTTGAATATGCGTTTCCTGCTGGCCTTTCTACTGCTTGCCACTCCGGCGATTTCCGAGACCGTCAAGGGCCTGAAAACCGTAGAGGAATTTGATGCCATCGAAGATGAAGCTGTCCGTTCCGTCGCGCTGTTCGACGAGATGATGAAGGTCATTACGTCGCCGCGCTGCCTGAACTGTCACCCCAAGGGTGATAGCCCCCTGCAGGGAGACGACATGCAGGTCCACATGCCGCCCGTGGTACGCGGCGAGGCCGATTTTGGCGCGCCCGGCATGCTGTGTATCACCTGTCACGGTGCCGAAAACGTGCCTTATGCAGTGGGCGAAGGATCGATCCCCGGTCATCAGCCCTGGCAACTGGCACCGTTGGAAACCGCATGGGTCGGAAAAACCGCCGCCGAAATTTGTGCGCAACTCAAGGATCCCGAAACCAACGGTGGGCGCGATATGGCAGAGTTGCACGAGCATTTTGCAGAGGACGGTTTGGTTGGCTGGGGCTGGCACCCTGGCGAGGGCCGTACACCCGCACCTGGCACACAGGAAGTGTTGGGGCGGCTTACACAAAGCTGGATCGACACAGGCGCAATGTGTCCCGACGCCTGAAGGTGCGGGTTGCAATCAGATAGAAATGTCAATTTTGTCGCAAAGCAGGAATGTCACCAGGGGCGGCTTGCCGGGTTAGGGCGGGATGGTTCTGACGTCGCGATATGCTGACAAACACGGCGGGGTCGGGTTGACCAAATCTGACGCGATGAACCATAAGTTCGTGCATTGGGCGGCTGATCTTTTCAATGCAACTGCTCAGGCCCGAACGTGGCTTTCGGAGTTTGTCTGCTGCAAAGAGCACGCTGAAATGAATTGAGATATCCAGGGGTATCCAGAAAGGCCATTTCCAAAATAACGAGCCAGGCGATCTGAATGAAGTTGCGTTCGTGGCCGCGCTCTTCAAGAATGCTGCATAAGCCCCGTCCGGCTCATCGACATCTCTGAGAGCAGGATAAACAAACGCAACAGAACCGTCGTTCGGCTGTACTGTCAGGGCCGGCAATCGGGTTCGATGTGTTGCCTGCAAGAGATCGAGTAGCATAAAAGTGCGATATGACGTGTGGCGCAATAAGGATCAGACATGAAACGACTCCTATGTGCTGACACAGCTTCCGGGCTTCTGCTTTGCGCGATCACGGTGCTTGTGATCTGCAAAGAATGGGGCATTGCGCAGTGGAGCGAACCCATAAAGCCGTTTTTGGTGCTTGCGCTTATTGCTATCCTGACGTCTCAGGTTCGGCTTTCGCGCAAGGCATTTGTTATCGTCGGTTTCGCACTGAGTGCTGCACTTAAACTCACCAGCCCCGATTGGCGCATCATCGTGATCGACGGTTTGGGTGCCGCGGCTTTTATTGGTGCGTTTTTCGCCGCTTTGTCGACATTACGGACCGTGGCCCAAAAGTCCCCTGCGATCCAGCACGCGGGCACATTTCTGGCCGAGCAAAAGCCGGGCCGTCGCTACGCAGCACTCACCCTTGGAGGACAGGCATTTGCATTGTTGCTGAATTATGGCTCGATCCAGCTTTTGGGTACGTTGGCGATGGCAAATGCAAAGTCGGAGCCGAATGTGGAAATCCGCGGCCACCGTATCAGGCGCATGCTGTTGGCAATCCAGCGTGCTTTTGTCTCCACCCTGCCGTGGTCGCCACTGTCGTTTGCCATGGCGATCTCGATCAGCGTCATACCGGATACAAATTGGACGCAGGCGCTGGTGCCCGGTCTGGTGACATCGTGCATATTGGCAGGGATCGGCTGGAGCTTGGACACGGTGTTCAAGCCGCGTTTGACCGTGACGCCGGTAAGAGGCGCACCTACCGAAACGCTGGCGGCAATGTTGCCTTTGGCAGCTTTGCTGGCAGTGCTCGTTGTCGGCGTTGTTACGTTGCACAAACTGACCGACGTGCGGATCGTCGGATTGATTGCTGTATTGGTGCCTGCAATCGCTTTGATCTGGATGGTGATCCAACACTGGTCCGACGCACCGCTTCTCAATACTGCCTTGCGGATCAAGGACTATGCGCTCACCGAATTGCCCGGTTATCGTGGCGAGCTGGTTCTGCTCATGATGGCGGGTTTTATCGGAACGGTTGGGTCGCAACTCTTGGCCCCGGTAATGCTGAACGCCGGGCTGGATTTGTCGCTGCTGCCGCCCTGGGTGATCTTGATTTCCTTTGTCTGGATCATTCCACTCGCAGGTCAGATCGGAATGAACCCTATCCTTGCGGTGACTTTGATCGCACCCTTGATTCCAGATGCTGCGAGCCTCGGTGTTGAACCTACAGCGCTTGTTGTTGCAATCACTGCAGGCTGGGCATTAAGCGGGGCAAGTTCACCTTTCACCGCGACAACGTTGCTGATCGGTTCGTTTGCCGGCATCAGTGCTACGCGCGTGGGGCTTGTATGGAACGGGGCCTACACGGTGATTTGTGGCTTTGCACTATCGGTATGGGTATTGGTTTATGCCTTAGCTCTTTAAGGGGCATTGCCAAGTTGATTGTGGACTTCGTCTACTTTAGCGGCTTGCCATGAAAACCCATTGACACAGCCGCGCCTGAAAGGCTTCCGTTTCCCTCGCCAGATTATTTCCTATGCCGTCTGGGCCTACTATCGCTTCACCCTCAGCACGTCCGAGGTCGAGGATCTTCTGGCTGAGCCAGGTGTTTTCGTCAGTCGGGAGACTGTCCGGTTGTGGGTAAACCCAGATCAACGTATTCTTCAGACCCGGCCCGTTCGCGAATTTCCGTCCCATGCTTTTGCACCCAGCCGTACTTTGCAGCCGTACCAACTGATATTCCGCGTTCCACCAGAATTTGGCCAGACCGGAACATCAGCCATAGAAGCCAATAACGCAATAGAACACGTTGAACCGATCCGATTGGTAGTCCGGTCTTGTCGCTTTGGGACCTCTAGGGTGAACGGACGAAAAAACGCCTATATTTCATGCGAAGTCAAATAAAATCAGGCTCTTGGTACATATCCTCGGTGTAGGGCCGGACGCCACGTTGTTCTGCTGCAGTGGCTGTGTATTCTGGACGTCCAATCAGAAAAATAGAAAGTAGAGTGGACAGCATGCTGACCAAAGAAACTGCGCTGACTAGTGGCAAGCCAATCGAAACTGCGGAAGACCTTTCGACGATAG
>JBARUV010000086.1:0-12226 GCA_049645905.1 Sulfitobacter sp.
GGCGAAAGCCTTAAAGAAAGGGCAGATCCTTAACCTGCTTAGGGCCAATCAGGGAGAGTCGGATAGGGCCAGAGATGCATCTGAACTATATCCAGTTGGTCGCAATGGCCGCATTGCGCGAGATTGGATTCGGGAGTTGGTTGCTGAGCGATAGCACCCGCCCCTTGCGGGGCCTTCCATTTTCCTGTCCCACGCTTGCACAGTTCCGGAAAACGCAAAAGGCGCAGCCCACGGGGGCCACGCCTTTGATAGAAACGCGTATGGTAACGGCTTTAGAAGCCCAGACCGGCGTATTTGTTCTTGAACTTGGACACGCGGCCACCGGTGTCCATCAGGCGGCTTGAGCCACCGTTCCACGCAGGGTGCGCGGAGGGGTCGATGTCCAGCGACAACTGATCGCCTTCCTTGCCCCATGTTGATTTCATCTGCACGACCGTGCCATCTGTCATCTTGACGTTGATCATGTGGTATTCGGGATGTGTGTCGGCTTTCATCGGTCTTATCCTTCCGCGTTCGCGCCCGAAGACTTGGGCTTGTAGTGGGCGTTTTCAACGATACGTGCGGATTTACCGCGACGTGCGCGCAGATAGTAAAGTTTCGCACGACGGACACGACCGCGGCGGACGACGGTGATTTCGTCGATGTTGGTGGAATGCAGCGGGAACACACGTTCCACACCCTCACCAAAGCTGATTTTGCGTACGGTGAACGACCCGGCGATGCCGTGACCGTTATTGCGCGCGATGCAGACGCCTTCGTAGTTCTGCACACGGGTGCGGGTGCCTTCGGTCACTTTGAAACCGACGCGGATGGTGTCGCCCGCGCGGAAATCAGGGATCGTGGCACCCAGTTGGGCGATCTGTTCCGCCTCAAGTTCTGCGATAATGTCCATCGACATATCTCCTATAAAAGCTCGTGGTTTTTCCACGAAGATATTGCGCGATCCAAGAGCTTCGGGATCTGTCGGGACTGCACCTTGGTGGCCCGCCGGAGGTAGCATCGTCATTCCTTGGTTCTTTGCGGCAATGGCAAAGCACCGCAAACACACAAAGTGATTCCGGTTGGGCGGGGTATAGGCGTGGTTGTCCTACGGATCAAGGGGGCACATCAGGAATGCACGACTTGCCAGTTGCGCAGGCCTATTACACGGGGTTTGTCAGTTGACGATGGCGATAATGCCGAGAACAACCAGCAGGAACAGTATAAGTACCAGACCGATCAGGAATTTCGCGCCTGTAAGAGCGACACCTGACAAGGCGCCAAAGCCCAGCAACGACGCGACTGCGGCAACGATCAGCAGAATGAGAATGAGTTTCAGCACTTCGGTGACTCCTTGTTGTTAACAAGCCAACGCGGGTGCGGCGATTTGGTTCCGTGAATCCGGGTACTTGTCGCACAGGGTGTGGCAATTTGCGTTCTGTTCCCGCTATGGACACCTTCTAGGCTGGTCGACGGATGGATTTAAGAAAAGGGGGCGGCCCATTGAAGGTACTGATACTGGGCGGTTATGGCGTTTTCGGCGGCCGGTTGGCCGAATTGCTGTCTGACCTTCCCGGGCTGGATCTGCTGATCCGCGGTCGCAATCTGGAGCGTGCCACTGCATTCAGCACCGCGTATCAGGGCGAGGCAACCGCGCGTCCTGTTCAGCTTGATCGCAGGGACATTGCGGGCGCTCTGGCGCGCGAAACCCCTGATCTGGTCGTTGATGCTTCAGGCCCGTTTCAGGAATACGGCACAGACGGTTATCTGGTTATTACGTCCTGCATAGAGGCAGGGATCGATTACGTTGATTTTGCCGATGCGGCAGATTTCGTGTTCGGGATTTCCCGGTTTGATGCCGCAGCGCAGGCGGCAGGTGTCTTTATCCTAAGCGGGGTGAGCAGCTTTCCCGTGCTTACTGCTGCCGTGCTGCGTGACGTGGCAGAACGGATGGACATCGTTTCAGTCGCGGGCGGCATCGCACCATCGCCTTTTGCGGGTGTGGGATTGAATGTCATGCGGGCGGTGGTCGGATATGCCGGATCGCCGATAAAGCTGATGCGGGGCGGCACACAACAAACGGCGTCCGGGTTGGCGGAAAGTATGCGCTACACCGTTGCCGTTCCCGGCTACCTCCCGTTGCGCAATATCCACTTTTCACTTGTCGAAGTGCCTGATCTTCAGGTGATCCCGCCGGAACATGCCACGCTGCGCGACATTTGGATGGGTGCGGGACCGGTGCCAGAGAGTCTGCACCGTGTTCTCAACCTGTTGGCAAAGGCGCGCGCGAGGTTTTCGCTGCCAGCCCTGACACCGTTCTCGCGGCTGTTCTACGGTGTGCTGAATTTGATGAAATTCGGTGAACACCGGGGCGGTATGTTTGTTCATGTTAACGGCCGGAAGGAAGGCAGGGACGTCGAAGAAAGCTGGCACTTGCTGGCCGAGGGAAACGACGGCCCCTACATACCTTCGATGGCGATTGAGGCGATTATACGCAAACTCATGAACGGATCGCGGCCAGAAAACGGGGCAAGGCCAGCAACCCGCGCGCTTGCTCTTGCCGATTATGACAGGTTGTTCGAGGGCCGCGACATTTACGCGGGTTTCAGGCGCGACAGCGATCCGCCTGTTTCGGTCTACAGTGATGTTCTGGGATCGTCCTTTGCACAACTGCCAGCGCGTGTTCAGGAGTTGCACACACCGCAAGGGGACAGCCGCTGGGCGGGCAAGGCAGATGTTAGTCGTGGCAACGGATTGCTGGTCAATCTGATTTGCCGTGTTTTCCGCTTTCCGGAGGCGGCGAAAGGGCTCCCTGTTGAGGTTGATATCAGGCCAGTGGCCGATGGTGAAAAGTGGACGCGCAATTTTGGTGGCAAGATGTTTTCGTCTTTCCACAGCCGGGGCAACAAGCGCGATGCGCACCTGGTTGTCGAACGTTTCGGGCCTGTCGCGGTATCGCTTGGCCTGGTGGTTACCGAAGGGTGTCTCTCCATGGTCGCGCGGCGGTGGACATGTTTCGGGATTGCGATGCCGTCCATGTTGCTGCCCGGCGGCTACGGGTATGAGACGCAAAGGGGGGACAGCTTTTGCTTTGACGTGGAAATTTCAGCGCCATTGGTCGGCAAGATCGTTGCCTACAAGGGCACCTTGAGGCCGCAGGAAATTTCGCTTTAGCGAGGCTCTTCGTCTACAAATCAGGTTTTTTTTCGGGCCTTGGCAGCCCACAGATCCGGCCTGCGTGCCTCGGTCAGTTTTTCTGCCATTTCGCGCCGCCATTTCGCGATTTCTGCGTGGTTGCCCGACATCAAAACGGGTGGGATCGCCTTGCCCAGCCACTCGGCGGGTCGGGTATATTGCGGATGCTCCAACAGGCCATCCGAATGGCTTTCCTCGACCGTGCTTTCCGCATTGCCCAACACGCCGGGCAATAGTCGCACAGTCGCATCGATCATGGCCTGCGCGGCCAGTTCGCCGCCTGTCATCACGAAATCGCCGAGCGAGACTTCGGTGACGCCATAATGGTCAATCACCCGCTCGTCCACGCCTTCAAAGCGACCGCAGAGCATGGTAACACCTGCGCAAGCGGCCAGATCACGGGCCATTGCCTGATCAAAGCGGCGGCCCCGTGGCGACATATACAGGATCGGCCAGCGGCCACGGGATTGTGACTGCGCAGCCTCGATGGCGGGTCCGACAACATCTGCGCGCATCACCATGCCCGCGCCGCCGCCGGCAGGTGTGTCATCGACGTTACGGTGTTTGCCGATGCCAAAACCGCGCAGATCATGGGTGTGCAATTGCCACAACCCGTCGTGCAGCGCCTTGCCTGTCAGGCTGGCTCCCAAGACGCCGGGAAACAAGTCCGGAAATAGCGTAATAATCCGCGCCTGCCAGACATCTGCGTAATCGGGCGTGTCCTGCATCAATTCGCGGGGTTTCAGGCTCGGGCGCACGGACTGGCGCCCATGAGAGCGGTTGGTCATTATGCCTTGTCCGGATCGGGCAGAATACCCAAGGGCGGGTCTGCAATGATACGGCCCGCGGCAAGGTCCACTGTGGGGATCCCGGCCTTGGTGAAGGGCAGGAATGTGGTGGCTGATGTGCCTGCCAGTTGCAGTTCCAGCAGATCGTCCGCGCCGTGGTTCTGCACGGATTTGACCCTACCCAGCAAAACGCCACCCGTGTCGTAAACCTCCAACCCGATCAGATCGGCATGATAAAACTCATCATCCGGAAGGGACGGTAGTTGATCGCGTTCGGCAAACAGGGTGACACCGCGCAGGGCGTCGGCTTCTTCCTTGGTCGCGACGTCGGTAATGCGCACGGCAAAACCGTTCTTGATGGGATGCAGAATGGCCAGCGCAAAGGTGCGTGAGCGGTCTTCGTTATAGAGCGGGGTGTATGTTTCGATGTCTTCGGGCACCGCGCAATAGCTTTTGATGCGCAATTCACCGCGCACGCCGTAGGCACCTGCGATGGCACCGACTGAGATCATTTCGCTCATTGCAACAGCTCCGAATTGACGCAAATGGTGCCAGTCCATTCGCCTTCACCCTTGGCGCATTCAACGCGCATTTGCCAGCGGTCATAGCTGACACCAAGACCAAAGCAAATCGCGAGCATGATGAGAAGGCGGATCAGGCGGAACATGCGCTGGTCTCTGGCAAAAGGACGTGAGGTTGATATTTCAGGATCATGCCTGTGGCGCAGCGGGGGGCGGGCGCGAGGCACAAAAATTGGAAACTGCCCGACCGGGTGTCCGGTCGGGCAGTAGTGCTTATTCTTCTGCAGCAGCTTCTTCGACAGGTGCTTCTGCGGGGGCGTTTGCGGCTTCCTCTGCAGCGGCGGCTTTGTCGGCTTTTTCCTGAGCGCGCTCTTGTGCTTTTTTACCGGGCGCACCCTTCTTTGGGTTGCTCCGCTCGGTCTTTGGCGTCACGCCAGCTGCTTCGAGCATGCGGGCCACACGGTCTGTGGGCTGTGCGCCTTTGGCAATCCATTCCTGGATTTTTTCGACGTCCATTTTCACGCGCTCTTCGCTGTCTTTTGGCAACAGCGGGTTATACGTGCCCAGCTTTTCGATAAAGCGGCCATCGCGGGGCATGCGGCTGTCCGCTGCAACGATGCGATAGAAGGGGCGCTTTTTGGAGCCGCCGCGGGCGAGACGAATTTTCATAGCCATGGTTTGTTTTCCTTAAGAGTTTGATTGGTATCGCACCAGCGGTGCGTTTAGTTTTGGTGACTTTTATGGTGCTGAATGACTTCAGCGATGATGAAGTTAAGAAACTTCTTGGCGAATTCGGGATCGAGGTCAGCCTCTTTCGCCAAATCTTCGAGCCGTGCGATCTGATCCGCTTCGCGGTTGGGATCGGACGGGGGAAGGTCGTGTTCGGCTTTGAGTTTCCCCACAGCCTGCGTGTGTTTGAACCGCTCGCCCAGCGTATAGACAAGGATCGCATCCAGACGGTCGATAGAGCTACGGTGGTCCTTGAGGATCTCGGCAGCGGTGGAGGCAAGATCGGTCATGCGGTTTCCAGTGCGGAAGGGTGGCGCCATATCTGGCAGGGGGTCCCCAACAGGTCAGCATCAGCTTCGCGGGTCGCGCCCAGACGTTTGGCCAAGGCAGCAGAGCGGGTATTGTCAGCGCGGATATAGCTGATCAAACGGTCACGTTTCTGGTGGTTTGCAGCAAAGGCGCGGGCGGCCATTGCAGCTTCAAAAGCGAACCCTTTGCCTTCGGCATGTTCGAACACTGTCCAGCCCAGTTCCGGCTCCTGCCAGCCTGGTGCAAACAACACACCGACCCAACCGAGGAAATCACCAGTGCTGCGATCGTCGATATGCCACAACCCGAAACCGCGCAAAGCCCAGTGGCCAATGCGGGCGGTCAGCTTGGTGTAGCTTCCAATTGCGTCAGTAGGTCCGCCCACGACGTGACTGCGCGTCGTATCAAAGAAGGCTGTCAGGGTTCGCAGATCCCCCAGCTTTGGCGCGCGCAGGGTCAGGCGCGGGGTGTCCAGCACCGGAATGTGATCGGTCATTCTGGTCATGACGTGATCCCGCGGATGCCCTGAAGGGCGAAGATATGTTTCGTACCTGCGCGTGATTGGGTCGAGACCTGTGAGGTTGCGATTGCGGCGCGGTTGGCCCTATGAGCTGCGACGTGCTTGAGGCGCGAGTCTGCGCTCAAGGCATAACCAATCTGCGATTGGTTGCTTCGCGATCCCTGATCCCGCGCGTAATCACGGTGTGACATATGAGGCTGCGGGCGCGTCACTTCTTTTTTCCAAATCCGCTGAGGCCCGTTGGCAGACCCATGCCGCCGCCCAATCCGGGCAGATTGCCACCCATCTGTTTGGCTGCCGCCTCCAGTGCTTTTGGGTCCATGCCCTGTGCCATCGCAGCAGGATCCATGCCACCTTTACCCATCAAGCCCTTCATGGCTTGCTTGAGCATGCCGCCTTTGCCCATCTTACCCATCTTCTTCATCATGTCGGACATCTGGCGGTGCATTTTCATCAACTTGTTCAACTCGCTGACTTCCATACCCGCGCCCTTCGCGATGCGTTTCTTGCGTGAGGCTTGCAGCAGCGCAGGGTTGGCGCGCTCTTTCTTGGTCATTGACTGGATAAGCGCGATCTGTTGCTTGAGAACTTTGTCGTCAAGACCCGCATCCTCGACCTGTTTGGCCATTTTACCCATGCCGGGCATCATGCCCATCATGCCCTGCATGCCGCCCATCTTGATCATCTGTTCAAGCTGCATCTTCAGGTCGTTCATATTGAACTGACCTTTCGCCATGCGCTTCATCATCTTTTCGGCCTGTTCGGCCTCGATGGTTTCCTGCGCCTTTTCCACAAGCGCGACGATATCGCCCATTCCAAGGATGCGGCCCGCGATACGTTCGGGTTCAAAGGTTTCCAGGGCGTCCATCTTTTCGCCAAGGCCGACGAATTTGATCGGCTTGCCCGTAACAGCGCGCATGGACAGGGCCGCGCCGCCGCGCCCGTCGCCGTCCATCCGTGTGAGGACAACACCGGTGATGCCGATACGCTCGTCAAAATTTTCCGCTGTATGCACCGCGTCCTGACCCGTCAGGCCATCGACGACCAGCAGGGTCTCGCGCGGGTTGGCGACGTTGCGCACTGCCTCGACCTGAGCCATCAGTTCATCATCGATCGACAAGCGGCCCGCTGTATCCAGCATATAGACGTCGTAGCCGCCCAAACCCGCCTGTGTTTTCGCGCGTTTGGCGATGGCGACGGGGTCTTCGCCCTTGACGATGGGCAGGGTGTCGACGCCGATCTGGACGCCGAGGATCGCCAGCTGTTCCATCGCTGCGGGGCGGTTTACATCCAGTGAGGCCATCAGCACGCGCTTGCCATCGCGTTCCTTGAGACGTTTGGCGAGTTTGGCAGTGGTTGTGGTTTTACCGCCGCCTTGCAAACCGACCATCAGGATAGGGGCAGGCGGATTGTCGACCTTGAGGCTGCCCGGCTCGCCCTCACCCTTAAGGACGTTGATCAGCGCGTCATGGACAATCTTGACGACCTGTTGGCCCGGCGTGATGGATTTGGTAACGGCCTGACCCGTGGCTTGATCCTGCACTGCTTTGACAAAGTCGCGGGCCACAGGCAGCGAAACGTCTGCCTCAAGCAGCGCCACGCGGACTTCGCGCAGGGCGGTTTTCACATCCTCTTCGGACAAAGCGCCCTGTTTGGTCAGGCGGTCAAAGACGCCGGAGAGGCGTTCGCTGAGGTTCTCAAACATGGGCGAAGGCCCTTTCGTTGTCGGTTGCGGGTTGATCCCTATTTAGGAACCTCCGCGTGAATGCGCAAATGCCCGACCCTATCGAATAGGGCCAAACAGTATTGCCCCCGTGGGCGCAACGCGCTGACGGAGGGCGATCTTGAACAGGTCAGGACCGGAAGACATGGCTTCCAGAGATTGGAGAAGCGTTTAGAGGTTGGCCAACCCGGAGTCAAGTAGAGGGCAATCGCCGAGGGCGAGATCCCGGTGGGTGGTCTGAAAAGCAATTGGCGCGGCCCAAAAGGACCGCGCCAGTTTTTTTTGAAGTTCGCGAGTTTTACGCGGCAGCGCGCAACGCTTTGATGTCGGAATGTGCTTTTGCGATTGTGCCTTCGGGATCTTTGGCCAGAGCATCAGCTGCGATGATGGTCACGTCGGTGATTCCCAGAAAGCCCAGAACAAAGCGCAAATAACCTGTGGCAAAGTCCATGTCTGACCCGACAGGTGTACCACCGGAAGCAACGGCGAGGATCACACGTTTGTTTTCGATCAGTCCAACGGGACCAGTTTCTGTGTAGCGAAACGTCTCACCAACCCGTGCGACCAGATCAATCCACGCCTTGAGCGATGCTGCGATCGTAAAGTTATAAACCGGTACACCGATCACAATCGTATCAGCGGCTTTGATTTCGGCAATCAAAGCGTCGGACTGCTCGAGTACCGCACTTTGTTCGCCGTTACGGTCCGCTTTTGGAACCATACGGGCATCTGCCCATGTGTGGGTGATCTGCGGCAGGGGTGTTCTGGCAAGGTCACGGATGACAACAGCATCGTCGCCCAACTCGGCGATAATGCGATCTGTGAGGTCTCGGGTGATGGAGGTCTCGAGGTTGGCTGAACTGTCAATACGCAGGACGGTCATCGTTTTTCCCTTTCATGGGTGCTTTGGATGACACATTGTTTCTTGCGTAGCTGAACGCAACTGTGGAAATTGCGCAGAACATGTTCATTAATGCACAGGGAAATCTGAATGGACAATTGGGATGAGATCAGAACAGCCTATCAGGTCGCGCGGCTGGGAACGGTGAGCGGGGCTGCGGATGTGCTCGGGGTGCATCATGCGACTGTGATCCGGCATATCGATGCCTTGGAGGGGCGGCTGGGGGCCAAGCTGTTCCAGCGCCATGCCCGCGGATACACGGCGACCGAGGCAGGCAAAGATCTACTACGCGTGGCGGCGGCAACGGATGATCAGCTTAGCCAGCTTGCCGGACGTATCAAGGGTCGCGGTGCCGAGGTGTCCGGTGATCTTGTGGTGACGTCGTTGGAAGGCATGGCGCCGCGCATGGCCCCGATGCTGGCCGCGTTTCAACGGCAACACCCTGACGTGATGGTCAGATACCTCACCGGAATGCGGTTGTTTCGGCTGGAGTACGGCGAGGCCCATGTTGCAATTCGTGCGGGCGCCGCACCTGACCAGCCCGATAATGTGGCACAACACCTGATGGATATGGTTTCGGGGGCCTATGCCAGCGCATCATATGTAGCCGAATATGGGATACCCGCGGGCCCTGATGACTATGCCAAACATCGTTTTGTCGGTCCGGATGATCGCGACAGCAGGGCGCCCTACTATCAATGGCTCAAAGCCAATGTCCCCGATCAGGCCGTAACCTACCGCTGTTCAGACAATATTGCAGAGCGGGCCGCTATTGTGGCCGGTGCCGGCATCGGTTTCATGACGGAATCAGAAGCCGCCCGTTGCACCGATTTGGTGGAAATCCACGCGCCGCGCCCGGAATGGACAGCACCACTATGGCTGGTGACGCATGTTGATCTACACCGTACAACAAAGGTCCAGTCGCTGCTCCGTTTTATCAAAGACGCGTTTCAGGATGGCCTATTGTGAGTGCGGGCATGCAGGGCCATCTGGCCATGCTCTTGTTCTCTGCGCTCGTGGCGGGGTCGTTTTCGCTGGGTGCGTTGATGGCCAATGATGTTGACCCGGCGGCCTTTAACGCGCTGCGGTTTTGTCTGGGTGCTGTCTGTGTCGGCCTTTTGGCCTGGCGGCGCGGCGCGCTAACGATGGATGCCATGCGCGCACCGTGGCGCTACGCTGTGCTCGGCGGGCTCTTTGGTCTGTATTTTGTGCTCATGTTCGAGGGGCTCAAGACAGCGCCGCCCGTGGCGGCGGCGGCTGTATTCACACTTGTGCCCATCATGGCAGCCGGATTTGCGTGGATGTTGCTGCGTCAGGTGTTGACCGGGCGCATGGCGCTGGCACTGGCCATTGGCGGGGTAGGTGCACTTTGGGTTATTTTCAGGGCCGATCTGTCAGCATTGATGGCATTTGACGTTGGCCGGGGTGAGGCGGTGTATTTTATCGGCTGTATCAGCCATGCACTTTACACTCCGATGGTGCGCCGCCTGAACCGCGGCGAAAGTGCGGTGATGTTCACCTTTGGCACACTTGTGGCGGGCGCGATGATCTTGACGCTCTACAGTGCCGAGGAAATTGTGACAACTGATTGGACTGCAATGCCTGCAATGGTCTGGGTAACACTGGCATATGTTGCAATTTTTGCCACGGCGACAACGGTGATATTACTGCAATTCGCGACGTTGCGCCTGCCATCGGCCAAAGTGATGGCCTATACGTATCTTGTGCCGACCTGGGTTATTATCTGGGAGATCGCGCTGGGCAATGGCGCACCGGCGGGCCTCGTTCTCGGCGGTGTTGCACTAACGGTTTTGGCGCTGTGGATGCTGTTGCGCGACGACGGGCGACAACCCAACTAGGAGATCGGCATGTCAGAGCCTAGGGAACCTTTTTGGCTCCGGGCAGTTGTCACTCTTGAAGCAAATGAAAGGCTCCATCATGCGAAGCATTATCTATCTTGTCGGACTCGTTGTAATCGTACTGGCCATCGTGCAGTTTGTGCTTTGATCAATTCCAGAAGAGGCCGGAGCGATCAGGCCTCTTCTGACGGTCCTTCAGGGAATTCTACCGCCAGAAACCTTTCGAATGCATCCAGATTTACCGGTTCGAACTGACCGAACCCCTGCATCCAGATAGACGCGCTTCGCATGGCATCCGGTTCCAGCTTGCACCATTTGACGCGACCGCGCTTTTCCTGACTGATCAGCCCGGCGTTGGTCAACACCCCCAAATGCTTTGAAATTGCAGCAAGTGATATCTCGAATGGATCTGCCACGTCGGTCACGGCCATATCATCCTCCAGCAACATCGCAAGAATTGCGCGGCGGGTCGGGTCGGCAAGGGCCGCAAATACCTGATCAATGTCTCTGCTCATGGGCGTTCATAACGTGCGGTTTGGCACAGGGAAAGTGTCAGCTGCTGGGGGTGATGACAGATCTGCGACGGCCTGTTTTGCTGATGATGCGACAGATCTGCTCCCGTTCAGCCGATATCACGTACAAAGTGGCTGCTGATAGTCTTAAGGCTGGGGCGGGTACGGCGCGCTCCTGCGAGGGGGCGATGCGGCGCGCACAGATGCGGGTTTTTCGGGACTGGCTGCTGGTGCAAAGCACCGAGCGGCGCAGTGTTCGATAGAAACAATCAACCAAAAGGTTGAATATCAGCCGTCCACTGAAACTCGCCACAAGCGGAAGTATGACGGGAAGATCCCAACCGGAAGCTTAAAATAACAATTTAAAAACAGTGCCTTAACAGGCGGTCCGTCAGAGTTGACTCTGACACGTCCGCGCCATATCACCCAGACAAGTCGCAAAGGGGACGCAGACGTGGCCGGACCGGATGAAAAGCAGCGCTTGGAGCAGCTTGAAGCCAGACTGGATGCCGCAAAAAAGCGGAACGCGCCCACCCCCCGCGTCGACAAGACCGTGGACGAAAGCCATCTTGCATGGCGCATGGTTATTGAATTGGTGGTCGGTCTTTTGATTGGCTTTGGCATCGGATTTGGGCTGGACTGGCTCTTTGGCACACTGCCGATATTCCTGATGCTGTTTACATTGCTGGGCCTTGCGGCGGGGATCAAAACGATGCTCCGCTCCGCGCAAGAGCTTCAGAAGAAGCAACTGGCCACGCAGGCCGAGAGTAATGCGTCCGCGACGGGCGATGAAGATAAAGGGGCTTGAGAATGGCAACAGAGACAAGCGGTGCCGATCACGCAGCAGATGCTGGCGGTTTGACATTCCACCCGATGGACCAGTTCAAGGTTGAGCCCTTCTTTGGCTCCGGTGATGTGGCTTGGTACACGATTTCGAACGCGACTGTGTGGATGGCTCTGGCGGTCCTCGCGACCTTTGCACTGATGGTGCTGGGCACGTCCAAGCGTTCGATCGTGCCCTCGCGTATCCAATCCGTTGCCGAGCTTGCCTATGGCTTCATCTACAAGATGGTCGAGGACATCTGCGGCAAGGACGGGGTGAAGTACTTCCCGTATATCATGACGCTGTTCCTGTTCATCGTGTTCTCGAATTTCCTTGGCTTGCTGCCAATGGCATTTACGCCGACCTC
>JBARUV010000087.1:0-25072 GCA_049645905.1 Sulfitobacter sp.
GATGTGGCAACAGCCACCCTGATCGAACGCGCCGAAGATGCCAAGGGGCCGTACTTTGAAATAAAATCAACATCTTGCGCGACAGAATTCAGCAACAACATTCGCAATAACAACGGTTTTCTGCGCCGTTCACGACCCGATGGCGTGGCAGACCGGCGCGACATGCAATTCATGCAGAACGGGCGAAAAGTATTCAAGGAAGTGCTGCCGCTGGTTGCCGAACACGTTGGCACCCACATGGAAAATAGCGGCGTTCAAGCCTCTGACCTGAAACGCATCTGGCTGCATCAGGCGAACAAATCGATGAATGATTTTATTGGGCGCAAAGTGCTGGGCCGCCCCCCTGAACCCGGCGAACAGCCCAATATTTTACAGGACTATGCGAACACATCCTCGGCAGGGTCTATCATTGCTTTTGCGAAATATTCCGATGATCTCAGGGATGGCGATACCGGCCTGATCTGTTCGTTCGGCGCGGGCTATTCGGTAGGTTCGGTAATCGTGCAGCGACACGGTTAGGCCGAATTAACCGGATTTTGAGGAAACCCGTTTATGAACATCCTCGACGCTTTCCAACCGTTCTGAATACCGGTCCACAAGATAATCTTTTCTGCCCCGTACCAGCCATGTGAATTTGACCAATTCTTCCATCACGTCGACGATACGTGCATAGAACGGTCCTTCTGGCAACCGACCCTTGGCGTCAAACTCAAGCCATGCCTTGGGTATGCTGGATTGATTGGGGATCGTCACCATGCGCATCCAACGGCCCAGAATTCTCATCTGGTTCACTGCGTTAAAAGATTGCGACCCGCCGCAAACCTGCATCACGGCCAGCGTCTTGCCTTGTGTCGGCCTGATTCCCCCCTGAAGTGACAGGGGCAGCCAATCGATCTGGGCTTTCATTATGGCAGTCATCGCGCCATGTCGTTCGGGGCTGGACCAGACCATACCTTCGGACCAGACAGCCAGGTCGCGCAGTTCGGCAACCTTGGGATGATTCGGGTCGACGCTGTCGGGCAATGGCAGGTCAGTGGGGTCAAATGTTCGTGTCTCACACCCCAAATGCTGTAGGATACGCGCGGCCTCTTCTATTGATCTGCGCGAATAGCTTTGCGGGCGCACAGACCCATAAAGCAGCAAGATGCGGGGCTTATGGCCGGGGTCCCGGGATGACCTCAGCGCCTCCGTATCGATCTGTGGCAAAAGGTTTTTGTGCAGCGCCTGCAGATCGTCAGACACTCTCGTCTTCCAGGTTGAGCTTCATGTCGATCAATACCTGTTGCAACATTGTAGTCTCTTTCAAAAGGCGCTTGGCCTCGTTGACGGTAATTTTTCCGTCCTCCATGGATTCCTGATACTCGGCCATCAGCATGGCAAATCGCTGCGCCAGCGCGATTACGTCGGAATTCACGTTGCCGGTCCGTGTCGCATTGCGGCGGCTCTTATCGAACTGGAGACCAATTCCCTTGAGTTCCGCAAGCGCGGCAGTGACATGTGGATATGTTGATGCATTCTCCAGCAGCGCAACCGCATCAATAGGCATGAAACGATCAGCATGCTCTTCGTTGTCAGAATAATACCGACCCAGCGTCGCTTTGGACTTGCCGGTTAATGCACATGCAGGTTCGATACCTACGTCCTTGACCAAAGCTTCCGTGTGTTTCTTTAGGTAACTGCCAATTGCGGCCATGCTTCACATCCCAGTATTTGCCAACATCTTCGCCTAAAAATCATTCAGGGGAAAGTGCAATGGGTTTTCCCATTAATAGCAGAACCCGGAAGTGTCATTAAGGCACTAATCTTGCTTCGGCAAGAGAGACGAGTGACCATCGCCCCCGCGGTGGTGATTTTGGGGTTCGTGTATCTTCGCGGCAGACGGGGCGTCGCGAGTCGGGTTTCCGGCAGCAGATCACACGAACCTTCTGTATCCCTCGCTCTTGCGGTACCTTGATCCACGCACGTCAGCCAAGTAACAGGCAGATATGGCAAAACTGTATTTCCATTATTCCACGATGAACGCCGGCAAATCCACGGTATTGCTGCAAGCGGCGCACAACTACATTGAGCGCGGGATGAACCCCTATCTGATGACCGCGCAGGTGGATGACCGCGCAGGACTTGGGCGCATTGGATCGCGTATCGGCATAGGCAAGGATGCGGATACGGTTGTTGACGGAGAAGACCTGCTCGCCAAGATCAAAGTACGTTTGGACGAGGGGCCTTGCGAATGCGTTTTTATTGATGAGGCCCAATTTCTTGAAGCCGAACAGATCTGGCAGCTTGCCCGCGCGGTAGACGATCTTGGCGTACCTGTCATGTGCTACGGATTGCGGGTGGATTTTCGCGGGCAATTGTTTCCGGCATCAGCAACTCTCCTTGCTCTGGCTGACGAGATGCGCGAAATCCGCACGATCTGCCACTGCGGGAAAAAAGCCACAATGGTTGTACGGCGGGATGCACACGGCAATGCATTGCGCGATGGCCCGCAAATCCAGATTGGCGGCAATGAAACCTATGTCTCATTGTGTCGTCGGCATTGGCGCGAGGCGGTTGGCGACGTTTAGACCGCGTTTGGGGGCGGCCTACCGGCAAAGAATGCTTTCAAATTTTCAACCGCCATCATCCCCATATCCACACGCACCTCCAGTGCAGACGTCCCCAAATGCGGGAATAGCACAACGTTATCCAGTTCGCGTAGCGCCTTGGGGACAAGTGGTTCGTGTTCATATACATCCAGCCCTGCGCCGCCGATTTGACCCGCTTGCAGGACTTTGATCAGCGCCGCTTCATCCACCACATCCCCGCGCGCGATATTGATAAACCTGCCGTGCGGCCGCATCGCATCTAGCACGTCGGTATTTATCATGTGGTGCGTCTTCGGGTTTGCCGGAACAGCGGCCACCAGCACGTCCACGCCACCAGCAAGATCGGTCAACGTACCGACTTTTTCTGCTGGAAAATCAACCAACTTTTCACTGCGGCTAAAGTACTTCACCGTCATGCCAAAGCCAAAGTGGCAGCGCCGCGCAATGGCCTGACCAATACGCCCCATGCCAATGATGCCCACCGTCTTACCTGACAAGTGCATGCCCAACATCTGGGTCGGATGCCAGCCCTCCCATTTGCCGGATCGCACCAGCCGTTCCCCTTCCCCCGCACGGCGTGCGGACATCAGCATAAGTGTCATCGCAATATCCGCTGTCGCGTCGGTGACCGCTCCCGGCGTGTTGGTTACAACGATACCGGCCGCCTTAGCTGCGCCCGTATCAATGTGGTTATAGCCCACGCCAAAGTTTGCCAGAATACCGCAGCGTGGCGCAGAAACATCCTCGAATACATCCGCAGTAAATGCATCTCCCAGCGTTGGAAGAACACCGTCAAAATCGCGCAGTGACACGCGCAGTTCCTCATCGCTCAGCGGTCTCGTTTCTGGACGAACGGTCAGGTCAAAATCTTCAAGTTCTGCAATGACGCCGTCTGGCAAAGGTCTGGTAACGAGTATCTTTTTCAATGCATCCGCCCTCCGTTGGTAACCGGTTGATCGGGGCCCAGCAGCACGATTGCGCCCTCTTTATCCGGCACACCAAGCACCAGAATTTCCGACTTCATCGGGCCGATCTGACGCGGCGGAAAATTCACGACGGCCATCACCTGACGGCCCACCAGCGTTTCGGGCGTGTAGTGCGTCGTGATCTGTGCAGATGATTTACGTACCCCGATTTCTTCACCAAAATCGACCCAAAGCTTGATCGCAGGTTTGCGCGCTTCGGGAAACGGCTCTGCTCGTGTCACTGTTCCGACACGAATATCCACCTTGAGAAAATCATCAAAGCTCAGGTCATCCACGGGCCAATTCCTTCGAGCGGTCAGTCGCGGCTTTGACTGCGCGATGCAACAATGCAGGAAACCCGTTGTTTTCGTCCATCAACACCTCAAGAGCGGCCTGAGTGGTGCCGTTCGGGCTGGTCACATTCACGCGCAGTTGGCCCGGGTCCTCATCTGACTGCATCGCCAGCGCCCCTGCACCTGCAACTGTCGCCTTGGCCAGCTGCAGTGCCATATCCGCAGGCAAACCCTGTGTGCGCCCCGCAGCGGCCAGCGTTTCGATCAGATGGAAAACATACGCGGGGCCAGAACCGCTAACACCGGTCACCGCATCAATCTGGCCCTCGTTTTCAAGCCGAACGACCGCACCGACCGCGCTAAGCAGTGATTCGGCTTCATCCAGTGCCTGCGGACCGGCCGCGGCATTGGCCACGACAGCGGTGATGCCTTGGGAAATCGCAGCAGGTGTATTGGGCATGCTGCGTACAATCGGTGTTTGCGCGCCCAGTATCTCTTCGAAGCGTGCAATGGTGATACCCGCCGCAACGGAAACAAAAAGCGTGCTACCGTTGCCCATCGCGCGCAGGGTGGGCAGGGCATCCGCCATCATCTGGGGTTTGACCGCGACCAGAACGATCGCAGGCGCAGCAGGCAATTTTTCGTTCAAATGAACCCCTTGCGCCTTTAGCCACTCCGATGGGTTCGGATCCTGCACCCAGACCGAAGACGCAGGTAATCCGCGCGCCAACCATCCCGCCAGCATCGCCGATCCCATCTTGCCACACCCAAGCAACACGAGGCCGTCGGCCGCAATTCTGCTGTCTTTCATTGTGTTCTCTTCCCCGCAAGCTGTTTGGGGATAGTGTTAGGCGTGCCCGTAAGCCTCTGCAATGGCGACCTGCAGCGCGTCTTTGGGTGTCCGGTCGCCCCAGATAAGTAATTGCAGCGCGGGGTAGTAGCGTTCTGCGCTCATCACCGCTGCGCGGATCATCGTGTCAATCTGGTCGGGTGCAGCATCCTGTCCGCCCGCCAGAACCAGACCATAGCGATAGACCATCAGCTGTTGTTCGGCCCAGTAGGTAAAGGCACCGGCCCAGCATTGATCATTCACTGAATTCAGCAACTCATAGACCCCCGGCAGCTTGTCCTCGGGCGGTGTCATTTCAAATGTACAGATCAGGCGCAGCGTTTCATCATGCGCAGACCATGCAAGTGTCAGCGAATAGGTGCGCCACTGTCCTTCGACTGCCATTGCGATCTGCTCGTCGGAAATGCGGTCGAAATCCCACTGATGATGGGCCGCCAGATTTTCAACGATGTCGATGGGGTGAATATCGTCTTCAAAGTACTGCTCGCTCAGGGCCATTTAGCCACCTCATTTTTCTGTACCAGACCGGATGTCTCTTACGGACCCACAATCTGATTGCCTGTACCAGAAGGCGTAGGTTTTCCCTGCACCTCTACAACATATGGTGGGACCTTACAGGGGGTTCTGGCAACCCCTTTTCTTGGGGATAAACGCAATTTGTGGGGGATAACTGCAATATCTTGTGGGAAAGTTAACATTCGCCACAATATTCGGCAATCAGCGGCCCCGAAGCGCTAGCACTGATTCTGAGGCGGGCCACGCAAGCGCCAAGCATCCCCGACCCAATCCGGAGCAACTATGTTCGGCTTGCGATAATCAGGTCGGACGGACAGATGTCGCTATCAGGTCAGCCTTTTTTGGCTTCAAGCGCATCCAGCCGCGTTTTCAGCGCTTCGTTTTCTTCACGCGCTTTCTGGGCCATTGCGCGCACCGCATCGAATTCCTCGCGGGTCACGAAATCGCGGTCCGACAACCATCGGTCCATCATGCCTTTCATGGCTGTTTCGGCTTCGTCCTTGGCACCCTGAGCCACGCCCATGGCGTTCGTCATCATCTGGCCGATATCGTCAAAGAATTTGTTCTTGGTTTGCATCTCTCGCCTCCGGGCTTTCTCACTTAGATGCTATATGGGGATGCAATGGCGTTTGGGCAAGGTTGACTTCACCCGGCATCCACGCTCAATCAACGCCATGATTGCCATGCTCCCATTTCCCGACATTTCGCCAGAAATTTTTTCGCTCACGCTTTTCGGCATGACCTTTGCGCTGCGCTGGTACGCGCTGGCCTACATCGTCGGTATCGTGCTGGGCTGGCGCCTTGTGGTGCGGGCCGTGCGCGCGCCACGTCTGTGGGGCAATGACACACCGGTGATGGAGCCCGATCAGGTCGAAGATCTCCTGTTTTATGTGATTTTGGGCGTCATTCTGGGCGGGCGACTGGGGTATGTACTGTTCTATCAGCCCGGATTTTACCTCAGCAATCCTGCCCGTATCCTGCAATTGTGGGAAGGTGGCATGTCCTTTCACGGCGGTGCGATCGGGGTCATTGTCGCCTTTGTTTATTTCAGTTGGCGCAAGGCAAAGCCGATGATTGCCACCGGCGATATGGTCGCGCTTGGCCTTGCACCTGGTCTGTTTCTTGGCCGGATCGCCAATTTCATCAATGCAGAATTGTGGGGCCGCCCCACTGAACTGCCGTGGGGCGTGGCCTTTCCCACGCAGGCCGCACAGTTCTGCCCCGAGGTTGCTGGCATCTGCGCACGTCATCCGTCCCAGTTATACGAGGCGCTGCTCGAAGGGCTTTTGCTTGGCGGACTACTGATATGGATGGTCTGGCGTCGTGGCGCGTTCAAGAAACCGGGGTTAGTCGGGGGCACATTTCTGGCGGGGTATGGTTTTGCCCGATTTGCCGTTGAGTTCGTGCGCCAGCCGGACGCGCAATTCATAAGCGACGGCAATCCGCTGGGGCTGGCCTGGCAGGCAGGCGGCTATGGCCTGACGATGGGTCAAATTCTATGTCTGCCAATGATCGTCGTCGGATTGTTGCTGATCCTGCGCGCGCTTAATAGGGCCGCGCAGGGGACATGACGCTCGAGGATCACATCATCTCGCGTATTCAAGCCGACGGACCAATGCGGCTGGATGAATATATGTCGACCTGCCTGCTCCACCCCACGCTGGGCTATTACACAACGCGGGCACCATTCGGGGCCGCAGGAGATTTTGTCACTGCGCCGGAGATCAGCCAGATGTTCGGCGAACTGATCGGGCTGGCGCTGGCGCAAGCTTGGCTCGATCAGGGCGCGCCGACCCGTTTTACGCTGGCAGAGCTGGGACCTGGGCGTGGCACATTGATGAAGGATGTACTGCGGGCCTGCGCAGGCGTTGCCGGCTTTTTGGACAGCGCAAATCTCACGCTGGTTGAAGCAGCACCGGCCCAACGAGAAGCACAGCGCCAGACGCTTGACGGGGTTGCGGTCACATGGATCGACGCGATAGACGATCTGCCGGAACACCCGTTGTTTCTGGTTGCAAATGAATTTTTTGATGCGCTGGCGATCCGGCAATTTGTCCGTACAGGGATGCAGTGGCGCGAACGGCAGGTCGGTCTCGTGGAAGGGAAGCTTGCCTTTGGGCTGGGCCCTGCCGCGCCGCAGCCAGCCCTTTCTCACCTGTTCGAGGAGACCCGTGACGGCGATCTGGTTGAAGTTTGCGCTGCTGCGACCCCGGTTATTGACACCATTGCACGGCGTATTTCCGATCACGGTGGTGCTGCCCTCGTGGTGGATTACGGCGATTGGCGCACAATGGGGGATACCTTTCAGGCCGTACAGAACCATCAACCTACTGACCCGCTGGCGGACCCCGGACAAGCAGATCTGACAGCGCATGTGGATTTTGAGGCGCTCGCAAGGGCGGCGGCCCCTTGCCGTCACACCCGTCTGACCCCCCAAGGCGTGTTTCTGGAGCGCCTTGGTATTACCGCGCGTGCGCAGGCGCTAGCGGCAAAATTGGAGGGGGACGCGCTCAACACGCACATCGCTGCACATCGGCGGTTGACGCACCCGCAGGAAATGGGAACTCTGTTCAAGGTACTTGGGCTCTTTCCGCCGGATGGCAACCCGCCCCCGGGACTGGAGCCGTGAGATAGGTCATGACACTTGAAATCATCACTTCTGACGCCCTGGCGCCCTTGCGGCACGGGTTCTTTACCCGGCGGGGCGGGGCTTCTTCAGGGATCTTCTCAGGGCTGAATTGCGGCTCAGGCAGCAGCGATCAATCTGAAATCGTCTCCATCAACCGCGCACGGGTGGCAGAAGCGATGGGTGTGGCTCCTGATTATCTTCTTGGCGTGCATCAGGTACATTCCGCCACAGCCATCTCAGTGACCGGCCCGATGGCAGAAAAACCGAAAGCCGATGCATTGGTCACAAACAGACCTGGGCTGGTATTGTCCGTGCTCGCGGCGGACTGTCAGCCAGTGTTGTTTGCAGATGCACAAGCGGGCGTGATCGGGGCCGCCCACGCCGGATGGCGCGGCGCGCTCGACGGCGTTCTGGATGCGACTGTTGACGCAATGGAAACATTGGGAGCGACCCGCGCGAACATCTGCGCGGTGATCGGCCCCTGCATCGGGCAGCACGCCTATGAGGTAGGGCCAGAGTTTTTTGACAGCTTTGTCGCAGAAGACTCCGACTTTACCCGGTTCTTTGCCCAGGGCACCGGAAACCGGATGCTGTTCGACCTGCCCGCCTTCGGCCTGAGCAGATTACGCGATGCAGGGATCGGCCATGCGGAGTGGACCCGTCACTGCACTTACAGTGATCCGGATCGATTCTATTCCTATCGCCGTACAACACATAAAAAAGAAGCGGATTATGGTAGGTTGATCTCCGCGATCACCCTGTAATCCGGGCGCGATTGTGGTGCACGCTGCCCTGATATGGCCATGAAGGACGCTGGAAGATTGGAAACAATGCACGCTCAAGAGCGTGATTGACCCACAAGCGTCTTGTTCAATTGAAAATATCTCGTCCTGCAAAATATGGCGAGAGCATCCCATTTCACCTGACTTGGCAACAATTATGCATCAACTTTCATACTGATACGTCCAATACCCGCCTCAATGCGCAGCCATAATCACACTCAATCAAGGGCAAAAAGCCCGTCAAAAAAGTTTGAGGATGCACAATATGAAAACCAACGCACGCTTTATCGCTGGCATCGTTGCTGCCGCGGCCAAACCGGCACCGCAAATGCCCTGGACCCGTGGCGCTGGTCGCGCAGCGTTTATCGCCAAACGCAACGACGATGACTCTGAGCGCAAGAGCGCCTGACACCGCATATTTCGGCCCTCCTGGGCCCACACACGGCAAAATTCGCCTGTACGTTGATTCGTGCAGGCAATTTTTTGGGGCGGACACTTAAATGTGGCAAGGTGATCCAAAATCACGGAAACAAAAGAGTGTAGCGTACGCAAATTGACGCAAAATTATTGCCTAATGTTCTTCAAACTTTGACAATAGTGCGCATTTGTGGCGATTTGGTCCGCACAAGAGACATGAAAAAGCATTATCGTTATTTCCGTGCATTTCGGCAGGGGCCGACACGGATGTAACACCTGACAAAAAGTATTCGCATGAATCCTATTGCTGCCACGGCAACGCGCCGCGCAACAACGCAAAGACCCGCACCGGGTTTCCGCCTGAACGCCGCTGGCCCCTCCACCAGGGGCGTACTGCCTGTTGCCCACGCGCGGACACGTAATCTAGAAATTGCGGCCCTGCGTTCAGACGGTTCGCTTTATGTCGGACAGGACAAAGCCCCTGCCCTGCCGTTGTTTGAATCAGCTTTTGCCGCCTTTGCGCGAGGCACATTGATCCAGACCGTAGAGGGCGAAGTGCCCGTTGAAGATCTGCAACCGGGAGATATGATCAACACCTCATCGGGGGAGCCAGCTGAGCTGATCTGGATAGGGTCCAGCAACTTTGTTCCAGCTGACGCAGGACGGCGGATGCCGCTGATACGGATCATGCCCGACAGTTTCGGCCAGTCGCGGCCCAGTTCGTTCCTGACCGTAGGCCCGGCCGCACGGGTCTTGCATACTCCGCACCATTTACGCGGCGACGCGGATCATGCCCGGATGCTGACGCCGGTGCGCGAATTTCTGGATGGGGTGAATGTGATTGAAGTTGTGCCACCCACGCCGGTGCGGCTGTTCCATTTATGTCTGACACGCCATGCAGCGATTATGGCGGGCGGGATCGAGATGGAAACCTTTCACCCCGGCGTGAATGCCACGCGCGATCTGACACATTCCTTGCGCAACCGTTTTCTGGGTATGTTCCCGCAGATCAGTCACTTCACTGATTTTGGACCTCTCGCGCATCCACGTGCGCCCGAAATGGCAATTGATCTGGCTGACTAAGTGCTAGGCGTCGTTTGCCAATCGTTTTTCCAGCACATCAAACGGCACACCGGGTTCATCTTTCGCACCCCGAATAACGAGGCTTGTCTTTACGCTTTCGACATTGGGTGTTGTCAGCAACTCTTCGGTCAGAAAACGCTGGAAGCCGGAAAGGTCGGGTGCGACACATTTGAGGATAAAATCCACCTCGCCGTTCAGCATGTGACACTCGCGCACCAATGGCCATTCGCGGCATTTTTGTTCAAATCGGCTTAGATCGGCTTCGGCCTGACTGGCAAGGCCGACCATGGCAAAGACCTGCACTTCGAAACCCAAATCGCGTGCATTCACGTCTGCATGGTAGCCTTTGATATAGCCTTGTTCTTCCAAGGTACGCACACGGCGCAGACAGGGAGGCGCTGAAATACCGACACGTTTGGCCAGTTCCACGTTGGTCATACGCCCGTCTGACTGCAACTCTGCCAAAATTTTGCGATCAATCGGATCCAGCCGCGTACCCGCCATTTTTCCCCGCCCTTTTTGCGATTCTTATAACGCGACACCGACATGCGCAACATTGTTTCGCCGCAGCGCAATATTCGATCTTTGCCAATGCCAGTTTCGTTTCGCACCCGGGACCATTGAACCCACTGGGGGTTTAAGCTGCTTGGCGCAGGGTTTATATCATCGGAGCGATACACATTTTCCGTTGGGAGCTTCACATGGCTGAAACACGCAAAACCAAGGTTCTGATCATCGGCTCCGGCCCAGCGGGATATACTGCAGGTGTCTATGCAAGCCGCGCGATGCTGGAACCGATCCTGGTGCAAGGGATTGAACCCGGCGGACAGCTGACCACCACCACCGAGGTCGAAAACTGGCCTGGCGACAGCGAAGTACAAGGCCCCGACCTGATGATCCGGATGCAGGCGCACGCCGAGGCAATGGGCACCGAGATCATTGGCGACATCATCACCGATCTGGACCTGTCCAGCAGACCGTTCCACGCAAAAGGGGAAAGTGGCACGACGTATGTTGCTGACGCAGTGATCCTTGCAACCGGTGCCCGCGCCAAGTGGCTGGGGTTGGAGACAGAAGAGAAATTCAAGGGCTTTGGCGTTTCCGCCTGCGCAACCTGCGACGGTTTTTTCTATCGCGGGCAGGAAATTGTTGTGATCGGTGGCGGCAATACGGCCGTCGAAGAAGCCCTGTTTCTGACCAACTTTGCGTCCAAAGTAACGCTGGTCCATCGGCGCGACGAACTGCGCGCCGAAAAGATACTGATCAACCGTCTGATGAAAAACCCCAAGATTGAACCGCTGTGGTTTCACCAACTGGAAGAAGTCTATGGCACCGACAGCCCGCTGGGTGTTGAAGGCGTAAAGGTGAAGCATACCAAAACGGGCGAAATCACCGACATTCCGGCCAAGGGTGTTTTTGTAGCAATTGGCCATGCACCCGCGAATGAACTGGTCAAGGATGTGCTGGAAACCCACATGGGTGGCTATGTCGTGACGAAGCCGGACAGCACCGAAACCTCTATCCCAGGCGTCTTTGCCGCGGGCGACCTGACGGACCACAAGTATCGTCAGGCAGTGACCTCTGCCGGTATGGGCTGTATGGCCGCGCTTGAAGCGGAACGTTTCCTCGCTGAGGCGGATGACGGCAAAGTGGAACCATTGCCACTAGGCTATGGCGCGGAAGTGCCTGAAAACGCCTGAACTGCCTTTTAACCCTGCAAAAATCGCGCATCCGTTATGCAATCAAGCGAATTTAATGCGAAACGCTTGATCTGTGTGGCCGCCTGAGGGTAGGACGCGCCCAATTAGTGCCGCATGGCCCCTTTCAAGTATTGTGAGAGAAACAGATGAAAACGCCGAATCTTGCCCCTGTTCCGGAGCTTTATGTCTCCTATGAGTCTGCGCAAAAGCTGAAAGTGGAAGCTGCCGATCTGGTCAGCCACGACCTGACCCCGCGCCAGATTTGCGATCTGGAGCTGCTGATGAACGGCGGGTTCAACCCGCTCAAGGGTTTTCTGACAGAGGCGGATTACAACGGCGTTGTTGAAAACATGCGCACGGAGGACGGCTCACTGTGGCCGATTCCGATCACACTGGATGTTTCCGAGGACTTCAGCAGTGCGCTTGAGATCGGACAAGACATCGCACTGCGCGATCAGGAAGGTGTGATCCTCGCCACGATGACCGTTACAGACCGCTGGGAGCCCAACAAGTCGCGCGAGGCGGAGATGGTGTTTGGTGCGGATGATGACGCGCACCCGGCCGTGAATTATCTGCACAATCAGGCGGGTAAAATCTATTTGGGTGGCCCAATTGTCGGAATCCAGCAGCCGATCCATTATGATTTCCGTGCGCGCCGCGATACGCCGAACGAATTGCGCGCCTATTTCCGCAAAATGGGCTGGCGCAAGGTTGTTGCCTTTCAAACCCGCAATCCCCTGCACCGCGCGCATCAGGAACTGACGTTCCGTGCCGCCCGTGAGGCGCAGGCCAACCTGCTGATCCACCCCGTTGTCGGGCTGACAAAACCCGGCGACGTGGATCATTTTACCCGCGTGCGTTGTTATGAGGCAGTGCTGGACCAGTACCCCGCCTCCACCACGGCGATGTCCCTGCTGAACCTTGCGATGCGTATGGCCGGCCCGCGTGAAGCCGTCTGGCACGGGTTGATCCGCAAGAACCACGGTTGCACCCACTTTATCGTCGGCCGCGATCACGCTGGCCCCGGCAACAACTCCAAAGGCGAAGATTTCTATGGCCCCTATGATGCGCAAGACCTGTTCCGCGAACATCAGGAGGAAATGGGCATCGAAATGGTCGATTTCAAACATATGGTCTGGGTGCAGGAACGCGCCCAATACGAGGCCATGGACGAGATCGAAGACAAAGAGAACGTCACAATCCTCAACATCTCAGGCACCGAACTGCGCCGCCGCCTGCAAGAAGGTCTGGAGATCCCCGAGTGGTTCTCTTTCCCGGAAGTCGTCAGTGAACTGCGCCGCACCAAGCCGCCGCGCAGCCAGCAAGGCTTTACCGTGTTCTTCACTGGCTTCTCAGGCTCCGGCAAATCCACTATCGCCAACGCGCTGATGGTCAAGCTTATGGAAATGGGCGGGCGTCCGGTGACTCTGCTGGACGGGGATATCGTGCGTAAGAACCTCAGCTCGGAGCTGGGATTCTCCAAGGAGCACCGCGATCTGAACATCCGGCGGATCGGCTACGTTGCATCGGAAATCACCAAAAACGGCGGCATCGCCATTTGTGCGCCGATTGCGCCCTATGCCACAACACGCCGCGCGGTGCGCGAAGATATCGAAGCCTTTGGTGCCTTTATCGAGGTGCATGTCGCGACCTCGATTGCGGAATGCGAACGCCGCGACCGCAAAGGTCTCTACAAGCTGGCCCGCGAAGGAAAAATTAAGGAATTTACAGGTATATCAGATCCTTATGACGTACCGGCGAACCCAGAATTGAGCGTTGAGACCGAGAATGTCGATGTCGACAACTGCGCGCATCAGGTGATCCTGAAGCTGGAGAACATGGGTCTGATCAAGGGTTAACCTGCATCAGGACTGAAAACAAAGGCCGCCTCTCGGGGCGGCCTTTTGCTATGCCGGGCGCGGGTTGCGGGTTGGTTTTTCCGATTCGAAGGAATACCCGAAGTTCTCGAAATCCGCCGCATAGAGACGCTCCACCTGGCACCTCAGGGTGTCGTCGTAATATTCGCGGTAATTCGCGTGGGTTCCAACATTTACTCTTGGTGGAAGTTCTTCCTGCGGCACGTCAAGATATCGACATAGCGCCGCGTAGTCCTCATCAAAGGTTTCCAGGAACAAGATGCGATCTACCTGGATTTCGCTTTCTCGATTGACCAACCAAGCGGACTGTGCCCGCGGCATAATACGATTCTTGCGCTCCAAGTAATCAAGAAATTCGCGGAAACTCCAATCCTGCAACTGTTTGTGCCGGTTAGAATTTACATTCCGTTTTACAAAGAAATAATATGATACTGCGTGGGCATAAGGGTTTCTGACAACGGCAAATTTATGCAGCTGTTTGAATACCAACGGACAAAGCTTGCGTCGAATATCTTCTGAAGTGGAATGCAATTTGAAGTAGGCTTTTTCTGGGTTTTCTTGCACCGGAAGCCAATAGGTTGCACGCCGAAACAAAGTTCGGTTGCGATCTACCGAATATGGCGCCAACGATTTTCGGACTGAACTTCCGGCTGTTTTGGGGACATGTACGAACAAAAACTTCTTGGACAGCGAAATCAACAGTCAACTCATCTCACGGCGTGTTTCGTTTGCATGATCGCCGATCCCCAGGGCGATTGCCCAAGGGTCCGAACGCAACCCTTGCCTCAGTGAACAGCAACCGGTGCATAGTCATTTTGGCGTGCCAAGCGAAATGCCACATTTCGGTCAGCAACTAAAGCCAATTGTTGGCCCTCAGCGTCATGCACCGCATAAAGATGATCCAAGCCGTCCGCCTGATCGCGCACTTCGCGCGGCAGGTCGCTGACCATAATCGTTTTGACATAGACCGTGCGGTCTGCGGGTGTATGTGTGGCGTTTTCCATATTTTACCCTTTCTTAATCGTAATGGTTTGAACAACGCGCTCTGGTTTGGCGCGGGTTAGGTCAACGTGCAGCAAACCGTTTTCCATTTTCGCCTCTCCTACATCGACCCCGTCGGCCAGCACGAAAGAACGTTGAAACTGCCGCGCGGCGATGCCGCGGTGCAGGAAGATGCGGCCATCGCTGTCATCACTTTGACGGCCCCGGATCACCAATTGCCTGTCTTCAACAGTAATTGACAAATCGGTTTCGTCAAACCCCGCCACGGCCAAGGTAATACGATAGCTAAAATCAGACGTTTGTTCGATATTGAATGGTGGGTAACCTTCGTTACCCCCTTTGGCAGTGCGCTCCAGCACACGCTCCAGCTGTTCGAACCCCAGCATATGGGGATAAGACCCCAAAGTCATCTTGGTCATGCGACACGTCCTTTTTATCTCAAGCGACAGTCAAAGTGCAGGTCCCGCTTTCGGCAACCCATGTGCCAAATATGGGAAGACAACCCGCGCAGCGCAAGGGCTTTGCCAATCTATGCCTAACGCCTATGTTACAGATCCCTAACAAAGCAGAATCACCCAGCATGAATGCCCCTAGCGACCTGTCCATGAAGAATGACGATGTGTTGCGGGTGGAGCTTGCCGTGTTCCAGCGCGAACATCGTGATCTGGATGATGCCATACACGCGTTACAAGAGCGTGGCACAGCCGATCAACTGACCCTGAAGCGGCTGAAGAAACGCAAGCTGTATCTCAAAGATATGATCGCGTCGATCGAAGACCGTTTGACCCCGGATATCATCGCCTGACCCGCACCCAAAACCCCGCATTGCCAAGCAGCCCGCCTTGGCTATAGTGCGCGCTTTATTGACCACCCGTCGAAGGGCCGATTTATGACCACTCCTCCCGTTGGCATCATTATGGGGTCGCAGTCTGACTGGGCCACGATGCGCGAAGCGGCCACCCTGCTTGATGAACTGGGGATCGGCTACGAAACCCGCATTGTCAGTGCCCATCGCACCCCTGACCGGCTGTGGGACTATGGTAAAACGGCGGTTTCACGCGGGCTGCAGGTAATTATTGCAGGGGCTGGCGGGGCGGCACATCTGCCCGGCATGATGGCCTCGAAAACCCGTATCCCCGTTATCGGTGTGCCGGTCCAGACCAAGGCGCTGTCGGGCGTGGATTCGCTATATTCCATTGTGCAAATGCCCAAAGGGTTTCCGGTCGCTACCATGGCAATCGGGGCTGCGGGTGCCGCCAACGCCGCGCTAATGGCCGCTGGTATCCTTGCCTTGCAGGATGCAGCACTTGCCAAACGGCTGGACGATTGGCGTACCGCCCTTAGTGCCTCCATCCCCGAAAGCCCGTCCGATGACTGAGCCTTTGCGCAGCGGCGCCACCATCGGCATTCTAGGCGGCGGACAATTAGGGCGCATGTTGTCGGTCGCGGCTGCGCGGCTGGGGTTCAAAACCCACATCTTTGAGCCCGGTGCGATGCCACCTGCAGGCGATGTGGCTCATCAGGTGACAACTGCACCTTATGAAGATGTTGCCGCCCTCACCGCTTTTGCCAAAGCCTGCGACGTGGTCACGTTCGAGTTTGAAAACATCCCCACGGCTGCGCTAGACGTGATAGAGGCCCATACTCCGATCAGACCGGGGCGCGAGGCCCTGCGTGTCAGCCAGGACCGCCTGACAGAAAAGACTTTCCTACAGGATCTGGGCCTGATGGTGGCCCCCTTTGAAGACATCCCCGACGCGGCCGCGATGGATGCCGCGATGCAGACTGTCGGCGCGCCTTCAATCCTGAAAACCCGACGTTTCGGCTATGACGGCAAGGGGCAGGTGCGGCTGCGCAGCATCGACGACGCGGCGACAGCACTGGCGGACATGAACGGCGCCCCTGCGCTCCTTGAAGGGTTCGTTGATTTTACCCGCGAGGTTTCAGTCATCGCAGCGCGCAATGTATCCGGTGAGGTCGCTTGTTTTGATCCCGGTGAAAACGTGCATCGTGATGGTATTTTGCATACCACCACAGTACCTGCGACGCTCACCAGCGGACAGAAAACCGATGCCGTGTGGTTGGCCGCCAAGATACTGAATGCCCTGAACTATGTGGGGGTCATGGGTGTCGAGCTGTTTGTCACGCCCCAAGGCCTGATCGTGAACGAGATCGCACCGAGAGTGCATAATTCAGGCCACTGGACACAGGCAGGCTGTACCGTTGATCAGTTTGAACAGCACATCCGCGCGATTACAGGTTGGCCGTTGGGCAACGGCGCGCGTTATGCCGATGTGGTGATGGAGAACCTGATAGGCGATGACATGGACCGTGTGCCTGCCCTCGCCAAAGAACCCGACACCGCGCTGCATCTTTACGGCAAGGCCGACACCAAAGCGGGCCGCAAAATGGGACACGTCAACCGCATCATGCGATGACACGCACAGGTCTCCACTCCATCCGCTTTCAGCAGATGAACCGTGCTGCGACAGGCCCCGACATATAGGACACTACACCCTTAACAAAGGTCGCCGCCACCCGCCGCGTCTGGGCGTCTAGGATAACGAAATCCGCTCTGTTTCCGGGCGTTAAAACGCCCCTGTCATTCAACCCGAGTACCCGCGCGGGCCCTGCCGAAATCAACGCCCAAGCGTCGGCCAAACTCAACACTCCAGCGTCCGCCAGCATCAGCGCGGCGCGACGCGGTGACGGATAATGATAATCCGACGCGAGCGCATCACAGTAGCCCATACAAATGATATCCAGCGCCGACATATTGCCCTTGTGCGACCCGCCCCGCACGACATTGGGCGACCCCATGATCACAGCATCCCCGACCTGATGCGCCGCCTCAGCCGCTGCTTGTGTCTCGGGAAATTCCGCGATTGCCACGCCGCGTGCGCGCCATGTCGCGCGGCTTTCAGCGGTTTGATCATCGTGACTGCCCATGTGGATGCCCCTGTCCGCCAGCTTTGCACAAAGTGCATCCAATGCCGCTGGCACCTCTGCCCTGCTGGCGTGTAATTCCTTGATGAAATCATGATGTTTTTCGGGGCTGCGTCGCGCTTTGAGCGCCTGACCTGTCAAGCTGCGTGGCAGCTTGCCTGCCTCCAGCCGGTCGTGGGGCAGATGGTCATTAAAGACAACATACTTCAGACCCCACTGCGCAATCTGGTCCGGAAGGTCACTGTAGTGATCCAGCAGATGCGTCTCAAACCGCAATTGCGCGCGCAGGTCGGTAACAAGGCGCGGAGCCGTATCGCGAATCGCGCAAAATACCTGGTCGGCGAATTCAGGCCCTCGCATGCCCCCTTCCCAACTGACAAACTGCGCCAGAACGGCGGTTGTTATGCCATTGGCCGCCAGTTCTGCCTCCGTGGCGATCAGCCCTTCGTCCATCTGTTTCATCGCACCGCGCCGCTGTGCGAGGTGGCGTTCAAACCCGTCGCCATGTGGGTCAACAATGCCCGGCATCACCATATAACCGCTCAAATCAACCGCGCGACCAATCGAATCTGGGACAATTCGACCTTGGTCAAACGACAGCGTTGTGCGCGTCAGACCAGTGGGCAGCAATACCTCCGCACCAATCAGATCAAGGCACAAGCCATGGCCTGCCTCAGGGCTTGTCATCAGACCCATCCACCCCAGGCAGGCATTCCCCATCGGTGCAGCCGATACTCTCCAGCACGCCGTCGATCCAGCGCATGGAATGGTCAAATTTCCCGTGGTTCAGAAATTCCATCGTCTGCGCAATAACGCGGGGGTTGTTCATCATAAAAGTGTGGGTAACCGGCAGGACGATGTGGTCCGACATGCCCTCAACTTTGGTGGAATAGACCGCCACCTTGCCATCATCCTGTCCCGGTAGGATCGACGAAAACAGCGGGTTAAGCGATTGTGAACCGGCAATAACCCCCAGATCAAATTCCACAGGCGGTAAGGCACGTGGCAGAGATGCGGGCCCTGTGCCCATTTGCGCTCCCGCCGGGCCGTTGATCCAGTCAAAGGCGAAATTATCGCTTAACTCGTCAACCACTTCGCTACCCTGATTGGGAGGGCCCAACATCACCACGCGGCCCACGCGGCTCGCGCCTGCGTCAGCGACCCATTGGCGCACAAGGATGCCACCCATGGAATGGGTCACAAAATCAACCTTGGGCGTTCCACAAGCCGCGACGGCTGCCGGAAGGGTCTGTTGCACCAATTCTTCAATCGGGGCCTCGGTTGACGGATAGCCCGGACGCACGACCCGATACCCTTCGCCGGAAAGGGCTGCTTCCATCAGTGCGAATGACGTTTCTGTGCGCGCCAGCCCGTGCAACAACACAACACAGCGTTCCGCTGCACCGGCTTGCGCGGCGAAAAGGCTGGCCAAAATGGAAAATCCAACGGTCTTTGGGTTCATAGCCTTCAGATAGACTGATTTGAGCGTCTGTGAAATGCTTTGAACCAAATGACCCTGCGAAAGTGTGCTGAAATGTCCGACAAGTCTCCCCGCCTCGCCGTGCGCGCGATTCTTATGCATGAGGGGCGTCTGCTTTTGGTGAACGCCTACGCCGGTCAGCGTGGCGGGTTGATGTGCGCCCCCGGCGGCGGGGTAGACCGTGGCGCATCCTTGCCCGACAATTTAACTCGTGAAGTTTTTGAGGAAACAGGGCTCCGGATCACTGTTGGCTCTCCCTGTCTGGTCAATGAATTCCACGACCCGAATGGCACCTTTCATCAGGTAGACGTCTATTTTCGATGTGAAATCGCAGGATCGCCAGACATCGACCCTGACTGGCGCGACAGCGACAATATCGTGGTAGAGCGTCGCTGGGTCACGCAGACAGAGCTCAGTAATTTCCGCCACAAGCCTGACAGCCTTGGTGCCGCTGCTTTTGGTCAAAGCGGTGGTATTACCTATGATCCCTTGGAGCCGATTGTGCGGTAACAGCCCAGGCAATGCCACCGACGACCAGAATTGCTGAAAGAACTAGCAACAATCCTAAGGGTTCACCAAGCAGGACAAAACCAGCCAGTATGGCGATAATGGGAACACTGAGTTGCACAATCGCGGCATTAGCACCGTCAAAGTGCGGCAAGACCTTGTACCATAACGTATACCCCAGACCCGATGTCAGACCGCCACAGACGATCCCCAGCGCGACGCCTGTAATGCTGAAGGTGCGGGCAGTGCCCGCCAGCAGGATCAGCACCAGCGGCAAGCATAACAGAAAATTGGCTGCTGTGGCCGCCAGCGGATCAGCAGCGCGTCTGCCAATAATTGTATAGGCAGCCCATGCGACCCCGGCGAGCACCATAAGCGCCGCGCCATATGGATCCGCCTCACCACCTGGACCGGGCCATAGGGCCAGCAGCAAGCCGGCAAAGGCCGCAGCTGCGCCAGCCAATTGGCGACGCGACGGAGTGGCACCTTGCAGCGCGCCGTGGGCAAACATGGTAATCTGGACGACTCCAAAAAGGATCAGCGCCCCAAGGCCCGCATCCAGCGTCAGGTAAGCTAATGAAAAGCCGATCATGTAGGCCGCAAGGCTAACCGCCCCGGGTATCCTGTTGCGGCGTAAGAGGGGCAATCCGCCACGGCGCAGCGAAATAATCATTCCCAGAACCAGTGCGCCGGCGGCCACCCTGACAATCGCGAATCCCGAAGGATCAATGTGACCACCCTCTATCGCCACCCGTGTGAGGATAGAATTAGAGGCAAAAGCCACCATGGTCAGGGCTGTCAATACCGCAAGGCGCATTCGGTAAGGCTTAGCTGCTCACCCGTTCCGAGCCAAGCCTGAAAGGGCGCCCCCGATTTTCTTTACGTCAATGAAAGATGAACTCGTCATCCGCGCTGAAGCTTGCCAGCAATGCATCCACATCGCTTGGGTCCATAACATTCATGAAACGCGAATTGTCGGGTTTCGTCAGGTCCAATTGTTCGCGCACCATCGAGATGACGTTTCCCTGAACCTCTTCGTCAGCAAAGGCGGCCACCAGCCCTTGCCGTATCAATTCACGATAATGGTCTGACTGCATTTCCTGTCGTTGGCGGGCCAAAGTCATAGCGGTGACTATGGACTGGCTCAGCAGTTGTGCGTTCATGCCCTCCTTGGCCAGAAAATCGTGGCATCCGCCCCGCATGGCGCGCACGGCAGTATCAACGGCATTGTCGCCGGTGATCATGATCTTGCCGGCATCGCGGTGCTTGGAGTCTTGAAGAATGTGGTTCAGCGCCTCCATCCCATCGCCAACAGGCAGCCGGTAATCGATCATGATAAGGTCATAGAGCGATTCCCTGACGGCGCGGTCCATCTCTTCAATGCTGGAAACCTCGTCCAAATGAACGACCATGTCCGCCTTGCGACTAAGCCGTTTTATCCGTGCGCGATCAAAGCTGCTGTCATCCAGCAGCAGCGCCCGCACAGCGGTGGGTCGTATCGGGTTCGCCAAACCGGTATTCTCAACTGGAACAGACTGAAACATATTACACCCTTCATGGTAGTTCTGCTGGGTTCATCATGAGTGAAATGCTTGTGCAAAACGGTTAATTCTTTGCCAGAAAAAATTCAAAACTGTCTGTAATTTAAAGGAAATTTTGATTTCGCAATCCATGAAACCGCCATTTCCATCCGCTGTATTCATCCGAGAACAAAATGAACCAATCGGCTGCCCAAATTGAACGTCACCGCAGCGCAATGCCGAATGCGCACTCGTCATGCCTCATATTGGTTTATTCAGTGGGCACGCGTACAACGACGCTTGTCCCTCTCGCAAAGGGGGAGGTAACAATGTCCACGTCACCGCCGTATTGACGCGCGATCTTGCGGACCTTTGCCAACCCCATACCGCTGCCTTCAACCTCGTCGCGTGGCCGCAGGGTGGTCATAGGTGCAAAAATTCGATCATGGAATTGTTCCTCGATACCTGGGCCATCATCTGAAACACTGATGAGCACCTGAGCGCCCTCACACCTGCAACAGACAAGGATTTCACCCGTTTCTCGGTCATGATGCTTGATCGCATTGGAAATCATGGCTTCCAACAAGGTGGGCAGGTCACGTTCCCCCATTGTCACATTTGCGCAGTCAAGTCTCTTGGTGATTTTGAATCCAGCTGGGACGCGGGTATGTTCCAGCACGTCATCAAGCGCTTCGGCGACCACTATGGCGCCTATCGGCTGCATCCGACCCACTCGTGAGAATGCCAATAGGTCAACGAGCATGCGGTCCAGCCGCCCGGTATGGCGGTTCATCAGTTCTATTGATGTACGCAGTTGGCCGTCGATAGGGATGCCAGCCTCTGTCAGATCTTCCACGATCCACTGAGGCAATTCCAGAAGCGCGCGCACCGAGGCACGCACATCGTGGCTGATCAGATAGATAAAATCATCAAGATCCTGACCGCCTGACCCGTTCTCAGATAGCGTTCCATTCTTGGCGTGTGTCGCCTCCCCGGAGGTAAGGTCGTTTTGCATGGATGTGCCTCCTGACTGCCATCGAACCTCCTTAGCACCCGTTGCCTTGCTTTTTCTTTAACGCCAGCAACGCGGAACTACATTCCGGAGACCGACCCTCTTTAACTGAGCTTTAAATGTCTCCGGCGTAGTGTCGCGGGGCTTAGCTCTGTGCTCCATGACGCGTCGCGGCGCTCTGTTCGTTCGCTTGCTGCCAATAAAGGAAATATCACCAATGCCCCAAAACACCCAGGCGGCCCGCTTTTTAATTGTTGATGATGATCGTGTTTGTGTGATGGCAATGCAGCGCGCCATGCGCAAATTGCGGATCGTCAACGAGGTCTCTGTTTGCTCAGACGGGCAACACGCACTGGACTTTCTGCACAGCCAAGTGGACGGGGCCGGGAAATTGCCGCCGTTTATCGTCACGCTTGATCTCAATATGCCCCGTATGGGTGGGCTTGAGTTTCTGGACGCGGTCCGCGCTGATCCGGTGCTGTCGCGGCTGGTGGTTTTTGTCTTTACCACATCTGACATCCCTACTGATGTGCAAAATGCCTACGGGCATAACGTGGCCGGCTATGTGGTCAAAGAAAATCCGTCAAAGACCTTTGCCGCCGCGCTCGAAATGCTGGAGAGTTTTGGCAGAATTGTGGAACTACCCTGCTGAAAACCAGCTCACGCATAGCGACTGTCATACCACTCAATGCAAACGGGATAACAAAAGGGCGCGCCATATAGGCGCGCCCCAATTTCTTTCGCAGCTGGCCCGACAGGCCAACGGGCGATGATTTACATCATGCCGCCCATGCCGCCCATGCCACCCATATCGGGCATGCCGCCGCCGCCGCCAGCACCTTCTTTAGAAGGCTTGTCAGCAACCATAGCTTCGGTAGTGATCAGAAGACCCGCGATTGATGCAGCGTCCTGCAGCGCGTGACGCACAACTTTCGCAGGGTCGATCACGCCAAACTTGAACATGTCACCATATTCTTCAGTCTGCGCGTTAAAGCCGAACTTGACGTCTTTGCTCTCGCGGATTTTGCCCGCGACAACCGAACCGTCCACGCCGGAGTTTTCGGCGATCTGACGCAGCGGCGCTTCAAGCGCCTTGCGTACGATAGAAATACCGACAGTCTGGTCGTTGTTGGCACCGGTCATGCCTTCAAGAACTTTACCGGCCTGAACCAGCGCAACACCACCACCAACAACGATACCTTCTTGTACCGCCGCACGGGTCGCGTTCAGCGCGTCATCGACGCGATCCTTGCGCTCTTTCACTTCGATTTCGGACATGCCGCCGACACGGATCACAGCAACACCGCCTGCCAGTTTGGCAACACGTTCCTGCAGCTTCTCTTTGTCATAATCTGAAGTGGTTTCTTCGATCTGGGCGCGGATCTGTGTGACGCGCGCTTCGATCTCGGCCTTTTCACCAGCGCCGTCCACAACTGTGGTTTCGTCTTTGGTGATGGAGACCTTCTTGGCGGAACCCAGCATGTCCATTGTTACGGACTCAAGCTTCATGCCCAGATCTTCGGAGATCACCTGACCACCAGTCAGAATGGCAAGGTCTTGCAGCATTGCTTTGCGACGGTCACCAAAGCCAGGTGCCTTAACCGCAGCGATTTTCAGACCACCGCGCAGCTTGTTCACAACCAGCGTGGCAAGGGCTTCGCCTTCGACATCTTCGGCAATGATCAGCAGAGGCTTCTGAGACTGGATGACCTGCTCGAGCAATGGAACCATTGGCTGGAGCGAAGAAAGCTTCTTCTCGTGCAGCAGGATGATCGCATCTTCCAGCTCAACCGTCATTTTGTCAGCGTTTGTGACAAAATAGGGTGACAGGTAACCGCGGTCGAACTGCATGCCTTCAACAACATCGGTCTCTGTCTCGAGGCCTTTGTTTTCTTCGACGGTGATCACACCTTCGTTGCCGACTTTTTGCATTGCGTCCGCGATCTGACGGCCGATTTCGGTTTCGCCGTTGGCAGAGATGGTGCCAACCTGCGCAACTTCGTCGCTGTCAGATACAGGGCGCGCTGCCGCTTTGATCGCTTCAACAACTTTCAACGTTGCCAGATCGATACCGCGCTTGAGGTCCATCGGGTTCATGCCAGCGGCAACCGATTTCATTCCCTCGCGAACGATGGCCTGGGCCAGAACCGTTGCGGTTGTGGTACCGTCGCCAGCTTCGTCGTTGGTGCGCTGGGCAACTTCTTTGACCATCTGTGCGCCCATGTTCTCGAACTTGTCTTCAAGCTCGATCTCTTTGGCCACGGATACACCGTCTTTGGTGATGCGTGGTGCACCGAATGATTTGTCCAGTACCACGTTGCGACCCTTTGGGCCCAGCGTGACTTTGACCGCGTTGGCAAGGATGTTTACACCCTTGAGCATCTTGTTGCGGGCATCGGTGTCAAATTTGACTTCCTTAGCTGCCATTTGTCTTCTCCATATTTGTTGAATGTGCGTTACATCTTCGGGTGGGCAAAACCCACGCCGTCCTGATTAATTCAGGACAGGATACCCATGATGTCGCTCTCTTTCATCATCAGCATCTCTACACCGTCTACGGTGACTTCGGTGCCTGACCATTTGCCGAACAGGATCTTGTCGCCTGCTTTAACCGCTGGTGTAATCAGCTCGCCGTTGTCTTTGCGGGCGCCTTCGCCAACAGAAACAACTTCACCCTCGGAGGGCTTTTCTTTGGCTGTCTCGGGGATGATCAACCCGCCAGCTGTTTTCTCTTCGCTTTCGGTACGTTTGACCAATACGCGGTCATGAAGCGGTGTCAGTGCCATCTTTGTAGCTCCTTGAGACTCAAAGTTTCTTCTCCCAGACCCCTCTTCCGGTCGAAGCAGGGGTGATTAGCACTCAACGACTTTGAGTGCTAACGACGGTTAGGTATGGCTGCCGAGGC
>JBARUV010000088.1:0-17206 GCA_049645905.1 Sulfitobacter sp.
GTCAATCACAGCAGTGATTTGGGGGTCATCGCCCTTGAGGATGTCGCGCAGCAACAGACCGGGACCCTTGCGCGCAAGCTCTGTGTTGAATGTAGCGACGCGCAGGGTGGGCTGTTCAGCGCGAAGCGGTCCTGCCAAGAAGAGTAAAACCAGTGAAAGGACTAGTCCATTCAGGCTGCCTGAAATGAACTCGCCTCTGCTTCGGCGTCTGCATAGGCGCGCCGGCGCTTGTCCTGAATCATGTCCGCTACCTTGGCCATGGCTATGCCACGCATGATCAGGCTTGCAGGAAGAAACGCCCATGCGCTCAATGTCCAGATGAGGGTTTGCGGATTGTTCAATGTAAACGGGTGTATCAGATCAGAAGCCAGTTTGACCACCGCAGGGATCAGGAAGGGCAGCAAAAAGCCAAGGACAATGTTGAACCGGGCATCACGCTGCAAACGGAAGATCACGTCGCCGCCAGCGGTCGGGTCGAACAGTGGCAGGTTGACCCAGACGTTAAAGGCACCTTTGCTTGCGGGCCAGTTCAGAAACCGCACAAGGATCAGAATGCCCGATATGGTGAAAAGCGAGATCAGATAGGCCAGTGCGGCAGAAATACGTACGGTGTTCACGGTGCCGGCTGCTGCAGTATCGGGCAGGCTCAATACGACAAGGCGCACAGGGGAAAAGGGCATATCGAGCGCATTGCCGACAATTGTCGCGATCGACGTCATGGCATGGGTCAAAGCAGACGGATCTGTCTGTCCAAGGAAAATGCTGGACAACATGAAGACGGTGATGGCGAGGGAGCTAAACCTCAGGCGGTTGAACGGGGGAGCGTCGCGGTATTCGATGATCGAAGGGAAGCTGGAATTGTATTCGACAAAGGTCAGGAAGGCCGCGAGCAATGCAATCAGTATCGTGATCTGGCTGCTGTCTGCTGCCACGCCGGGCAACATCAGAGCGGGCGTCGCAATCAGCAACGCCACAAGAATCCCGCGCGCTAAAGCGCCTGTCATTCGTCCTAGCAAAATCTCTGCCCTTCCAAACCGGCCAGCCGCGATACGTTGCCGCGTGCTTGTTCCCGCTTGTTGCCCCCGGGTTGGGGGGCTGCCTCATTCCTGCCCAATTTGTGCCTTCTTTCGTCTCATTCCTCAAGCTGATGGTTAATATCAGTTCAGTGGTTGGGCATTTTGAGGGAGGGGGTGGGGCGTTCTTGCATCACCTTTCGGACAGAAATAAGGCAGATCGCAAGATGTTGTGGATGCCGTTATGGCACCCACAAGCAAACTGGAAAAAGTGTGTTTAGACTTGGACGTGTCAGACCCAAGGACGGCTTTGGGACGCGGCTGATTCAAAGCTGTCGATGGAGGCGGCTTTCTCCATCGTCAAGCCGATGTCGTCCAAGCCGTTCATAAGGCAGTGCTTTTTAAAGCTGTCGACCTCAAAGGGGAAACTCTCTCCGTCGGAGGTGGTTACGGTCTGCGCTTCAAGGTCAACGGTGACGCGGGCGTTTGCGCCTTTCTCGGCGTCTTTCATCAGCACGTCCACCTGCTCTTGCGGCAAGGTGATGGGCAGGATGCCGTTCTTGAAACAGTTGTTGTAAAAGATGTCGGCAAAACCGGGCGCGATAACGCAGGTGATCCCGAAATCGGCAATCGCCCAAGGTGCGTGTTCGCGCGAGGAGCCACAGCCAAAATTGTCGCCTGCCACGATGATCTGGGCATCGCGGTACTGCGGTTTGTTCAGCACAAAGTCAGGGATTTCGTTGCGATCGTCGTCATAGCGCATCTCGTCAAACAGGTTCACACCAAGGCCGGAACGCTTGATCGTTTTCAGGAACTGTTTGGGAATGATCATGTCGGTGTCGATGTTGATCAGGGGCATCGGCGCGGCAATGCCGGTGAGGGTGTCGAATTTGTCCATCTTAATAGACTCCTAATTTCGGGCCACCAGATATGGTGGGGTTAATTGTCAGTTAATTGTCACAGGATGTACACGGCGCGTGCACCGCGCGTACATCAGCGGGGCCGGAACCGGCATGATCCGTATCTGCAGGCGAGGTTTCGACATGCTCTTGGAGGTGGCGCAGCATCTTGCGCAGGTAAGGTTTGCGCGGGGCGGCGTGCGACACACCGTTTACCGCGCCTGTCACGCCAGACAGAACCCCGCGTGCTGTCATTTCTGACAACATCGCACTGGCCTGCGAAGACGAGACGCCAAGCCGCGCCATCAGATCAGTCATCGTCAGCCCGACGCGGGTGCGTGCGTGGAAAACAGCCAGACCGTACATATACCGGTTGTAGCCCACTGCCGCGCTCGCGCGGGCACCAAAGGCGGGCAACGCGGGTGAAAGCGATGCCGCGCCGATCAAAGTGAGGAAGTTGCGTCGTTTCATGTCTGCTCCTGTCGCGGGCCGCTCGTCCGGCCTTTGGCTGGTCCCGTTATGGATCGCGGGGACCAACCGAAGGCACGGAACGAGGTTACATCATGTCCCGCACATCGGTCAGCTTGCCGGTTACCGCCGCTGCTGCGGCCATTGCAGGTGACATCAGATGCGTGCGACCGCCGCGGCCCTGCCGGCCCTCGAAGTTGCGGTTTGATGTGGCGGCACAGCGTTCACCGACGCTGAGCTGGTCGGGGTTCATCGCCAGACACATGGAACATCCCGCAAGACGCCATTCAAAGCCGGCCTCCTTGAAGATATCGGCCAGCCCTTCTTCTTCGGCCTGCGCGCGCACGAGACCGGAACCGGGGACAACCATGGCCCGCAGACCTTCCTTGATTTTCTTGCCCTTCAGGATTGCCGCTGCTGCGCGTAAATCTTCGATGCGCCCGTTGGTGCAGGACCCGATAAAGACGGTATCAATCGCAACTTCGGTCAAAGGCGTGCCAGCCGTCAGGCCCATATAGTCGAGCGAGCGCTGGGCGGCATCAACCTTGCCACCTTTGAAGTCAGAGGCCGCGGGGACATTTGCAGTAATCGGCAGCACGTCTTCGGGCGAGGTGCCCCATGTGACAACCGGCGCGATGTCTTCGGCCTTGAGCGTCAGCACCAGATCCCATGCCGCATCGTCATCGGAGTAGAGCGTTTTCCACCATTCAAGGGCGGCTTCCCATTGGGCGCCTTTGGGCGCGTGCGGGCGGCCCATGCAATAGGCATAGGTTTTTTCGTCAGGGGCGATGATGCCTGCGCGTGCGCCCCCTTCGATGGCCATGTTGCAGACGGTCATGCGCCCTTCCATGGACAGATCGCGGATCGCTTCGCCGCAATATTCGATTACATAGCCGGTGCCGCCTGCGGTGCCTGTGGCACCGATCACGGACAGGGTAATGTCCTTGGCGGTGACACCGGGGCGCAGTTTGCCGGTGATCTCGACCTTCATGTTCTTGGATTTCTTCTGGATCAGCGTCTGGGTGGCCAGAACATGTTCGACCTCTGAGGTGCCGATGCCGTGCGCCAAAGCGCCAAACGCGCCGTGGGTTGCTGTGTGGCTGTCGCCGCAAACCACGGTCATGCCCGGCAAGGTCCAGCCCTGTTCGGGGCCAACGATATGCACAATGCCCTGACGGACGTCGGAGACCGGATAATAGTGGATGCCGAAATCCTTGGCGTTCTTGTCCAGCGCTTCAACCTGAATGCGGCTGTCTTCTGTCATGGTTTTTGCATCTGCGCGGTCGAGCGTTGTGGGCACGTTGTGGTCCGGCACAGCAATTGTCTTGTCCGGCGCACGTACGGTACGCCCGGTCATGCGCAGCCCTTCAAAGGCCTGCGGGCTGGTTACTTCGTGCACCAGATGGCGGTCGATATAGAGCAGGCAGGTGCCATCCTCGGCCTCGTGCGCCACATGGGCATCCCAGATTTTATCATAGAGCGTTTTGGGGGACATTTGGTCCACTCCCGTTTTTGATTGGATGTAAGTCAGGTCAGTCAGATCAGGACGTGCGGACTTTACAGGCAGGCGCGCACGGCGCGGGTGGCCCCGAAGAATCGTTCGCCCAGGCGGGCGCGGTCAGTCTGATTGAAGACGTGTTTCATAGGAGAGGGAATAAGGCACCTTGCAGATTCCCGCAAGATGCCATGTCTTAATCAGAGCAAAGGGCGCAGCAGCCTTTTCTACCCCCTCGTGCGAGCGCGTTGCAGGCTGTATGTATGTTGTGGTCGCCCGCCTGTGGGACGCAACTTCCTTGCTGCTGGCCCGTGGCTGTGGTTGAATTTGATCAAAACGAGGCAGGCAGGCGCGATGAACCCCGAAACCGACCCATTTGCAGACTTTCTGGCCTCCTTCGAGGGGCTGTTTTCGGGCGCACTGGTCTTTTTGCAAGGACTCACGACACCGGGGTGGCGGCAATATCAGATTTTGATCGTTGTGGGTCTGGCGCTGATCTCTTGGGCGCTGCACCGCATTTCCGGCACTGTTTTGCAGAACTTTGTCCGCTCGCGGGAGGGCTGGAAAAAGTGGCAACTGCGTATGGTGGTGCAGATAAAGCGCCGTCTGGGGCTGATCTGGTTCGCCGTCCTTGCGGGCTCGGTCTATCTCGTGATGCAGAATATCACCTGGCCGTCGCGGTCTTATCTGATCGGGTTGGCGGCGACACTTGCTGCTTTCTGGGTCGGTATCGCGTTTGCGGCGCGGCTGGTGCGCAACCGGTTCTTGCGCCGCATGGTCACATGGGCGTTGTGGATTTATGCGACCCTGTATTTCCTGAGGGTGTCGGATCAGGTTTCCGCGTTCCTTGATCGACTCGCAATTCAGGTGGGTGATTTCCGCCTGTCGCTGTTGGACCTGATCACCGCTCTGGTCGTCATCGGGGCGCTTTTCACGCTGGCACGGCTGGTCAGCACGACCACAGCCGCCAACATTCGCAAGAACGAAGACATCAGCCCGTCGATGCAGGTTCTGGCGGTCAAGGGCATCCAGCTTGCGCTATACGGGTTTGCGTTTTTCATGGGGGTCAAGGCGGTCGGTATTGATCTGACGGGGCTGGCGGTCCTGTCGGGTGCGATTGGTGTGGGTCTTGGTTTTGGTCTGCAAAAGGTGGTGTCCAACCTGGTGTCGGGCGTGATCATCCTGATTGATAAGTCGATCAAACCGGGGGATGTGATCAGCCTTGGCGATACCTTTGGATGGATCCAGACGCTGGGCGCGCGATATGCCTCGGTTGTGACGCGGGATGGCAAGGAATACCTTATTCCCAACGAAGACCTGATTACCGGTCAGGTGGTGAACTGGTCGCATTCCAACGATTTTGTGCGGCTGGATATCTATTTTGGCACGGCCTACAGCGACGATCCGCACGCGGTGCGCAAGATGGCGATCGAGGCTGCCAAGAGCGTTGACCGGGTGCTGAGTTTCAAGGCTCCGGTTTGCCATATCGTCGGGTTCGGCGACAGTTCGGTGGATTATATCCTGCGGTTCTGGATCAAGGACCCGACGGGCGGGCTGACCAACATTCGCGGCAATGTCTATCTGGCTTTGTGGGACGCGTTCAAGGAAAACGACATTTCCATTCCGTTCCCGCAGCGTGAGGTTCTGATGCTGGAGGACAGCAAATTGTCGTTGAAAAGGGATCAAAGGGGCGGCGGCCAAACGGCAGACTGACGCAGGTTGATTGCCGCGCGGGATTTGCCAGCTATGTCTAAAACGATCATGGACAAGGGCGCCGGGCAATACTGATGAGTGAGCACAACAGCGGAGTCGTTTTGATCCTTGGCTCTGCGCCCGGAGTGATCCAGTGCCGGGATTGGCCACGCGCGCCGTTTGACACAATTGTCGCCATCAACAACGCCTGGGCCGTGCGACCGGATTGGGATGTCCTGATACGTCCGGAGGATTTTCCCGCTGACCGGATGCCCCCGACCCCGAGCGCGCGACAGCGGATTGTGGGGGCGGAGGCGTTTGTGCCCGCGCAAAATCACCACGGCGGGTTTGTGTTTGCCGGTGGCACGATGGCCTTTACCGCTGCCTACTGGGTGCTGCATGCACTGCGCCCGCGTGTGATCGCGTTTCTGGGCTGTGACATGGTTTATGAAACACAGGGCAGCACCCACTTTTACGGGACCGGGACGGCTGATCCTTTGCGCGACGACATTACCCTGCGCGATCTGGGCGCAAAATCCGCGCGGCTGGGGGTGATCGCGGCACAACAGGGTTGCGCTTGCGTAAACCTGTCGCAAGCCGTGCACTCCAGTTTGCTGTTTGCCCGCGCGACACCGCAGGAGGTTGGCAAGGGAATCAATCCGGTTGCGGGTGACACCCAGAAATACGCCGCCCTGCGCAACCGCGAGGCGGCACTGGGGTATGACACACCGGACGGGCGATATTGGGAGATGGCAGTGGACTTTGATTCTCTGGCTCTGGCAGGAATTGACCGGGCGTGGCGCGAATTATTCGGGCCAAGCACAATTTGAGAGCAATACCGGCGAATATGACGCCGTTACGTCATGGTTTTATTGAAATGTCACATTTGCACTGTTAAGTTAGGGAATAAGCACCAATTGACCGGCAGGTGATGCGGTGCATCATGCAAAGGAGGACAATGTCCTGTCTCTTACCGTTGACACAGCCGCTGCTGTGGACCATGGGGTGGCGATGACAGCCACTCAGAAAAATGCAACCAGCGAAGAGCTGCTTGCTCTTATCCTCACCCAACTTGACGATGACAAGGCCGAAGAGGTCGTGCAGATTGATCTGCGCGGCAAGACCGAGATTTGCGACTACATGGTCGTTTGCTCGGGGCGTTCGACGCGTCAGGTGTCTTCGATTGCGGAAAAGCTGGCGCAAAAGATCAAGGATGAAACCGGCCGGACCTCGAAAACCGAAGGCAAAGACATCGGTGACTGGGTGCTGATCGACGCGGGCGATGTGATCGTCCATGTGTTCCGTCCCGAAGTGCGCGAGTTCTACCAACTGGAAAAGATGTGGTTGGGTGGTGATGTGGCTGCGGCGTCACATTGACGTCATAGCCCGCCGCTGATGCGCCTGCACATTATCGCTGTGGGCCGGCTGCGCGCCGGACCGGAAAAAACGCTTATTGATGATTACCTCTCGCGGTTTGACCGCACCGGGCGGGCCATGGGCCTTGGCCCGGTGAACGTCGTGGAGGTTGACGACCGCAAAGGCGGCGGCATGCCCGCCGAAGCCGCGCTGCTGGAACGTGCGGTGCCTGCGGGTGCGGTGATCTGTGTGCTGGATGAACGGGGCAAGGTTGAAACATCGCCGCAATTCGCCAGCCGTCTGGGCGGATGGCGTGACAACGGGCGCTCTGATCTGGCGATGGTGATCGGGGGCGCGGACGGTATTCATGCGCCGCTGCGCGCGCGCGCGGATCATGCGCTGTCTTTTGGCAAGATGGTCTGGCCGCATATGCTGGTGCGGGTGATGGTGGCAGAACAATTGTATCGCGCCGCATCAATTCTCGCGGGCGGGCCCTATCACAGAACGTGACGGGACCGCGCCGGTCACGCGTGTCTAGCGCAGTTTGATCGTCTTGATCTGAGTGGACCACCCGTTGACGGTATCGCTGGCCTGAATCCCGACCTCAGTTACATCTGCGGGGATTTGCACACCGGACAGCGCACGTGTGACGGGTTGTTCGTTGATATGGGGATGCGCGAGTTTGCGCACGCCAAGTTCCTTGCCCGACCCATCCAGAACCCGCCAAGCATCTGCGTAGTCTTCCCATCCGGTATCGGCGTGAGACAGCGTCACATCAAATGTCCAGGTATCGCCGGACTTCTTCATCGCAATATTTTCGATCACGGGGGAATCGGCAAAAGCGGGACCTGTCGTGAGGATCAAAAGTGATGCAAGTATATGTTTTTTCATCGGGTCCACCATTTGGTCGCAAGAGGTTTAATATAGTGTTGGCCGGTCATTTCGCCAAGAGTATCCGCCGTGAATCGGATGCGAATTCCCGGCGCCATATGATAATCAGTGTCAAAATTGCACCGATCATCAGCGGAACGGCCCCTGCCAGCCACGCAATCCCTGCCAGTGCGAAATAAATCGACCGCAGACCGCGGTTAAAGCTGCGCGCGGCAGTGATGTTTATCTCGGCAGCCTTGGATGCCAGCACTTCTGCATCCGGATGAGTGGCGTCATTGGGCACCGCGCCCATCAGCACGGAACAATAGCCGAACAGCCGGTTGGACCAGACGAATTTCAAAAAGGCATTGGTCAGAAACACCACGACCAGCAAAAGTTTGATCTCCCAGACGATGACCGGCTGTTTGTCGAGGGTGAGATCCTGTGCGAGATCCGCCACACGTTCTGCGTTTCCGATCAGGGCCAGCGCGCCGCCAAGGGCAATCACACTGGTCGAGGCGAAGAAGGCCGTGCCCTGCCGCAAGGTGGCAACGGTCTGGGCATCAAAGATTCGTGGTTCGCGTGTGATCATCTGACGCATCCACTCGCGGCGATAATCGGCCATGATCGCGGAGACAGACGGCTTTTTGGAAGAAGAATGTTCCACCCGCCAGCCGATCGCCATCCAGAGCAGAAAAATCAGTGCCACTGCGGCAAAATCCAGCGGTGCAAACGGGGTAAGGTGGTCGATCCAATCCATGCTATGCTCATACTCTTCCTGCTATCATATTGTCAGCAGCTTAAATTGGTAATATTACTTTACCAAAGTGGAGTGATCCGATGGAAATGCCTGTCCCGAATTCTGATGTGCTGGCCCTCAAGGCCCGCGTTGTCGCTGCCTTGCAAGAGGTTCTTGCGCAAGATGCGGTGATCCATGACGAACGCGAAACCCGCGCATACGAATGTGATGCGCTGACGGCCTATCGTTGTCCGCCGATGATCGCGGTGTTGCCGTCCAGCACGCAGGAAGTGTCCGATGTCCTGCGCATTTGCCACCGTTTTGGCGTGCCTGTTGTGCCGCGCGGGTCCGGTACGTCGCTGGCGGGCGGGGCCCTGCCCACGGCGGATTGTGTCATCCTTGGCGTGGCGCGGATGAATGATGTGCTGGAAACCGATTATGACAACCGGCTTATCCGGGTCCAGACGGGGCGCACCAACCTGAGCGTGACCGGCGCTGTCGAGGAGGACGGGTTCTTTTATGCGCCTGACCCGTCGTCGCAGCTGGCCTGTGCCATTGCGGGGAACATCGCGATGAACTCCGGCGGGGCGCATTGTCTGAAATACGGCGTTACCACGAATAATCTGATGGGCGTTACCATGGTGATGATGGACGGTGAGATTGTCCGGATCGGTGGCGGGCATCTGGATGCTGCGGGTCTGGACCTGTTGGGACTGATCTGTGGGTCGGAGGGGCAGTTGGGTGTGGTCACCGAAGCAACCCTCAGGATTTTGCCCAAACCCGAAGGCGCGCGGCCGGTGTTGATGGGTTTTGACGACAACGAGGTTGCCGGAGCCTGTGTCAGCGACATCATCAAGGCGGGCGTTCTGCCGGTCGCGATCGAATTCATGGACCGCCCTTGCATCGAGGCAACCGAGGCGTTCGCGCATGCGGGGTATCCGATGTGCGAGGCGTTGCTGATTGTCGAAGTGGAAGGGTCGGATGCCGAGATCGACCACCAGCTGTCCTTGATCATGGAAATCGCGCGGCGGCACAATCCGGTGGCGTTGCGCGAAAGCAAGTCGGCGGAGGAATCGGCCAAGATATGGCTGGGGCGGAAGTCAGCCTTTGGCGCGATGGGGCAGATCAACGATTACATGTGTCTGGACGGCACGATACCGGTCAGCAGCCTGCCCAGAGTGTTGCGGCGCATCGGGGAGATGTCTGCGGAATATGGCCTCAAGGTCGGGAATGTTTTTCACGCAGGCGACGGAAATATGCATCCGCTGATCCTGTTCGATGCCAACAAACCCGGTGATCTGGAACTGTGCGAGGCATTTGGCGCTGAGATCCTCAAGCTGTGCGTTGAGGAGGGTGGATGTCTGACCGGCGAGCATGGCGTCGGCATCGAAAAACGTGATCTGATGCATGTGCAATACGCGCCCGCCGATCTGGAAGCGCAGATGGCGGTGAAGGATGTCTTTGACCCGGCGTGGTTGCTGAACCCTGCCAAGGTGTTTCCGTTGTCTGTCTCGCAGGGGCGACGTGCCGTTCCGATGGCAGCAGAATGATCCCCGCGGTGTTTGAGGCCAGAAAGACATGAAGATCAAGAGCGAAGCAGACCTTATCGCCGCGATTTCCAATGCTGGTGCGCCGCTGTCGGTGCAGGGTTCCGGGACGCGGGGCTTTGCCCCGTCCGGTGAGGTGCTTTCGGTCGCCGCGATGTCAGACGTGACGCTGTACGAACCCGGTGCGTTGACGATGGTGGCGCTGGCAGGCACGCCTGTTGCCGTGATCGAAAAGGCTTTGGCCGAGCACAATCAGCGGCTGGCGTTTGAACCGATGGATCATCGCGGGCTGCTGGGGACCAAAGGGACTCCCACGATTGGCGGGGTTTTTGCGGCCAATGTGAGCGGGTCGCGGCGGATTTCGGTTGGTGCGGCGCGGGATTTTCTGTTGGGCGTGCGGTTTGTTGACGGGAGCGGAGAGATCGTCAAGAACGGTGGGCGGGTGATGAAAAACGTCACCGGCTATGATCTGGTCAAGCTGCTGGCGGGATCGTTCGGGACGCTGGGCGTATTGAGCGAGGTGTCGTTCAAGGTTCTGCCCCGCCCCGAAACGCAGGCGACACTGGTTCTGACAGGGTTGTCCGATGCACAAGCCGTCAGCGCGATGAGCAAGGCGATGTGTTCCCCCTTCGAAGTTACCGGGGCGGCACATGACCCGGCTGCAGCACAAACCTATCTGCGGGTCGAGGGATTTGAGGCCTCTGTTGCCTACCGGATCGACCGGCTGAAATCCCTTCTGGGGTTGCCACAAATGGATGTTATCGACCAGACCTCAAGCGAAAGCCGGTGGTCCGATATCCGTGATGTGAGGGCCTTTCAAAAGGATACGGGAGATGTCTGGCGGGTGTCTTGCAAACCATCGGATGGTCCGGCGCTGGCAGCCAAGGCCGGAGCGGAGGCGCACCTGTTTGACTGGGCCGGTGGATTGATCTGGATGCGCAGCGAGTCCGGCACCGACTTGCGTGGGCGATTGGGTGATTTTGATGGCCACGCCACATTGATCCGTGCAGAGGCGCAGACCCGCGCAAGGCTGGGTGTGTTCCATCCGCAGGCTGCGGGCGTGGCACGGTTGAGCGCAGGAATGAGGGCGCGGTTTGATCCCAAGGGGCTGTTCAATGCCGGTTTGATGGAAGCCAAACCCGTCGGGGTCGACGCGTGATCTGAATTTTTCCTTTGTGCCCGCTGTTTTCAATGTCTGATCCAGGATCGCGTAATTTTCGGAGTTTTCATGCAGACCACCTTTACCCCAGAGCAGTTAAAAGACCCCAGCACAGCGCGCAGCAACGAGATTTTGCGCGCCTGTGTCCATTGCGGTTTCTGCACTGCGACTTGTCCGACGTATCAGGTTCTGGGGGATGAGTTGGACAGTCCGAGAGGGCGGATCTACCTGATCAAGGACATGCTGGAAAACAAGCGTGAGCCGGACGCCAAGACCGTCAAGCACATTGACCGGTGCCTGTCCTGTCTGGCTTGCATGACGACCTGCCCCTCCGGTGTGCATTACATGCATCTTGTTGATCATGCACGGGAATATATCGAAGACAACTACAAGCGGCCGTTCACGGATCGCGCATTGCGGTGGGTGTTGGCGCAAGTGCTGCCCTATCCTACACGGTTTCGTCTGGCCCTGCTGGGGGCCAAGATGGCGCGCCCCTTTGCGTGGATGATGCCCGACGCCCGCTTGCGCGCCATGATCGACATGGCACCCAAGGTGATCCCGCCCGTCAGCCGCAATGATGACCCCCAAAGCTTTGCGTCGACCGGACCCCGCAAGAAGCGGGTCGCCCTGATGACGGGCTGTGCGCAAAAGGCGCTGAACACCGATATCAACGATGCCACCATTCGCCTGCTGACCCGGCTGGGGTGCGAAGTTGTGGTGGCGCAAGGGGCCGGATGTTGCGGTGCGCTGGTGCATCACATGGGAAAATCATCGCAAAGCCATGCGACAGCGGCCAAAAATATCAAAGCGTGGTGCGCGGAAATGGACGGCGCGGGGTTGGATGCCATTGTGATCAATACCTCCGGCTGCGGCACGACCATCAAGGACTACGGTCATATGTTCCGCAATGAGGCCATTGCGACAGATGCGGCACGGGTGTCCGCGATCGCGAAAGATGTTTCCGAAGTGTTGATGGAGCTTGCCAAAGACATGCCCGAGGCCGCAGCGCAGGCGGACAAAGGGATGGTTGTGGCTTATCATGCGGCGTGTTCGCTGCAACACGGCCAACAGATCAAGACATATCCGAAAGACCTGCTGAAAAAGGCCGGATTCAGCGTTGTTGAACCGCGTGATTCACATTTGTGCTGCGGGTCGGCGGGCACCTATAATCTGATGCAGCCAGAGATATCGGCACAGTTAAAAGAACGCAAAGTCAGGACCTTGGAAGCGAAAAAGCCTGATGTGATCGCTGCGGGCAATATCGGCTGCATGATGCAGATCGGGTCGGCCACCGGGGTTCCTGTTGTGCACACCGTCGAGTTACTGGATTGGGCCACCGGAGGGCCGAAACCACCGGCGTTAAGCGGTAAGTCGCCGGTTCACGATATTCCGCGTCTTAAATAGCTTTGGTCGGCTCATTCGCCCTAATTTTGCCTCAAGTCAGCGGTACCCCGTGAGGGTATCTGTAGATGAGGTTTCTGTGCGCCGTTTGTTATCCATTTCGTTGATTTTTTTGGCTCTTTCGTCGACAGCTTTTGCCGAGGACGCCCGGTTAAAACGGCTGGAGTCGGGGGATGACGCAAAAGCCTGGGAGGCGGTCGGACGTCTGGACATTGGCGGCAGCGGGTTCTGCACAGGGGCGTTGATTGCACCGCGCTTGGTGCTTACCGCCGCGCATTGTCTTTATGACAGCCGGACCCGCGCACAGATTGACCCCGCAACTGTCGAGTTCCGTGCCGGATGGCGCCGGGGACGGGCAGAGGCCTATCGCAACATCCGCCGCGCGGTGATCCACCCCGACTACGTGTATGACGGCGAGGTTTCGTCAGAACGTGTCCGCAACGATCTGGCCTTGCTTGAACTGGAGCGGCCGATCAGAAACACGTCCATCAAGCCGTTCGGTACCGCCGCACGACCGCGCCCCGGGGACAGCGTCGGTGTTGTCAGCTATGCGCGCGACCGCTCGGAAGCACCGTCCTTGCAAGAGGTGTGCACAGTTCTCGCGCAGCAGGAAGGTGTTCTGGTGACGTCGTGCAATGTTGATTTCGGGTCCAGCGGCGCACCGATATTCACCTTTCACAACGGTGAGGCGCATATCGTTTCCGTCGTCTCGGCCAAGGCCGAAGTTGACGGTGAACATGTGTCACTGGGGACCGCGCTCAGTACGCCACTGGCGCTTTTGCAGGCGGAAATGATTGCGGGCAAGGGCGTCTATCAGCACGCGGGCCCCGGCATCAAGCGCATTCAGGTAGGAAGTGAAGAACGCCGCAGCGGAGCAAAATTTGTCAAACCATGAACCGTGCAATTACCCAGACCCTTAACGGCGCGCTGGTCGCGATCCTGATAGCTGTGGGCGCATCGGCCAGCAGTGAGACCACGCGCCTGCACGCGTTGACCACCCGGAATGACGCGCGTGCATGGACGGCAGTGGGGCGGCTCGACACGCAGGACGGCGGGTTTTGTACAGGCACGCTGATTGCGCCCGACATGGTTTTGACGGCGGCGCATTGTGTGTTCGATCAGCAAACCGGGCAGGTCATCGCGCCCGGACAGATCCTGTTTCGCGCCGGATTGACCAAGGGTGAGGTGACCGCCGAACGTACGGTGGTCCAGATTGTGCCTCATGAAGGGTTCACGCCCGGCACCGGTTTCAGCGCGGAAAATGTGATCAATGATGTTGCCCTTCTGCGGCTTGAAACGCCGATCCCCACGCATGTGGTTGCTCCTTTTGTGGTGCACAGTGGCCCGATTTCAAAAGGGCCGGTGAGTGTCGTGTCTTATGGCAAGGGACGGTCTGACCTGCTGTCACGTCAAAAGCAGTGCGTCGTGCTGGAGCGGTATGATCGTCTGATCGCGATGGATTGCGATGTGACTTTCGGGTCCAGTGGCGCGCCGGTGTTTACCCACCTCAATGGCCGCGGGCGTATCCTGTCGGTGGTGTCGGGCATGGGGTATCATCAGGGCAAAAAGGTCTCGTACGGGATGGAACTGGATGCGGTTGTTACCACGCTAAAAGCTAAAATGCGCGCCACTGCACCGCGCCCCAAGGCCACGGTGCGCCGGTTGGTTGTGGGTGATGAACGGGGCGGTACCGGCGCCAAGTTCGTTAAGCCCTGAGGTCAAAAAAAGGGTCTTGAAACCCCTCGGATCATCCCCATATCAGCGGTGTCGCGGTGCCTAATGAGGGCTGTGACTGCAACAAAACGGGGTCTGTCCAATGCTGGAAGACCCTAACGTTAAATCGCTCAAACATGAGGATGAACTTATGCGTACTTTTGATTTTGCCCCCCTTTACCGATCCAGTGTTGGCTTTGACCAGATCGCGAACCTGATGGACCGTGTGCTGACGTCTGAGTCAGCCACGCCGACCTATCCGCCTTACAACATTGAGAAAACTGCGGATGATGCATATCGCATCACGATCGCGGTTGCTGGCTTCTCGGACGAAGATCTGAGTGTTGAAGTGCGTGAGAAATCCCTGATCGTTTCCGCGCGCAAAGCGGACGAGGACGAGGCCAAGACCTACCTGCACCGTGGCATCGCCACCCGTGCGTTCGAGCGTCGTTTCCATCTGGCCGACCACGTTCAGATCACCGGCGCGGCCTATGCCAACGGCATGCTGCACATTGATCTGGAGCGTCAGGTCCCCGAAGCCCTGAAACCGCGCCAGATCCAGATCGCGTCTGATGTAAAGGCAGTCGAGAAGGATGTGGTGGACGCGAAGGCCGTTAACTAAGGTCTGAATTGACCTGAGAATTGAAGGGTCCGGCGTGAGAGCGCCGGGCCCTTTTTTTTGTGGCTGCTCAGCGGACAAACCTGCCGTTCGATCAATCGCTACTGGGCGTCTCGAAACATCGGAAACAAGGGGGGGGCTTGGTCGGCTTTGATCAGGCCCATCTCTTGAAAGCCATAGCGTTTATACAGCGGCAGATTTGCGGGGTTTGTCGACTCCAAATAAGCAGGTCTTCCATCCTCGTCGCAACGCTTGAGGCAGAACTCAAGCAATGCGGACCCCAACCCTTTTCTTTGGTGAAATGGATCGACCGCAATAAATGCCAAATGCCAGCAGTCCTCATCGGGATGATATTTGTCCATCTTCTCGAAAGTATCGAACAACGCATCATGCTTTTCTGGTGCCACTGTCTGCTCAAAGCAAGTAACAAGCTGTTCTTCGTCAGGGTGAATGCTTGGCGGAAGCCAAAGTGCGCCAGCTGTGAAATCATCGTTTCGAAACGCGCTAGAATGTTCAAATGCGCGCCCTCCAAAGAAGTCCATTACTCGCGGGAAGTGGGTAAGAAAATCGTCAGGTTTAGGATACAGCCAACGCATGAATGGGTCCGCAGAAAACCCAAGAACAAGCCCGCCTAGCAAGCTACCTGCTTCACTTCGGTTTGATGTTCTAAGCATGAAGATATCCTCTGCCGTTTCAGCGAGATTTTCAAGTTGGAGCATGCAAGCCGCAAATACTTGTTGTCAAATGCACAATTTATCATTCCGCTCAAGCAACGATGGATGACTGCTATGGGCTCGAACCAGACATTTGACGCATTTCAACTTTCCCACCCATCACAAAGGCGAAAACGGGCCAGGAGTGCCAGCCCGTTGTCAGATGCGTCCGGTGGCTTATTGCGCGGACAGGCTCTCGGCCAAACGCATCAACTGGATGGCTTCGGCGCGGTAGCCAAAGGGATCCGCGCCCTTGGTCGCGTTCGCCAGCGCGATGGCATCCCCGTAGGACCACGTTCCGATGTAATCGCTGTCACGCAACAGTTGACCGAAGCCTGCCATTGCAGCTGCGAAACCTGCGTCGGATGCGTCCGATGCCGTGATCGGGGTCTCGATCAGCGTGCTGGTGTCCTGTCCCGGTGCCTTGTAGCGCAGGCGCAGGAAGGCGAGTTCGTTGCTGTCCGCCGTTACCGCAGCCGTGTCGCCATAGCGCAGGGGGTCGTTGAGTTCAGCGGGGGAGCCGACAGGGGTGATCTCGTAGAGCGCGGTTACCTGATGGCCAGCGCCGATGTCGCCAGCGTCCACTTTGTCATTGTTGAAATCCTCACGCCGCAGGGCACGGGTTTCATAACCGATCAGGCGGTATTCGGAAATCCGAGCCGGGTTGAACTCCACCTGAATTTTAACATCATTGGCGATCGGGAACAGCGCACCGGTGAGTTGATCGACCAGCACCTTTTGCGCCTCTGACAATGTGTCGATGTAGGACGCGGTGCCGTTGCCGTTCTGGGCCAGTGCCTGCATCGTGGAGTCATCCAGATTACCACGGCCAAAGCCGAGCACGCTGAGATAGGTGCCTGTTTCGCGCTTGTCGGCGATGAAGGTTTTCAGTGCTTCGGGGTCGGACAGGCCGACGTTGAAATCACCGTCCGTGGCAAGGATCACGCGGTTTACATCACCATCGTTCGCCATCGCCGCCGCGGTGGCGTAGGCCTGTTGCAAACCAGCCTGTCCGGCGGTTGATCCACCTGCATCAAGGTTGTCGAGGGCTGCCAGAATGCTGCTGCGCTCACCTGCGGGGGTCGGGGCGAGCACTTCACCAGCGGAGCCAGCGTAGGTCACAATCGCGACTTGATCTTCGGGGCGCAGTTGCGCCAGCATCAGGCGGAAGGACTGTTTTAGAAGCGGCAGTTTGTCGGGTTGGTTCATCGAGCCTGACGTGTCGATCAAAAACACAAGGTTGAGCGGCGGGCGCTCTGCCAGATCAGGCAGGGCGCCTTGGAGGCCGATTTGCACCAGTTGGGTGTCGGGGTTCCAGGGCGTCGCGGTGACCGAGACGGTGGGCTGGAAGGCCATGCCATCGGTGGGCGCGGGGTAGTCGTAGGTGAAATAGTTCACCATCTCCTCGATGCGCACGGCGTCGGGGTTTGGCAGGGTGCCGTTTGTCAGGGAGTTCCGGATGACTGAGTAAGAGGCTGTGTCAACGTCGATGGAGAAGGTGGAGACAGGGGTGTCAGCGGTG
>JBARUV010000089.1:0-70731 GCA_049645905.1 Sulfitobacter sp.
TTTTTTCTCAAAGTCGAACTTTCTGCATGCTCGGGGTCGTTTTTCCGACGGTGGATTTTTGCCGAATAGTTAATGGCGAGCGAAAGGGGGCCACTGTCGCAGTCTAAGATGTTGGCATGTCTGGAGCGTAGGTTGCGGACTACTACAAGGCCCTGCTCGGGACATAACGGGTTTGGCAATCGGGCTACAAACGACGTTGGTAAAAGGCGGGTGAGCGAGGCGCAATATTACGCTCTTCCCTCCAGCACGACGGGTGGGCGAAACGCCCATGTGACGGCGTCAGATAAAGTTTACATTTCTACGAACATACTGCCCTTGAAGGGTGCAGAAATTCTGCACCCTTCACAACGGACCGCTAACTTTACTTAAGTCCGTTCTTTGCGATGTAGGTGGCGAGGTTCAGGATCAGCTGCCCGCGTGCGGCAGCGATCGCACTGGGCCCGCCTTCGGGATCAAATGCCACACTTTGATCAAATAGGCCTGATCGCTCGCGACGGCCATCCTCAACAGCGACAAAATACTGACCGGATGCTTTGAACTGCCCGCCCGTGGTTGCGACCAGCTCCGCAAAGCGCAATTCAAGCCGTGCGTCGGGATACGCTTCAAACGGCCACGGCTCAGATGCGATACGGCGTCCTGTTATACGCGCGAGGTTCTGGCTCAACTCCAGTGCAACCGCACGTTCGGGCGCATCGGCCCAAAGGATACCCGAGGAGCTGGTCAATTTGCCATCTTCACCCTGCAGCGATATTTCATCGGCGGCAGCATAGCTGGGCAGGGAGACATCCCGTACCTCAACGGCGCCAAACGCAATGCGGACCTTTTCTGTAACAGTCGGTTGCGCCACAGAAAATCGTTCAGCATTGCCCCCGCAGGCAGCCAAAAAGAGCAGAAGCCCGACACAGAGGGTTCGAGATAAAAAAGTCATCTATTTACCGTCCCAGTAAAAGCGAATTGGGGTTACGTTCTATGGTCCGCGCAAGGGATGCAAGCGCATCGGCGGCTTTCTGGATGTCGCGCAACGTGCTCTGCGCTGACCGGCTGAGCTCCTCGCCGCTGTCATAACCTGCGATCGTGGTGCTGGCCTGATTCAGCAACCGATTGAGGCGTGCCAGAACATTAGGCAGGTCCTGCGCGCTGGTAGCAACATTGTCCGCAGCAGCACGTGCAGACGCAAGCGTACGGTTCACGTTTTCGACTGTGCCACCCTCACGAAGCGCCTGCAAAGTATAGTTCACCTCATCCAATGCGCGTTTAAGCGACTGTGGCAGCGCTTTGGCATCCTCGGCGCTGATCAGTTCATCCGCAGAACGGGTGAGCGCAGTGAGTTCGGAGACAAGTTCTTGCACCTCAAGCGATTCAGCTTTGGTAGCGACGGCCTTGAACTGCGTGATCAATTCAGGAACGCCAGCAACGGCAGTATTGATATTCGCCGTCGTGGCGGCCGCATCGTTGAGGACCTGCGTAAGGCGCTCGGTGATCTGCGGCAGCGCCTCGCTTCCGGTTGCTGCATTCTGCGCCGCCACGCGGACTGACGCGAGCGTTTCATTAATCGCATTCACGGCACCTGCGGCACGCAATTCAGCAAGCGATGTATTCACCTGATCAACCGCTTCCTTCATCGCAACCGGCAAGGCGGCAATGGAATCGGACGCAATCAGTGCTTCTGCTGTGTTCACGAGGTCTGTCGCCTCGCGCACCAGATCTTCGATGTTCAGCGCCTCGGCTTTTCGCGCGAGGGCGCTCAGGTCTTTCAGCAGCTCAGGCACACCCTCAACCGAAGTGGTCACTGCGGAAGCGGTTTCGGTCACCGTTTCCACCGCACTCACAAGGCGCGCTGCCAATTGCTGTTCTTCCAGTTGCCCGACAAGGCTCTCGACGCGTTTCAGGGTCGCGTTCAGGGCAACAGGGATATTTTTCACCTCGTCTGAGGTCACAAGCCCGGATATCTCAGCCAGCAGCAAGCGCACGTCTTGTGGCGTTTCGCGCAGGTCTTCACTGCTGAGCAACACGTCGGCCGAGTTCATCAGCGAGACCGCGCTGTTCATCAATTCTTCGATGGGCAGGTTGTTGATGCGGGTGAAAACACCCTCAACCGTCGCGGCGGTGTCAGATACGTTGCTCTCGGTGGTTGGCATCAGTGGCAGATCGTTGCCCTGCGCCACTAGGCGCGCAGGAGGCGCATCCTCAATCGATACCAGTTCAACTTTGAGACCACCGGTCAAAAGACTGGCAGAGGTCAAACGCGCACGAAGACCGTTTACCACACTATCCTCAAGGAACCCCAATGCATTGGCTGCCGTAACCTCGCCCGGCAAACCAAGGCGGGCAGGCTGGATTGACAGGATAACATTAAGCCGCACACGGCTGTCGCCGAATTGATCGAAGTCCACAATGCCAGACAATGTGTCAACCTTGCCGATGTTCAACCCGTTAAGTTCAACGGCAGCACCGACCGCAAGTCCCGAAATATTATCATCAAAGATGACACTCATCTTGAGCGGTTCAACTTCGGAGGCGTTGAACACGGAATTGCGCGCGGTTTCTTCGTCCGGGAATATCTCGAACACCGTCCCGTCCGCGACGCGGCCCCCACCGGACACAAATGTATTAAAGGTGATACCGCCGCCGACAAGCGTGGCAAGCGAGGAGAAGTTGATCTCGGCCCCTGCCGGACCAATGTTCACGCTGAAACCCGACGCATCCCAAAAGCGCGTAGATTCGTTGATCAGCACACGGTGCTCTTCATAGATCAGCGCCTCTACAATTGCGGTCGCATTGCGCGGATCAATCTTGGCACGGCCCACGCGGCCTACTTCAATGCCTTTATACAGGATGGGCGCATTGTCTGTCAGTTGTCCGTTCGCCGTGGTGCGAAATGCGATTTCCAACCCCGGTTCGCCAGATTTTATCAATGGTGGTTCCGGGTTGCCTTGAAAGCGGTAAGAAGGCGTGCCGATTTCATCGTCCCAAGACCCTTCGATGTACACACCGCTCAAGACAGTAGACAGGCCCGTGATCCCCTGCGCCGAGACTTCAGGCTGCACAATCCAGAAAACGGAGCCACTGTCAACGTAAGGGGCTACGTCCTTGTTCAGACGGATGGATGCTGTCACACGCTCCAACCCATTGGTAAAGCCCACCTTCTCCACATTGCCAACAGTGATATCACGGTATTTCAATTCAGTCTCGCCAGCGGCGATTCCGGTGCCCTTCAGGAACTCGACCACGATAAGCGGGCCACGATCACTATAGGATTTCCACGCCACCCCAAGGGCAACGGCCAACGCCAAAATTGGAATCAGCCAGATGACCGATGCACCACTCAGGAACATCTTGCGGACTGGCGACACCGATACTTCTGGTGGCATATCACTCATTAAGGTCAGGACCCCCATCCCTAGCCTGAACATCCCAGATTGTTCTGGAATCAAAGGCCTGCGCAGAAAGCATCGTAAAGATTACCGACAAGGCAAAGAACAGACTTGCCGGACCGGGGTTGATAGATGCCAGTGTCTTGAGTTGCACCAGCGCTGACAAAATCGCAACCACAAAGATATCGATCATCGACCAGCGGCCGATATACTCGACAATCTCGTACAGGATCAAACGAAAGCGGGTAGAGACAACATGCTCTTGCTTCACGCTCAACGCGAGGAAAGCCACTGCCCAGAATTTGCCGAGCGGGATCACAACAGAAGCAAGCAGGATGATCGCGGCAATACCGACGTTCCCGTGATGGGCCAGATCCACCGCACCGCCGATGATCGTACTTTCATCAACCTGAAACAGGGTGCGCGTTTCCAGCATCGGAAAGATATTTGCCGGGATGTAGCAGATCGCACCCATCGACCAATAGGCCCAGACCCGTTGCAAGCTCAACTGATCACGGGAGACAAGTTTGTGCCCGCAGCGTCCGCAGACGTCGGTGCCTAGCGGCCACGCCTTGGCACAGCGGGTACAGGCGACGACGCCGATTTCGCGGGCGTTTACGATCTTTCGGGGTGTTCCAGAGAGTTCCATACCGACCACTTACACATGAAGCTGTCCTGGGCAATTACCAGCACAACAAGAATACCAAACATCCAGAACGCCGGCCCGAAACCAACGGTCGCCAGATCTGCGACCTTGACCAGCGCAACCGCGCAACCGATCGCAAATATTTCGGCCATCGACCACGGCCGCAACGCCTCTGAAAAGCGAAATGCCGCAAGAGCGTGACGCGCTGGCGGGCGGTCCAGTACCACGGGCAAGAGTACGTAAATCGTTAATATAGCGCGTAACATTGGCACAAAGATGATCAGGGCCGCCGTCGCGAGCGACAATAGCAGCAACGCACCGCCCGTAAACGCCAGTGCCGCATCCAGAATGGACACCGCATTGCCCGTGCCCGCCGCATCGATTGTCAAAAACGGAAAGTAAGCCGCACCCATAATCAGAAACAGGACTGCGAGAGACACCGCAATGATGCGCAACCCCGCATTTTTGCGCGGCGTAATCAGCGCCTTGTGACATCTCTGGCAAACCGCTCGCTCCCCGTGCTTGGGGCGTTTGAGCTGATAAGCAGCGTCACAGCGCGGACAAACAATAAGGTTGTCCAGCGCTTCATTGTCCAATGTTTCAGCGATATCTTTCATTGCGGCACACTATCTTATCCGACTGGCGCGGGGTATCCCTATAAGTGATCCAGACGCGGGGTGTTTCAAGCAACCAATCGATCAGCATTGTTTTCACAATTTCCCGGGATCAATACACGCCGCGCGCAAGATCGCGCCGGTTTCCGCGCCCATGACAAGCAATGCACCTGTCAGCGCAAGATAGTTGATGTCATGTCCCGCAGTCTGCACCCAAGGCCTGTCCATCACCCCGGGACGGAAACCTTCGATCACTTAAGCGAACCGCTCATGCTGCACCAGGCACCAGAACCGAGCGCGCACCTTCTTCAAAGTCATTCAGCGACAGGGACCACGTCGTGCCCGGCCACCGCAGTTCCATCTCGCGTTTACGGGGGCGGTAGACGGCCGTGTAAAGGGTACCAAACCCGGCGTTGAATGCAGTGGAATAAAGCGGCGGTTTGAGGAAAGCGTTGATGAATTTCTCCTCGGGGTCACGGTGAAGGCGCATCCGTTGAAGCAGGAACCGTTCACGTTCGACCGTCGCGGTAAATCGCGCGTGACTGATCCACTCGACATTTTCCTGATGGTTTGTGGCAACGGCTGCGTGCGTGATCACGGTCTCACGGTCCGGCCCCATCATCGCCGTCAGATACTGGCGCTTGGCATCAAGCACAGTGACATTATAGCTCATGTGGGTGGGAATGCGCGCCAGCACCTCCCCCGCCTCTTTCGCGGTTTTGCAGGTCTGCAAAACGTAGCGCAGGATCAGTGGCACGCCGAATCCTTCGCCTACAATACGACGACCACCGAAGGTGAGGGAAATCGAGAGGCCCGCGTCATTTACGCCGTCAACCAGCCCCCACAGACCGTCAGACGTGCCCATCACATGCCGGCCCTGCCAGCCGGTGTGCAGTACAAGACTGTCGAATGCCTGCGGGTTGTAGTCATAGTTGCGTACCATGACGGGCTCTTTGCCCACCCAGATCGCCTGACTGCAGGCTGATAGATATGGCGGCGGGCAATAGAAACTGAGGAAACGGGCAGCCTGATCACCGCCACCCGCCAATTCGCAGAGTTGATCGTACAGCGGCAGCAGTTCCGGCATATGCGTCTGCAAAGCGCGACGGCACTGGGCATAGGTCGGGCGCGCGCCATCCCCTTCCTTGAGCCACCATGCACGGTAGTCAGGCCAGTATTCCGCGAACAGCCCGGCCCATTTTGGTCCGGGCTGTTCTTCTGTCAAAGCACGCCAGTACATCGTTGCCTTTCAGGCGTTAGAGTATCTTGAACGCCGGATCTGCTAGGGCGGGGCCGGCGGAGGCAGTCGGCAGTGGTTTGCCGTCCACTGCGCTCTTTATTCCGTGAATCCACCTTTTCGCACGCTCGTTCAACTGGAAAGACTTGGTCATGGACCGGCCACGCGTCACAAGGATGCCAATATCCGCGCCCTCATAACGGTAGCTGTCAGGTGTCATGATCCGCAGAAAGAACGCCTCGTTTTCTGATTCCACTGCGCGACGGTGATAGTCAAAGCGGTCAAATACCACGCGGCCGTCCTCAAGCATCTTGTAGATACCTGTCTCCGGTGACGTGGTGCAGATATCGACTGTATCTTCGGTGTGTTTGATGACCATCTGGGACCAGCTGTCGATCATGTCAGGGTTGGCCCAGCGGTTGTTCAGCTCATCCACATCAAGGTCGAATTTCTTGCGGGAGAACTCAAGCAGGTGGAACAGGAACAGGGGCGCATCCGCATGGGCAAAGGCCGCGTGGTTGGTCATCGAGGACGCGCCTGTGATCCGCGGGTTCAATTCGCCCAACCAGATGTCTCCGGTCTTTTTGTCGATCAGGAAATCCAGTTCGAAGTAGCCGCGATAGCCTTCCTTGCGCAGTTGCTCACCGAACTTGAAGGTCAACTCGCGCGCTTTTTGGCGGACCTTGGGCGGGAAGGCGGTGGACAGGATTTCATTCCCACACCAGCCACCGCGATAGGGTGTAAGTTCCTTGAAGCCAACCAGCTCCGTCATCAGCGGGCCAACGATGGTACCTTCCTTGGTGGCACACGCCTCAATAGCGGAACCCCGGCAATCGATCCGCTTCATGATCTTGATTTCGCCCTCACCGATAATCTCGGATTCATGCCGCCGGAAGTCAGCCTCGGATTTGATAAAGAACGTGGTGTGACCAGAATCGCCAAACGCCGATTGCAGCACCAGATCGTGCCCGATACCGGCCTTCTCGCAGGTCTTGCGCAGATCTTCGTATGATTTTACCTCGGCCAGCACATTGGGCACCGAAGGAACGCCCGCTTTGTTGCCGATGCGAACGGTTTCGATCTTGTTGTCCATCGAGGTGCGCAGTTTCGCCTTGGGGAACCAGACGTCGGCACCCAGTTCCTTTGACAGACGTTCGGTTTCCTCGTCGAACATCAGGAACACGAATTTGGGCTTGCCGCCACGCCGTTTGATAAAGTCGATGACTTCCTTGTGCTGCAACAGGTAGTTGTTGATGTCCTCGATTGACTGGAATTCCGCATGCGGCTGTTCGGAGGGGCAGAACACGTTCGGGTGTTTGCCGCCGTAACAGTCGATGTAACAGATGTACTTGAAGTTCTTGACCCATTCGTCGAGGCCCAACAGGTTAAAGTTGGTGGCTGAGATGAAATAGACCGGCTCTTCATTCCGGTGAAAGAACCGACGGATTTCAGAGATATTTTTGAGAACAGTAGCCATAGGTTTGGTCCTTTTCTTTAGTCCGGTGAATGTGAAAGATGTTTGGCGCGCAGGCTGGACAGCGCGTCGTCCGTAAAGACGCGCAAGCCGAGATCGGGCCGGTAGCCGTGAATTTCGCTCACGTCCAACGCGCGCATGAAGGACAGAATTTCCTGACTGACAACCTGTCCGGGGACAAGGATCGGAAATCCGGGAGGATAAGGAATGATAAAGCTGGCAGAAACAACTGTTTGCCCTGCATCCATTGCATCCTTGAGCGATCCGTTCAGTTCCAGATAGTCACATTTGGCGTCATCATAGGCCAGAAAGAACGCTGAACGGATGTCACCATCCGGTGTATCCTCGGCGCGGAATGCGTCGTGGAAACGGCTGAAATCAGGCAAAGGCGGGTAGTTTTCCATCAGGTTCGCCACACGCTTGTCAAAGCCGCGTCGCTCCATGCTGGAGGCATCATCCAGCAACTCGTCCAGTGACTTGGCAATCTCCACCAGCACTTCGATCAGATAGGCCACAGACGACCGCGTTGTGCCAATGTTGGTCATGAACAGGACCGTATTGCGCGATGTCTTGTTGATCTGGATGCCGTATTTATCCATCAGGATTTCGGTCTTGAACGTGTCACCATCCCAACCCGTACCGCCCACGGAAAGGGTCACGCGGGTTGGATCAAGCGCGAATTCGTCCTGCTCCCAGCTTTCCCACATGTCGGTCCAGCCGTGTTCGGCGTCAAAATAGCTTTGCACACCACTGGGCCGGTATTCTTCGGGAATCATGTCGCTCGGCGTCAGGACTTTGAAGTACTTGCCGAGCAACGGATGTTCCTGAATCGCGCGACGCATGGACATGGCCGCCTCGATCTGGCGCTGTACAAACTCGTAACCTTCAAGCTCCACCTGCCTGCGCCCCACATCAAGGGATGCGATGATCTGGTAGTTTGGCGAGGTTGAGGTGTGGGTCATGTAGGCTTCGTGGAACGACTGCTCCACTTCGCCTTTGAAATCCTGATCGTTGACGTGAATCATCGACCCCTGCCGCAGCGAGGTCAACGTCTTGTGCGTCGATTGTGTGGAATAGACCCGAACGCGCGCATGCGGTGATGGGATCAACCGCGCTTTCAGCAGCGCTTCATCATCTGCGTCGGCCAGTTTCGCCTGTTGCGCCTCATAGGCTTCGACATGTTCAGGGGTGCGGAACTTTTCGCGCAGTGTGTTCGCCGTGTTCATCGCTGTACGTTGGCGATAGGTGGGGTTGAAACGGGCAAATGCGAACCATGCCTCATCCCAAAGGAAAACAAGGTCAGGCTTGATCGCCAGACATTCTTCCATCACCCGCTCGACATTGTAGACCAGCCCGTCAAACGTACAATTGGTCAGCAAAAGCATGCGCACCCTGTCGAGTTTGCCCGCGGCTTTGAGTTCCAGCAATTGTTTCTTGATGTCATGCAAAGGCACCGCGCCATACATTGAGTATTCGTTCAGCGGATAACTATCGAGGTAGCACACCTGTGCGCCCGCCAGCACCATGCCGTAGTGGTGCGATTTGTGGCAATCCCGGTCTACCAGAACGATATCACCGGGCCGCACCAACGCCTGCACAACCACCTTGTTACAGGTTGAGGTACCGTTGGTGGCAAAGAAGGTCTGTTTGGAACCGAACGCGCGGCTGGCCAATTCCTGCGCTTCCTTGATCGGGCCGTGCGGTTCCAGCAGGCTATCAAGCCCCCCGGACGTCGCCGAAGTTTCGGCAAGGAAGATGTTGGGGCCATAAAAAGCACCCATATCCTGAATCCAGTGGCTACGGGTGATCGACTTGCCCCGACTGATCGGCATCGCATGAAACACGCCTGTCGGCTGTTTGGAATATTCGACCAACGCCGTAAAGAACGGAGACTTGTTACGTGCCTGAACCCCGCGCAGGATGTTCAGGTGCAGTTCCATAAAGTCTTCTTGGTTGTAGAAAACCCGACGACAAATTCCCAGATCAAGCCCAGCAATATCTTCGACGGACCGTTCGGTGACCAGATATGCATCCAGCTCCGGACGGACCTTTGCGATCATCCGGCAAAGCTCTGGTCCATAATTTTCAGGCAACAACGCGTCGATCTTCTCACGCCCTCCTGCACGCGCCAAAAAGCGGGTCAGGATTTGTTCTTCCATGTTGGATTTTAGCGTCAAACCCGGACGGACAACGATGGCCTGAATGTTGTGGTTGAACAAAACAGCAATCAGCGCATCCTCGATGCTGCGGACCACGACAGCTTCATAGATGAACGGGTCTTCAGGGCGGCGCATGCGGGTGACATTGTTCTTGAGCCAGCGTTCCTGCTGTTCACCCACATCGTCAACGATCAGCACCTCGAAATAGGGTTTGGCCAATGCACGGGCCTCTGGCGGCAGCATCGCTTCGTCGGCGTGTTCTTCTTCATCGACACTGTCACGTTCCAACGGAATGGAACGTCGGCGATAGGCACCAGTTGTCAGCGCACGGGTTACGCGGCCGATGGCAAACGCCAGGTCATTCAAATTACCATTTTCGAGCTGCCGGCGCATGTGATCAAAGGCGGAAACACCGGGGAACGCCCAATAGGGCTCGATAATGGCCAGAGCGTCAAACAGCTCATTGGCCTGCTTCTTCAGCTTTGCCGCGGCGTGCTTTGTCGGATCGCGCGTCAAGGCGGCTGCAACTTCGCGAAGTGCACTCCACCTGTCAGAGCGCAACTGGATCGCTGAGGAATAGTCGGTCATCGCATGCATCTATCGTTCTCCGTTGTGCGGAAAAGGCGGGTGCATGGACGAAAGGGGCTGCATGCAGCCCCTTTTGAAAATACAGTGCCTAGCCGCTTGATGTGTCGCCCGTATTGGTGAGCGTGCCGGGTTTAACCGGCGGGTTGGGTACAGCTGCAGCAGGGGCTGCAACGTGCGTGGCTTCGGCTGGAATGTTGGCGGTTCCAGCAGACGGATTTGGCATTGGTTCAGGCGCGAAACCGCCCGGCGTATGGGAAAAGGCCGGCATGGATTCCTGCCCTTTGAAAGCGGGGGCTTCGGGGACGCGTTGCGCAGGGACGTCCACATGCAGACCGGCGCGGTTGCCTTGTTGCGGGATTTCAAGCGGTCCGAGCGTATGCAGGAATGCATCTGTGCCACTGCTGCGGTCATAGACGGAAAAATCGGTGGACCGGTCGCGGAAAGATTTCAAGACCTGACCCAGACCCTTCATACCTGCCTCGCGCTGACGACGGACCATCGAAAGGTCTATCTCAATCGGGAACATGTCTTCTTGTCCCGCTGACTGGTGCAGAACCATCGACGTGGGGTCAATAACGCAGGATTTACCGACGCCGCCCGCGCCCAGCCCGTTCACATCAATGATGTAGCACTGGAACTGGGCAGCCGTGGCCCGCGCAATGGCAAGCTCCGCATCGCGGTCTGTGGTACCGGTCAGCACAGGGTGCAAAAGGACTTCGACGCCCTGACTGGTCAACTGCCGCGTGGTTTCAGGGAACCACATATCGTAGCAGATCGACAAACCAAACCGGCCAACTTCCGGCACATCAAAGACGCAGAATTCAGTACCTGCTGCAATTCCGCTTTCGTAGGGACGGAACGGAAACATCTTGGCATAACGGCGGATGATCTCACCTTCGGGGTTGATCACGACAGCAGTGTTATAGACCCGACCATCCTCTGGATCTTTGAGGAACATCGAACCGGGGATCAGCCAGACCCGGTGTTTGCGGGCGGCGGCCTGAAACTGTTCGATTGTTTCATTTTCCGGCGGCAGACAATAACGGTCGAGCGGACCAAAAGGGGCTAATTCGGAAAACAGCACCATCTGGGTCCACGGGAAGCGAGCCATCAGAATATCCAGCCGATGGATCATGCCTTCAACGTTGGAATGCAGGGCATTCACGTACATTTGTACGCCTGCGATTGCAAAAGGGGTCATATCAAAGTCACTCCGTACAGTGCGACAGACAATGAGCCGATATCGGCTTCTCTGCGCTTTGCACGGTCCTTACGCCCTAACGACCAGAACGGAAACAGGTGACCTGCGGACAATTCTGTCGGCATTCGATCCAATGAGAAATTCGCGTATTTGATCAGGCTTCTGCGACCCCATAATCACCAGATCAGCGCCTGTTTTATCAATAGTCTTGAGGGCCTCGCGGTGAATCTTGCCGAACCGGAGATGCTGTTTCACTTTTACGTCATCAGGCACCTGCGCGGCAACCAGTGAGTCGAGCAGCTTTGCCGCTTCCTTGGTCGCTTTCTTTTCGAAGTCAGCAGGAAAAAAGCCCTCGACCAGCGGACTCCCCATATCCGGAACCACGGAAAGGATGTGAAGCATCCCCCCCGAAGCCCGGACCATCTCTATCGCCTGAGGCAAGGACTTTTCCCAGGATTTCTTGTTGGTGATGTCGACCGTCAGTAGGATTGAATTGAACATATCGGTCCCTCCTCAGGCCGCCGCAGTTTTACGGGTCACACGCGCCGTGCGGCCCCGTTGCAGGAAAATCACCAGCGCCAGCAAAAGAAGCGCGGGTATGAACATCCAGTACTTCGACGGGACATCTACAGGTTTGAGCACCCGCAGAACCTCCTGATCCCAATCCAGCCCTGCGTTCGCGGCGGCACTGTCAAAGGATACATCGTCGATGATCATCTTACCGCCATCTTCGCGGAAGAGAAGACCGGCGTTTTCCAGTTTTTCCTCGCCGGTTCCGCCATCTCCGATAGGCAGGATCGCCACAAATTCAATCGGGTCACCCAGATCGCTCGTGCCTGCAACGCGCAACCGCAAATTTTCGCCAGCAGCCGTGTCATTTGCCGCCTGCACGATCTCAGCTGGTGCAACCTCGTCGAAGGGCGGCGCGATCATATCCATCCAGAATGCCGGACGGAACAGAGTGAACGCGATCAGGAGCAGAGCCGCCGATTCATAGAAACGGTTCTTGGCAAAGAACCAACCCTGCGTCGCCGCCGCAAACAGCAGCATCGCCACTGTCGCCACAATAAAGACGAAGATACCCTGCCCCCAGCTCACCCCGATCAACAGCAATTCGGTGTTGAAGATGAACAGGAACGGTAGCGCCGCCGTGCGCAAGGAATAGAAGAATGCCACCACACCGGTCTTGATCGGATCGCCACCGGAAACCGCAGCCGCAGCAAAGCTCGCCAGACCAACGGGGGGTGTCACATCTGCCATGATGCCAAAGTAGAACACAAAGAGATGCACAGCGATCAGCGGCACGATCAAGCCGTTCTGCTGCCCCAGTGTAACGATAACAGGCGCAAGCAACGCAGACACAACGATATAGTTCGCCGTCGTTGGCAGGCCCATCCCGAGGATAAGCGAGAGGATCGCAGTCAGGAACAGGATCGCAAGGATATTGCCGCCGGACATGACTTCGACGACATCGGCCAGTGCCGCACCAACACCTGTTTGGCTGACAGCACCCACAATGATACCAGCGGTTGCTGTGGCAATGCCGATACCGATCATGTTGCGCGCGCCGGTGACCAGACCATCGATCAGGTCCATGAACCCTTCTTTGATGTCAGCAGCCAGTTTGCTTTCGCCACGGAAAATCGCCATCAGCGGACGTTGGGTGATCAGGATGAACACCATATAGGACGTCGCCCAGAATGCCGAAAGACCGGGGGACAGACGATCGACCATGAGCGCCCAGACCAAAACCACAATAGGCAGTACAAAGTGCAAACCAGACCGCACTGTCGGCCCCGCAAGTGGCAGGCGCGTAACGGGGGCGTTCGGATCGTCCAGAACCAGCGGCTCCTCTCTTGAAGCCACCCAAAGCAGCCCTGCATAGACCGCAGTGAGGAACACAAAGATGATGTAACCCGCCGTGTCCGGGAAGGCAGGACGAATCCAGCCCATGAAATACTTCACGGCAAAGCTGAGCACGCAGATACCGGCAATCACAAACGCGACAGACATCAGCCATGCGACCCACGGTTTGGGTTCTACCGCGCGCGGCAGACCTTCCATGCCCGCTTTGAGGGCTTCGAGGTGAACGATATACACCAATGCGATGTATGAGATTGTGGCAGGCAGGAACGCGTGCTTGACAACTTCCGGATAGGGAATACCCACATATTCCACCATAAGAAACGCCGCAGCGCCCATCACCGGTGGCATGATCTGCCCGTTGACCGAGGAGGCCACTTCGACCGCGCCCGCCTTTTCGGAACTAAAGCCGACCTTCTTCATCAGCGGAATTGTGAAAGTGCCTGTCGTCACCACGTTGGCGATCGATGAACCCGATATCAGACCTGTCATCGCCGAGGACACAACGGCGGCCTTTGCAGGACCGCCTTTCATATGGCCCATCAGACTGAAGGCGACCTGAATGAAATAGTTGCCCGCGCCTGCGCGATCCAGCAGCGACCCGAACAGCACGAACAGGAAAACGAAGGACGTTGACACACCCAGCGCAATGCCGAAGACACCTTCGGTTGTGATCCACTGATGGTTCACGATTTCCGAAAGCGAGTTGCCTTTGTGCGCAATGATTCCGGGCATGCTGGGCCCCAGAACGGTATACATTAGGAATGCAGATGCGACGATCATCAGTGCCGGTCCAAGCGCACGTCGGGTGGCTTCGAGCAGGATCATGATACCGATCACCGCCACGACAAAATCCTGCATGATCGGCGCGCCGACCCTGCCAGAGATGTCACGGTAGTAGATAAAGAGGTAGAGCGCCGCAATGGCGCCGATTATGGCCAGCGCCCATTCCCAGATCGGAATGCGATCTTTGGGAGAGCCAAGTATAACGGTTGCGACAACGCCAAGCGCCACCAGCGGGATCCACCAAGTGACAGTGCCGTCCTTGGCACCTGTCATAAACAGATAGGCCAGTACCACCGGCACAATGATGCCCAGCGCCATCTGGAACTTTGTCCGCGCGGCGGGAAATGCAGCGATTCCGAGGAAAATGGCAAAGGCAAGGTGGATCGAGCGGGATTCAGTATCGTTGAAGACACCGAACCCGACCATAAACGGAAAGGGTGACGCGATCCAGAGCTGGAACAGTGACCACGCCAGTGCAACGAGCATCAGGAAGGTGCCGACAGCGCCCCCTGCAGCTCTGCCACCGGTATCGGAAGAGGCGACAAGCGCGTCGAGTTCCTCTTGACTAAGCCCACCGCGTCCTGCGGCTTCGGCCTCGACGGCGGCAGCTTGATGCTGGTCATTGTTTGTCATTGTTTGTGTCCCCTGTCAGCCCTGCCTTATTGGCAGGTACCATTTGTTCTGTCGTACGCAGGTGGCGATTGTGGGCGGCAAGCCGATGCCTGCCGCCCCCATTGGTTAATTCAGGCGCGGATTATTCAATCCAGCCTTTTTCTTTGTAGTACTTTGCCGCACCAGCATGCAGTGGAGCAGACAGACCGTCTTTGACCATCTCTTCTTCTTTGAGATTCTCAAATGCGGGGTGCAGACGCTTGAAGCGGTCGAAGTTGTCAAAAACCGCTTTGACGGTTTCATAAACCACATCTTCGTCCACATCTTCGGAGGTCACAAACGTCGCTTTTACACCAAATGTCGCCGTGTCGGAATCAGACCCTTTGTACATGCCGCCGGGCACCGAGGCCGCTGCATAGTAAGGGTTGTCTGCGATCAACTTGTCGATCTCGGGGCCAGTTACAGGGACCAGAACCGCATCAACCGTAGAAACCGCTTCCTGAATGGAGCCGTTGGGGTGGCCAACAGTGTAGATGATCGCATCCACCTTGTTGTCGCCCAGTGCGGCGGCTTGCTCGGCTGGCTTCAGTTCGGATGCCAGCGCGAAATCGTCCATCGTCCAACCCAGTGCGTCCATGACGACCTGCATTGTTGCGTACTGACCGGAACCGGGGTTACCGATGTTAACGCGCTTGCCCTTGAGGTCAGCGAACGTCTTGATGCCGCTGTCGGCACGCGCGATCACAGTGAACGGTTCGCCGTGAACCGAAAAGACAGCGCGCTCCTTGTCGAACTTGTTGCCTTCGAATTCGGATGAACCGTTATACGCATGGAACTGCCAGTCTGACTGGGCAACACCCATGTCCATGTCACCCGCCTTGATGGCGTTGATGTTGGCGATAGAACCACCTGTAGAAGGCGCGGTGCACTTGAGGCCGTGCTCTGCCGAGCCACGGTTCACCAAACGACAAATTGACTGGCCGACGACATAGTAGACGCCAGTCTGGCCGCCGGTTCCGATAGTGATGAACTTTTCTTGCGCTGTTGCTGCCGTACCGGCCACCATGGCCCCCGCAACTGCAATTATCTTAAGCATTTTCATAAAGTATCTCCCTTTATTTTTCAGACAGAAGGTTTTCCCGCTGCCCGGTCTTATGTGAGGGTAGCTCCGCCTGATGTCCGAAGGGCGCTCCCTTTCGGTTACACCTTTTTGAGTCAGACTGAGCTGCATCGACCCTGCGTCAAAGGATGGCTTCACCTTCAGCCACAGGATTCTCTAGCACAGGTTATGCGTGTTTGAAATTATGAGCAAGCGCTCCGTGTGGACAAAATTGCAACCATCTAAAGTCCTGAAATAAATTCATTTTTTACGACCGGACAGCGCGAAGTTCTGAGTATTTTAAAAATACGTTGAATATATCAAACACTTTTTGGGCTTTTTGGAAGCAATAGCTTGCGTACGGGCGCGATCCGGTCAAACTAACCGATACCCACTTATTACCGAACGGACCTCATATGCCCGATCTCAAGGAACTGACCCGCTTTACCACACTGATGGTGGTTGCAGCGGTCGCTCTACTCGCCTTTCTGCTAATGCTGGCTTGGTCTTGGTGGTTCGCATTGCCGCTTCTGGTATTTCTCGGGCTGGGGGCTGTCGGGCTGTATGACGTCACCCAGACCAAACACTCGATCCTTCGGAATTATCCCATTCTGGGGCATATGAGATTCATCTTTGAGGGGATCCGGCCCGAGATACGCCAGTACCTGATCGAATCGGATCAGGACGAAGAGCCGTTCAGCCGTGATGACCGGTCACTGGTATATCAACGTGCGAAGGGGCAGGAAGACGCGCGGCCCTTTGGGACCCGTAAGCGGGTCTATGATGCCGGATATTCGTGGGTCACCCATTCCGTGCGACCCGTGCACATCGTTGATTGCAATTTCCGCACCACAATCGGCGGTAAGGACTGCAAGCAACCCTACTCGGCATCACTCTACAACATTTCGGCGATGAGTTTTGGTTCCCTGTCAGCGAATGCCATCGAAGCGCTGAACACGGGTGCAAAGCTTGGTGGGTTTGCCCATGATACCGGCGAGGGATCGGTCAGCCGTTATCATAAGGCTGGCGGCGGGGACCTGATATATCAGGTTGCTTCTGGGTACTTCGGCGCGCGGGCGGCGGATGGCAGTTTTGATCCTGAAAAATTTCAGGAAACCGCCTCACTCGACCAGATCAAGATGATTGAGCTGAAGCTGAGCCAAGGCGCCAAGCCGGGCCATGGCGGATTGCTTCCCGCGTCAAAGATCAGCGAAGAGATTGCCGAGGCGCGTGGTGTTCCGATGGGCATAGACTGTAACTCTCCGGCAGCGCATTCGGCGTTCGATACGCCGGTCGAGATGATGCAATTTCTCAAACAGTTGCGTGATCTGTCCGGGGGAAAGCCCGTCGGGTTCAAGCTGTGCATCGGTCACCAGCGCGAGTTCATGTGCATGGTCAAGGCCATGCTGGAAACCGGCATCATCCCCGATTTTATTGTGGTGGACGGCGCCGAAGGTGGCACCGGTGCCGCGCCGGTGGAATTCTCCAACCACGTGGGCATGCCGATGGTCGAGGGACTTACCTTTGTCCATAATACGCTGCGCGGGGCGGGTATTCGCGATCAGGTCAAGATCGGTGCGGCAGGCAAGATCGTGTCGGCCTTTGATATCGCCCGCGCTCTGGCATTGGGCGCAGACTGGTGCAATGCCGGACGCGGCTTCATGTTCGCCATCGGCTGCATTCAGGCGCAGGCGTGCCATACCAATCACTGCCCTGTTGGTGTCGCCACGCAAGACAAGACCCGGATGCGCGCGTTGAATGTGGTCCACAAAAGCGAACGCGTGGCTTTGTTTCACAAGAACACAATGGAAGCATTGGCAGAGATGTCAGGGGCTGCGGGCCTATTGGATCCAAGCGACTTCCTGCCCCGGCATCTGATGTTGCGTCAGGGGGACAAGGACGTGGTGCAGGGCGATCAGGTCTATACCTATCTTCCCAACGGTTTTCTGAATGATGAAGAATCGCAGGATTTCAAAGGCTACAAAACCCGTTGGGCACGCGCACGCGCCGATAGTTTCGCGCCGGTTGACTAGGGACCAACTCAACTCGCTTGGGCCGAAACTGGAATGTCGGATTTTAGCGCAAGTCTAGACACAAAGAAGGCGCAACCTTATGGCCGCGCCTTCTCGTGCAACTTTCAGATGGATCAGTGTGCTTCTTCGGCGACGGCCGCCTGCACAGCCGCCTCAAAGATGGCCAGACCTTCTTCGACAATCGCGTCAGAGGCCGTGAGCGGCACCATCACGCGGATTGCGTTGCCGTACATGCCACAGCTGAGCAGCAGCAAACCCCGTGACAGGGCATGCGCAATAACACGCTTGGTAAAGTCCGTGTCAGGGTTCGCGCTTTCGAAATCAGTGACAAATTCGACTGCAACCATCGCACCAAGGCCACGAATGTCCCAGAAACGATAGGGTGCGGAACGTGCGCCAATCTCGGCAAAGCGGGCCTTGAGCGTCTCGCCCATCGCGGTGGAGCGGGCGAGCAGACCCTCTTCCTCGATGGCGCCAATCGCTGCCAGAGCCGCAGCGCAAGCGACGGGGTTACCGCCGTATGTACCGCCCAAACCGCCCGGTTCCATCGCGTCCATGACGTCGGCACGACCGATCACACCGGCCAACGGATAGCCACCGGCCATGGATTTCGCCACGGTGATCAGGTCAGGCACGACGCCGGAATGCTCGATCGCGAACCATGTGCCGGTACGGCCAAAGCCTGCCTGCACTTCGTCCGCTATCAGCAAGATACCGTGCTGGTCACAAATTTCGCGCAGCGCGGTCATCATCTCGAATGGCACGGGGGTATACCCGCCTTCACCCAAAACGGGTTCGATGATAATTGCGGCAACACGCTCTGGCTGCGCATCTGTCTTGAACAGGTTCTTGAGGCCGATCAAGGCGTCCTGAACGGTGATCCCGTCACGCACGTTCGGGAACGGCGCGCGGAACACATCGGAAGGGAACGGGCCAACGTTCAATTTGTAGGGCGCGACCTTGCCGGTCATGCCCAGCGTCAAAAGAGTGCGGCCATGATAGCTGCCGGTAAAGGCGATGACGCCGGGACGACCGGTAGCAGCACGCGCGATCTTGACCGCATTTTCGACGGCTTCCGCGCCTGTCGTTACCAGCAGCGTCTTTTTGGGAAAATCACCGGGGGCCAGTGCGTTCAGCTTTTCGGCCAGCGCGACATAGGGTTCATATGGAACAACCTGAAAAGACGTATGTGTGTACTGGTCTTCCTGTGCTTTGGCAGCGGCGATCACTGACGGGTGACGGTGACCGGTGTTTAACACACCGATACCCCCGACGAAATCGATAATGCGGTTGCCTTCGACATCCCAAAGTTCCGCGTTTTCAGCGTATTTGGCATAGATCGACGTGGCAGAGGCCACACCGCGCGCCACAGCTGCGGTACGACGCGCCGCAAGTTGTGCGTTGCTGGCACTCGCTGCGGCAACGGCGTCGGATACGATTGTCTTCACCGATTTTGCCTCCAGCGCAGTTGTCTTGACGACGCGTTTCTTAGGGGCTGCCTTGCGGCGCTGTTTCTTGCTTGTATCGGACATGTCGGATCCTCTGACTCAAAAACCTTAGAAAAACGCATGTATGGCGTTTAAAATATGCTTTGCTCGTGTTTAATATAATTGTCAATCTTGATTTTAGAGTCAATTTCCATGTACAGGAATTTGCGCCAAAATTCGCCGTGGACAATTCTCTGTGACAATAGCTGTCGGCAGCGATAGTAGGGTCAGGTGCAGAGGGAATAATAGCAGTGAACATTGGTCAAAAGCTTCGAACAATCCGCAAACAGCGGGGGCTTTCCCAGCGCGAGCTGGCAGCGAGGGCCGGACTGACGAATGGCACTATTTCTCTTATTGAAAAGAATCGCACCAGCCCTTCGGTTGCTTCACTCAAAAGCCTGCTGGACGCGATTCCCATAAGCATGGCAGAATTCTTCTCGACCTTGGAAGATACGCCGACACCCAAGGTATTTTACCGCGCAAATGAATTCACCGAAGTGTCTCCGGCCACACCAGGACAGGTATCCCTGCGCCAGTTGGGCAATGTCGAGGATCATGCCCTGCAAGTCTTGCACGAAACCTATCCTGCCGGTTCGGATACCGGACCGGAACTTTTGTCTCACAACGGTGAAGAGGCGGGGATCGTGGTGCAGGGTGCTATAGAGGTGACTGTTGACGGCAGTGTGAGAGTTCTGGAATCCGGCGACGGTTACCTGTTCGACAGCCGCCTGCCGCACCGGTTCCGCAATATCAGCGATGCAGTTTGCGTTGTTGTCAGCGCCTGCACACCACCAAGTTTCTGAACAAACTTGCGGCACGCTACCGGCATTAAGTGCACATCATTCCGATGATGGGTCATCTGCTTCCAGTGGCACATAGTTATCGGCCACATAAGCTCCGCGTTTCCCCATGGGTCGCGGTTTTCCGACTGTGCTGTCTCGTCTTGTGCGCAATTCAATCTGGGCGTTAAGAGAGCCGCCGAACAATACGAGAAAGCTGCTGATCCACAGCCAGATGAGCATCGCAATGACGGCCCCGATTGACCCGTAGACCTGATTATAGTTGCCAAAGTTTGCCACATAATACGAAAATCCAACGGAAAGGATTGCCCAGGAAAAAATGGCAACTATGGCGCCCAGCGACAGCCATCGCATGCGCGCAGGGCGCCTGTTCGGGCCAAAACGGTAAAGCACGCCAACCCCTGCAAACATCACCACAACAGCGATGGCATACCGCAGGATATCCACCACCATCGTCGCAAACGCGCCCAGTGGAAAGAACGCCAGCACCACAGGCGCCACCACCGTGGTCAACATCGCAACAATACCAACAGCAACAAGTCCCAGAGTAAGCAAGAGCGCGCGAACATAATGCCATCCCGCCCCTCTGTCGCTTTGGTTGTAGACGTTGTTAAGGCCGCTCATCATTGCGCCAACGCCCGCCCGCGCAGTCCAAAGCGCAAAGAGCAAGGACAACAGACCCGCCCAACCCAGAGTCTCAGCTCGGGCCGACACCAGAGAGATGATCTGACTGCTGAGGATATAATAGACATCATCAGGCAGCAGTCCGCGAATTTCCTCCAGCTGTGCGATCACGATGACCGGATCTGAAATCAGCCCCAGCAGGGCGATCAACGCCGCCAACGCAGGAAACAACGAAAGCATCGCGTAAAATGCCACTCCCGCTGCGATCAACCCGATATTCTTTTCAGACATCTGATTCACGCTCGCCTTGAGAACCAGCCAATAGTCAGGAAGCTTCAAGCGCAACCGCTTCATGTGTCTGTTCTCCTCGTGCTTTTGCGAAAATCACGGCTCCTGATCTTCTTTTACGTCGTCGCGTACCTGTCCCCAAGCTACAAGGGTGAAAATTATCGTACCGCCGATGATGTTCCCTGCCAGAACCGGCAGGAAAAACCCGAACAGGGCCGCGCCCAACGAGAGGCTGCCCTGAATCATCAGCACCGCCATTTCAACCGAACCGGCAACGATGTGGGTAAAATCACCGGCCGCAATGAGCCACGTAAAGATCAGGATCAGGAAAAATGCTGCCTCGTCCGCCTCCGGTAGCATCCAGACAATCAGCGCCACAATGACCCCCGCCGGAATTGCCCTCCAGAATCCGTCAACCGCCCCCATGCCGGTTGCATGTTCCGACAGTGATTGTATGGCCGGTAACAGCTCTGCCGGCAGAGCAGGCGTGTAGATAAACAATATAGCCGCCAGAAAAGCGCCGACGACATTTGCGCCCAGCACGATACCCCAAAGCTGGAGCATTGAGCCAAAACTGCGCCACGTCCGTTCATGAATCGTCGGGAGAACAGTGGTGATCGTATTTTCAGTGAACAGTTGCATCCGGCCCATGATCACCGCCAGAAACCCCAGTGAATAGCCGAAGTTTTCGAGCAGGAACCGCGAGGGCGTATCGGGCAGATGGGTGCGCAGAATTGCCTCGCCCAGTACCGACAAACTGATCAGCATGCCTGCAGCAATGCCCGACCAGATCAGCGATCTCCTGCTACGCTCAAGTTCTTCCTCGCCTTCACGGCGGATCACCTCGTAAATCAGGCGGGGCGATAGCGCCGCCGCATCGTGAAGCGATTTTTCCTCTTCGGCGCCTTCCGACGGTGTGGGGTGCGCGCCCTTTTGGATCAGAGGTGCCATTGGCTGCCTTTCGTCTTTGGATATCGGTTACATAGCGCGCACCAGAATGATTCACAGTAAACCAACCGCGGTTTTGCCACAAAACACCTTGCACCGGGACGCGCATCGGTAATGATGCGAAAAATTCCATTAAGGGCCTCTTCATGATCACCACGTCCAAGACACTGACCACTGCCATCCGCGATGCTTTTGCCCATGTTGAGGATTGCCCGTTCACCGGGCCGCGCATCTTTTTCGAAAATGCTGGTGGCGCGCTGACATTGAAAACAGTGGTTGATACCTCGACCAAGTTTGCAGCGATCCCGGATAATCAGGGCCGCGACAACCCTGCATCCCATGCGCTCGTCGACATAATAAAGCAGGCCAGGGCGGATATGGCGTTGTTTTTCAACGCGCCTGACGGGCAGTTCTTTGTTGGTGAATCAGGGACCGAATTGTCGTTTCGGTTGATCCGCACCATGGTCATGGGCAGTGCGGGGGGCGGCGCGGTGATCGGATCTTCGATCGAACATCCCGCCTCGCGCAGTGCTGCGCTTCATTGGGCCGGGATCGCCGGTAAAGACTATATCAATGTTCCCCACGATGACGCTTCGGGGCAAGTCACGCCTGATGCCTATGCCGCGCTGATGACGCCTGACGTGCAGGTGGCAACGATCTTGCACACCTCGCCCGTGACGGGGATTGGCAATGATGTTGCCGGCATTGCGGCGGCAATCCGGACCATTGCGCCTGACGCATTCATTTTTGTTGATGGAATCCAGCATGCCAGCCACGGGCAGATTGACATCGCGTCCTATGACATCGACGGATATGTGGTGTCGCCTTACAAGGTGTTTGCGCGTCATGGCTACGGCGTGGCCTGGGTGTCAGACCGCCTGACCGCCCTGCCGGTTGAGCAACTTGCGAACGGGCCACGCGAAACGTGGGAAATGGGTACCCGCGATACAGGTGCCTATGCGACATTTTCCGACGTGGTGCGCTATTTCGATTGGCTGGGTGGTGAGGTTTCAGACGAGACAGAGCCGCGTGCGCGGATCGAAGCGGCAGGTGCGGCGATCCACGCCCACGAACACGAACTGACCAATGCGATGTTAAACGGCGTCGACAACCTGCCCGGTCTGGCCGACCTGCGCGGCGTGACAATATTGGGCGGAATCAACAACCCTGACCGCGAAGGGCTGGTTTGTTTCGCGCTGGATCATATACCCGCAGCCGAGATTGTGACGAAGTTGAATGCACAGGGCATTCGCACCCATGTACGCAAGGCGGATCACTATTCCGGCAATATCCTGAACCCGTTGGGAATGCAGGCCGCCGTTCGGGTGTCACTGTGTCATTACAATACCTTGGAAGAAGTGCGGGTAATGTTGGCTGCTATGAAAAACATCGCAGATTAGGCCCGCACTACCCTTGCCAATGCACAGCAAGAGGACGACGGTAGCGTCATGACAAATCCTCTTCTTACCGCCATTACCGCCAAGCGCGACGACCTGATCGCGCTAACTCAAGACCTGATCCGCATCCCCACGCTAAACCCGCCGGGGCAGGATTACCGTCTGATTTGCGAATATCTGGACAGGCGGCTCAAAGGTCACGGGTTTCAGACCGAACTGGTCCGTGCCTATGGCACACCGGGCGATAGTGAGAAATTTCCCCGCTGGAATATCGTTGCGCATCGGGAAGGCGCGCAAAAGGGCGAATGTGTGCATTTCAACAGCCACACCGACGTGGTTGAGGTTGGTGCAGGCTGGACCTTTGACCCCTTCGGAGCGGAAGTATCGGACGGCAAAATCTATGGCCGTGGCACCTGTGACATGAAAGGCGGGCTGGCCACTTCAATCATCGCGGCCGAAGCGTTTATCGAGGTCCATCCGGACTTTAACGGTGCCATCGAAATATCAGGCACAGCGGACGAGGAATCGGGCGGCTATGGCGGTGTCGCCTATCTGGCTGAACAGGGATATTTCGACCCCAAACGCGTCCAGCACGTTCTTATTCCCGAACCTCTGAACAAGGACCGGATCTGCTTGGGCCATCGTGGCGGCTGGTGGGCGGAAATTGAAACAAAGGGCGAGATTGCCCATGGGTCCATGCCTTTTCTTGGCGATTGTGCAGTGCGTCATATGGGCGCCGTATTGGCAGAGTTTGAGGACAAACTGTTCCCTGCGATGGCAGCGCGCTGGACAGACATGCCCGTGGTGCCCGAAGGCGCACGGCAATCCACGATGAACATCAATTCCATTCATGGCGGCCAAAGGGAACAGGACGATGATTTCACCGGGCTGCCAGCACATTGCGTGCCGGATTCCTGCCGGATCGTGATCGACCGCCGGTTTCTGGTAGAAGAACCACTGGATCAGGTCCGGAGCGAGGTCACTCAATTGCTGGAAGGTTTGCGCGCATCCCGTGCCGATTTTGACTATGAGCTGACCGAGTTGAACGCTGTGTTGCCGTCAATGACAGATCGCGATGCGCCCGTGGTTCAAACTGTTACCAAAGCGATCGAGGATGTCATGGGCGTTACCCCGCAATACGTGGCCTCGCCCGGGACCTACGATCAGAAACACATCGACCGCATTGGCAAGCTGAAGAATTGCATCGCTTATGGGCCCGGGATTCTGGAACTGGCCCACAAGCCGGATGAATACATCGGTATCGACGATATGGTGGAAAGCGCACAGGTTATGGGTGCTGCATTGCAATCGCTACTGCTTCCAGAAAGGCAGTAATTCTTTTACCCCGGCGCTGTGCCCTTGATGGGTTCATTCAAACGCGGTTCCGGATGCTATCGCCAGCCCCTCTACAATTGCCGTCAACGCAGCGCCACGGTGCACTTGGGCCTGCGGAAACGACGCACACAAAGCGCCGTCAACAACACCCATCAAACTGGACCCGCCGACAAAGATAAGTCGCGTCACATCAGCAGGCTTCAGGTTTGCCTGTGCAACAGTGGCAAGGGCAGATTGCGCAATATCCTGCGCCATATCCGCCAGCATGAAGTTCAGCATTGCCGCAGGAAGATCAGCACGCAAACCAGTCTCTAACATGGCCAGATTGATCTCTGGCAACGACCTCGCCCTTGTATCGTTTGCAGCAATTTTGCCCGCCTCGACAGCAAAGGCGAGGTCGTGACCCAGTTCGTCTTCCAACACTTTCATCAGGCGCGCCAGTTTGTCAGGTTCCACCGCATACTTTTCCAGATCAGCAGCCATCCGGCGAGTGTCTTGGGTATAAAGGAATGGAATTTTTTGCCATGTCGCCAGATCTGCAAAGATTGCAGTGGGCGCGGTATGGGTTTCGCTACCAAACGCATGTTTGATCTGACTGCCTCGCCCCAGCAGCGGCATCACCTGTTGCAGGCTGATTTCGCGGTCAAAATCGGTACCTCCCAGACGTAAACCATTGCTGGCCAGAATATCGATCTCTGTCTCGCCCTGCTGGCGAAACAGCGTAAAATCCGACGTGCCGCCGCCGATATCCACCACAAGCCCCAGATCACCGGGGTTCAGAACCGCGCGGTTTGCCAATGCGGCGGCTTCGGGTTCGGGCATGAAACGGACATCTGTGAAGCCCGCCGCCAGATAGCAATCGCGCAGATCAATCTCGGCTTGCGCATTCCGGCGTTCGTTTGCGCTGTGAAACAGGACGGGACGACCCGATAGGGCGCGATCAAACGTGAGGCCGGTAGCCGCCTCAGCGCGTGCTTTCATTTGCGCCAGAAAATCTCCGACGATGGCAATGAAATCCATGCGCTTTCCCAACAGCATCCGGCTTTCGCGCATCAGGGCGGTGCCCAACAGGCTCTTGAGCGCGCGCATGTATCGCCCTTCGTCCCCCGCGATCAGCGCTTCCTGCGCGGGCTGGCCATAGACGATCCGTTTGGTATCAAAATCAAAAAATACGGCTGTGGGCAGAGTTTGGGCGTCCTTTTCAACACCAATCAACTGCGCGCGGCCTTCCTCGCAAAATCCTATCGCGGAATTGGAAGTGCCAAAATCGACACCAAGAGTACGGGTTGTTTTCGACATAACGTATCTCGCGCAGGAACAGGTTAAAGCCGCGACCCATAGCGCCACACGGGCACCCCTGCAATCGCCTTTGCGCATGTCAAACAAACCCGCTACGCTTGTTTACAATCAACAACAGGGAGTCACCCATGTTTCACCTTCGCAAGCTTTTTTTCGGTGTCAGCGCCGCCGCACTGATGGCCGGTGCCGCCTTTGCACAGCAAACCGATGTCACCATCGCGATCCAGCTTGAACCGCCGCATATGGATCCGACATCAGCCGCTGCTGGTGCCATTGATTCGGTGCTCTATTCAAATGTCTTTGAAGGGCTTACGCGCTTCATGGCAGATGGTTCGGTTGTGCCGGGCCTTGCAGAAAGCTGGGAAATCTCGGACGACGGCCTGACCTATACCTTCAAGCTGCGGGACGGCGTGAAATTCCACGACGGCACCACGATGGACGCCGAAGATGTGAAATTCTCGCTCGACCGGATCAATGCCGAAGACAGCGCGAACGCGCAAAAGGCGCTATATGCCGCGATTGCCGAGGTCAATGTGATTGACCCGCTGACAGTGGAGGTAAAGCTGTCTGAAAAGAACGGGAACATGTTGTTCAATCTGGCATGGGGGGACGCGGTAATTGTCGCACCCGAAAGCATAGAGAACATCAAGCAGACACCGATCGGCACCGGCGCTTTCAAATTTGACAGCTGGACACAGGGTGACAAGGTGGAACTGAGCCGCTTTGAAGATTACTGGGGCACGCCTGCCAAGCTCGACAAAGTGACATTCAAGTTCATCTCTGACCCGACGGCGGCCTTTGCCGCTGTGATGGCCGAAGACATCGACGTGTTCAGCGGCTTTCCCGCGCCCGAAAACGTGCCCCAGTTCGAGGCTGATCCACGCTTTCAAGTGCTTGTAGGGAACACCGAAGGCGAGACGATCCTGTCCACCAACAACAAGATGCCTCCCTTTGACAACGTGAAGGTGCGCGAGGCTTTGGCCCACGCCATCGACCGTCAGGCAATCATTGACGGCGCGATGTTCGGTATGGGCACGCCCATAGGCACGCACTTTGCACCGCACAATCCGGCCTATGTCGATCTGACTGCACAATCAAACTACGACCCCGAAAAATCCAAGGCCCTGCTGGCCGAGGCAGGCTTTCCCGACGGGTTCGAAACAACGCTTGATCTGCCGCCCCCGTCATATGCCCGTCGCGGTGGAGAGATTATCGCCGCGCAGTTGGCCGAAGTCGGTATCACCGCCAAGATCAACAACGTTGAATGGGCGCAGTGGCTGGAAACCGTGTTCAAAGGTAAAAACTTTGGCCTGACCATCGTCAGCCATACTGAGCCGATGGACATCGGGATTTACGCCAATCCGGATTACTATTTTCAGTACGACAACCCGGCTTTTCAAGAGTTGATTGCCAAGCTGAACGTGGAATCCGACCCCGCCACGCGGACAAAACTGATGCAGGATGCCCAGCACATGATCGCGGACGATTATGTAAACGTGTATCTGTTTCAGCTGACCGTCCCAACCGTGGCAAAAGCCGGCTTGCAGGGATTGTGGAAAGACGCCCCCACCCAAGCCAATGACATGACAGGTGTCAGCTGGTCTGAATAACCTTCAGTGGATGAAAAAATCTGGGCCTCCGTTCGCGGGGGCCTTTTTTGTGCCAATCTCACTATGTCCTTGGCACTGTTGATCCTCAACGACGCAGCAACAGGTCAACATCGTTCTTAACCGCATCTGCGATCATCCCTTCACGGGGTGTATCCCGCAAAGTGGCAAACCAATGCTCCGGCGGGTTCTTACCCCGCCGGTTGCCGTCAAATCGCAGGCTGCGCAATACGGTTTGGGCCTCGTCCGGCAAAACATCCGGTATTTGATGCCCATTCAATAGCCCCCAAATACCCGTCCAAAGCCGCCCAACAGACCACGGATTATAGCCACCTCCACCCAGCACCAACAGGCGCGGCGACATCCCCATCAGCGCGCGCAGCATATCCCAATGGGCGTTGTTGCTCAGGCTCAGGTGTGACAGCGGGTCTTCCTCCACAGCGTCGGCCCCGCAAAGGAACACGATGGCCTCCGGATCAAACGCCTGTACCTTAGGCACAATGAGCTTATCGCGGATAAAGGCCATCTCGGAATCATTGAGCCCGCGCGGCACCGGCAGGTTTAGCGCGTTACCCCCGGCATCGTTCTCGATCATGCCGGTGCGCGGCCATAACCGCGCCTCGTGGACCGAGATCAACAGGCAATCGGGATCACCGCCAAATCCGGCCTCCACCCCGTCAGGGTGGTGCGCATCGATATCAATATAGGCAATGCGGCGCACACCGTGATGGCGCAAGGAGAGCATCGCGAGAACAGGGTCGTTGAGATAGCAAAACCCGTTGGCGCGGTCGGGCATGCCATGATGCGTCCCGCCGGCGGGGTTATAAACGACACCGCCATTTTTCAGCAACTCACCAGCAAGGATCGATCCGCCAGCAGCCGTCGCCGGACGGCGAAAGATTTCGGGGAAGACAGGATTGGTCACACTTCCGATGTCATGGCGTTGCGCGTCGTGCAAAGTGGCAGTCTGCGTTGCCTCCACCCGCTGCAAAGCCGCAATATAATCGACTGTATGAAAAGCCGTTAACGCCGCGGGCTTGGCGCGGGGGGACGTGATAAACTGCGCATATGGCAACCAGCCCAAAGCACGGGAAAGATCCATCACTGTGGACACGCGTGGCACCCGCAATGGATGCCATCGGCCATAGCTGGATGCGCGATAAATCTCGTGACCAATGAATAGGGGATATTCCATGAGCGGAACTTAGCGCGACGCAATCGTGTGGAAAGAAAAAAGGGCACCCGAAGGTGCCCTGTTCTCTCGGATAAACCTAAGAGTAGGTCTATTTCTTAGCGGGTTCCGCTCATACCGGCAGCAGCTTCGCTGACCAATGTATCGGGGCTCCGGTCGCATTCGAGATTGAATGCTTCAAGAGCATTTTCCATCTTGGAGTCTTCGGTGGTGTTGTCTTCGTCACCGTCAGCTTTCTGACCAGCAGATGTATTGCCATCTGTCGCCTCTGCTGCAGTTGTATCACCGCCAGTGGCTTCAGTCGCTTTGGTACTGTCAATCATCTGCTCGCCATTGTCGCCGTCGTCAATTTCGGCAATTGCCATCGTGGCAACCTCCGATTGGTCTTCCGCAGACAGGGCCTTGTACTGGGCACAAGTCATCGTCGCCATATCAAGGTGTGCAGCAGCAAATGCCGGTGCAGAGATAGTTCCCAAAAGGCCAGCGATTGCGAGTGTCTTAAATACATTAGTCATATCGTTACTCCTGTTTGTGTTTCTTGCCGGACCAACCTGTGCCGCTGTTCATCCGTTCCGATGCAAATTTCCGTGTAGCCGCATGTTTTTAAGGAACCGCATGAATTTATTGATTAAATATAGCTCAGGATTCTTTGGAACCCGGTGTGCTCATTGTTCCGCCGGGCATTCGTCAGTTCTTAAGGCTAACTGCGCGAGAGGGCTAAACGTCACTGGACGCCCTGCAGATGCGCGCCTAACCTCCGACTGATGTTACGCTATGCCCTCAAAAGACTTCTCTCGCTGGCCATCAGTCTGATCGTGGCATCCTTTGTCATCTTTTTTGTTATCGAAGTCGCACCTGGCGATCCTGCGTCCTTTATGCTGGGGATGAATGCGCAGCCCGAAACACTTGCCGCGCTGCGCAGCGAGCTTGGCCTCGATGTTCCCAAGGTGGAGCGTTATTTTGTCTGGGCGGGCGGATTGATAACGGGTGATTTCGGCACGTCCTATACCTACCGGACGCCGGTGGTCGATATGATCGCGCAGCGGATGTGGGTCTCTCTGCCGTTGGCGCTCTATGCGCTTTGTCTCAGCACACTGATCGCCTTTCCTGCGGGCATATATGCCGCTGCGCGACGCGGCAAAGCGGGCGACATCGGTGTCATGGGAGCGACGCAACTGGGAGTGGCGGTGCCCAACTTCTGGTTTGCGATGATGCTCGTGCTGGTTTTTGCCATCAACCTCCGCTGGTTTGCAGCGGGTGGGTTTATCGGCTGGGATAAAGGGTTCTGGGCTGGCCTGCATGCGCTCACTCTGCCGGCAATTGCTCTGGCGCTGCCACAGGCCGCTATCCTTGCGCGGGTGATGCGGTCCTCTCTGCTGGATGTATTGGGTGAGGATTTTATGCGCACCGCGCGTGCCAAAGGGCTGTCTGCGCGTCAGGCACTTTGGCGCCACGGCCTGCGCAATGCGTTGATCCCCGTTCTGACCATCATCGGATTGCAATTCTCGTTCCTACTGGCGGGATCGATTATCATCGAACAGGTGTTTTATCTTCCGGGACTGGGGCGGCTGGTTTTCCAGTCAATTTCGGCCCGTGATCTGATCGTTGTTGAATCGGTGGTCATGCTGCTGGTGTTTTCTGTGATCCTGGTCAACTTTGTTGTCGATCTGGCCTATGCTGCCGTTGATCCACGCTTGAGGTCCCGCACATGAGAAAGCTGGCATGAGGCGTAATCTGATCATTGGCGGGTTGCTAACAGGTATCTTTCTGATCGCTGCTTTGGTTAGCTTTGTCTGGACCCCATTCGATCACGCCGCTCTTGATATTCCGAACAAGCTTAAGGCACCGGGCGGCGTCCATCTGCTGGGCACCGATCACTTTGGCCGCGATATTCTGAGCATGATCATGGTCGGCGCACGCACCTCCATAGCGGTGGCGCTGGTTGCGGTAGGGATCGGGATGGGCCTTGGGGTACCGCTGGGTCTATGGGCGGCGGCGCGGTCCGGATCGATGATCGATGAACTGATCATGCGCGGCAATGATCTGGTATTTGCGTTCCCCTCGCTGGTGATTGCGATCCTGATCACGGCCATCTTTGGTGCCGGTGCCGTCAACGCGATCATCGCCATCGGTATCTTTAACGTCCCCGTCTTTGCCCGCATTACGCGCGGTGCCGCCCTTTCGCTGTGGCAGCGTGAATTCATCATGGCTGCGCGGGTTGCGGGAAAATCTGCCGCACGCATTTCAGCCGAACATATCCTGCCCAATGTCACGAACCTGCTGATCGTACAGGGTACCATCCAGTTCTCACTGGGTATCCTTGCCGAAGCGGGTCTGAGCTATGTCGGCCTTGGCGCACAGCCACCGACGCCATCCTGGGGCCGTATGCTGGCTGACGCACAAACGCTGGTCGGTATCGCGCCCCATATGGCCCTGATGCCGGGATTTGCCATTATCCTCACCGTGCTGGGTTTGAATCTGATGGGCGACGGGCTGCGCGATTACCTAGACCCCCGATTGAGGGTCGCACGGGTATGAGCTTGCTTGAAATCAACAATCTCTCTCTGTCGATCTACGGCGTTGAAATCCTTTCTGATGTATCGATGCGCGTCGCCGAAGGGGAGATTGTCGCCATCACCGGCGAAAGCGGGTCAGGCAAGTCGATGACGGCCCTCGCGGTGATGCAATTGCTGCCCAAAGGCACATCGACAGATGGTCGCATCCTTCTGGATGGTCGCGAACTGAACGCGCTCTCCGAGCGTGAGCTGTGTGCCATACGCGGCAATGACATCGGTATGGTGTTTCAGGAACCCATGACCGCGCTGAACCCCGTGCATACCATCGGGAACCAGGTCGCAGAGACAATTCGCGTCCATGATCCGTCTGTTCCCCGCAGAGAAGCGCTCAGACGCGCGACGGAAACGCTGGCCCGTGTGGGGTTGCCGCCTGACCGTTTCCCGCTGTCGCGCTATCCCCACGAATTGAGCGGCGGTCAGCGCCAGCGCGTTGTAATCGCGATGGCCATCGCTCTGCGGCCCCGTTTGTTGATTGCTGATGAACCCACAACTGCACTGGATGTCACGACGCAGGCGCAAATCCTCGACCTGCTGAAACGTCTGGCAAAAGAAGACGGCATGGGCCTGTTGATGATTACCCATGACCTTGCCGTGGTTGCCGATATGGCGGACCGCATTGTCGTTATGCGCAGGGGCAAAGTCGTCGAACAGGGTGCGACGCAGACCCTTCTGCACAATATGCAGCACCCCTATACCCAGATGCTCTTTGCTGCCTCCGGCCACCGCGTCACCCTGCCTGACGCGCCTGCACCCAAACCGCTGCTGGAGGTGCGCAATGTCAGCCGCGATTACAAGATACCGCGCACCACGCTGTTTGGCGCGCCGGGATTGTTTCGTGCGGTGGATAATGTTTCCTTTACCATTCAACAGGGCGAACGTCTGGGGTTGGTCGGCGAATCCGGCTGCGGAAAATCCACCCTTACGCGCGCATTGTTGGGGTTGGAGCAGATACAGGCGGGTAGTATTACGCTGGGCGGCGAACCGGTTTTCACAGGCACGAAACCCAACCTCTCGGTACGCCGCCAGATGCAGGTGGTGTTTCAGGATCCCTTCGGCAGCTTCAACCCGCGTCACCGTGTGGACCGCCTGATCACCGAACCATTCCATCTGTTGCCTGAACCACCGACAGGCGTCGCACGGCAAAAGCAGATCGACGAGGCCCTCGTCGCTGTCGGCCTCGCCCCCGCCGACGCGCGCAAGTATATTCACGAATTCTCGGGCGGACAGCGCCAGCGCATCGCCATTGCCCGCGCCCTGATCATCAAACCACAATTGATCCTGTTTGACGAAGCCGTCAGCGCACTCGACGTTTCGGTGCGCGCGCAAATCCTTGATCTGTTGGCAGAGCTTTGTGCCGCCTATGACCTGACCTATCTGTTCATCTCGCATGATCTGTCCGTGGTGCGTACCGTGACGGACCGCGTGCTTGTGATGAAATCGGGCAAGATTGTCGAGCAAGGCCGGACTGAAGACGTCTTTGAAAACCCGCAGCACCCCTATACCCGCAAGCTGATCGCTGCGGCGCCTGTGCTGCCCGTTCTGCAACAGGCAAAGGGATGAGATGCACATCAAAATAAATAACGTGCGGTTGTTCATCGACATCGAAGGCGCGGGGCTGGTCGCCGACGGTACCGTCATGCGCCAGAAGCCAACGCTGATCCTGCTGCACGGCGGGCCGGGAGCGGACCATTCGATCTACAAACCAGCATTCTCGCGGTTGAGCGGTATTGCTCAAATCCTCTACCTTGATCATCGCGGCAACGGGCGCAGCGACGAAAGCAATGCAGACCACTGGACATTGGATCAATGGGCCGATGACCTGCACGGGGTGATCACTGCGTTGGGAATCGAGAAGCCGGTCCTTTACGGCGCGTCTTTCGGTGGTTTCGTGGCTCAGGCCTATGCCTGCAAATACCCCGATACGTTGGGCGCGCTGATCCTTTGCGCGACATCGGCACAGGTGGATTTTGAGGTCATCTTTGACTCCTTCACCAATATCGGTGGCCCCAAGGCGGGCGAGGTCGCACGCGCCTATTGGAGTGCACCGACGCCCGAACGGCGCAAGACATATTTCGAGGTATGTCTGCCACACTACGCAGTGTCGGACCCCGACCCCGACATGATGGCGCGGATGATCGTCAAAAACCCGGTCGCGATGCATTTCAACGGGCCAGAAAACGAAATGGGTCGCTTTGATTTCCGTGCAGCGCTATCGCGGGTTGCCTGCCCGGCTCTGATCCTGTCCGGTGCCAAAGACCCGATGATGCCGGTCGCCTTCAGCGAAACCCTGTTATCCAGCCTTGGCAACGCGACCGCAACACATCACACTCTTGCAAAAGCGGGTCATATGATCCCGGCGGATCAACCAGACGCCTTCTTTGACCTCATGCGTGCCTTTATCAAGGAGAATGATCCATGCGACTGACAGGAAAAACCGCCATCGTAACCGGAGGGGCGTCAGGCTTTGGCGCAGGCATCGTGCGCCGTTTCCTGCAGGAGGGTGCGAAAGTCATGATCGCTGATATCAATGGCGATGCCGCCCGCCAGTTCGCGATCGAGATGGGTGATCACGCAACCGCGCAGACGGTTGATGTTGGCGATGGCGCGTCCGTGAGCGCCATGGCGCAGGCGGCAAAGGAAATGTGGGGACACGTGGACATCTTGATCAACAACGCTGGTGTCACCCATATGCCCACCCCCCTGGATGAGGTTTCCGAGGATGACTTTGACCGCGTTGTGCGGGTGAATATGAAATCGGTTTACCTGACGGCCCGTGCGCTTGTCCCGCACATGAAGGAACGCGGCAATGGGGTGATCCTGAATGTTGCGTCGACCGCTGGCGTTTCGCCGCGACCGCGGTTGAGCTGGTACAACGCCTCAAAGGGGTGGATGATCAATGCGACCAAATCCATGGCTGTAGAACTGGCGCCGCTGGGCATCCGCGTGAACGCGCTGAACCCGGTGGCCGGCGAAACACCCCTGCTCAAATCTTTCCTCGGCGAAGACACCCCTGAAATGCGCGCCAAATTCCTTGCGACAATCCCGCTCGGCCGGTTCTCTCAACCTGAGGATCTTGGCAACGCTGCCCTGTTCCTGTGTTCGGACGAGGCCAGCATGATCACCGGCGTCGCCATGGAAGTCGACGGCGGGCGCTGTATATGAAGCCTGTCAATCTGGCGAAAAAGCTGACGCAGATCAGTACCCATTGGGATCCGCATGTTATCGCTGACTACAACGATAACGACATAATGGTGGTCAAGTTTCAGGGCGAGTTTCCGTTTCACATGCATGAAGACACCGATGATTTCTTTCTGGTGTTGAAGGGCGAAATGGTAATGGACCTTGAAGGCCTGTCGCATACGGTCAAAGCCGGCGAAGTCTTTGTCGTGCCCAAAGGCATCACCCACCGCCCCCGCGCTGAGGCTGAATGCGAAGTGCTGCTGATCGAACCCAAAGGCGTGCCAAATACAGGCGATCCGGCCACCGCAGCAGCCAAACCGCGTCTGTAGGGAAATTAAATGATCCCCGGACCAAAGAACCTGATAACCGATGTTCCCGGCCTGTACGTGGGCAACGCGCAGGATGAAGTTTTGAAGTCGGGTACCACGGTGCTGCTGGGTGATACTCCTTTTACCGCCTCGGTGCATGTCATGGGCGGCGCGCCCGGCACGCGTGAAACCGATCTGCTGGCGCCGGATAAAACCGTCGCGGCGGTGGATGCGCTCGTGTTGTCGGGTGGGTCGGCTTTTGGCCTTGATGCCTGTTCCGGTGTGGTGGCAGGGCTGCGTGATCAGGGTCGGGGCTATAAGGTCGGCAATGCCGTGATCCCGTTGGTCCCCGGTGCGATCATTTTCGATCTTTTGAATGGCGGACAAAAGGACTGGGGTGAAAACCCGTATAGTGCACTGGGGCGAAAAGCGTTGGAAAACGCGGCCGCCGAGTTCGATATCGGCACCGTCGGCGCGGGTACCGGTGCGCTGACCGCCTCTATGAAAGGTGGGCTTGGGTCGGCATCCTTACGCCTGCCGGATGGCAGCACCGTGGGCGCGCTGGTTATAGTGAATGCGATCGGGTCAGTTACCACGCCAAGCGACCGCCATTTCTATGCCGCCCCTTTCGAGATGGGCGATGAATTCGGCGGTGTCGGGGTGGACCGCGCCACCGGTCTTGGACTGTCGCTGGAAAGCCGAAAAAGAGATGCAATGTCACTACGCGAAAACACCACAGTCGCGATTGTCGCCACCGATGCCGCGCTGACCAAGGCGGAGTGCAAGCGCGTTTCTGTTGCCGCCCATGACGGCATTGCACGCTCCACCGTACCTGCCCATACGCCCCATGATGGTGATCTGGTTTTTGCGCTCAGCACGGGGGCAATACCTGCGGGCGATGCAATGCTGATCGGCCATGCCGCTTCCCTTTGTCTGGCGCGGGCCATTGCCCGCGCCGTTTTTAATGCCCGCCCTTCGCCGGGTGATCTGCTGCCGTGCTGGAGTACATTGAATGCCTGACCTGAACCGCGATGATGTGACGATCCACTTTGAAGTTGAGGGCAGTGGCCCACCTCTGCTGCTTCTGGCGGGTATGCTGAGCGACAGTGCAACTTGGGCAGGTTTCGCGCCCCTCCTCACCGATAGTTATACCGTGATCCGCCCTGACAACCGCACAACTGGTCGGACCGTGCCGTGGGATGCCCCCACCAACATGAACCTCATGGCCCATGACGCACTGGCGGTGATGGCAAAACTTGGCTTTGAACGATTTCATGTTGCAGGACATTCGATGGGTGGCCTGCTGGCGATGGAACTTGCTGTGCTCGCCCCTGAACAGGTCGCAACTGCGAGCGTCTTTGCGTCCGGGCGCGTCCGTATGCCACGCACGATTGCGGCATTTGACGCACTCTTGGCCGTCCGGCGAGGCGCGCTAGGCGAGGAACTATGGCTGCGCGCACTTTATCCATGGGTATTCGGTCAGGCCTTCTTTGAATCCGCAGATAACGTCGAGATTGCACTGGAGGCTGCCCTTGCCTATCCCTACGCCCAAACTGCCGATGCGATGGCCCATCAAATCGAAGCCTTTCGATCCCTGCGTCCCTCTGCCAAACCGGAAAACATCGCTTGCCCTACACTGGTCGCCTATGCAGGTGCGGACATATTGGTGCCGCCTGCCCTCGCGAAATCCGGCTTTGCCACGATCCCAAACCTCCAAGAGGTGACGATAGACACAGCAGGTCACTCCATCGTCTGGGATGCACCGGACCTGCTGTCAGATCACTTGCGCCGGTTTCTTGCCGCACACCCGATTGATTAAAACGCGTCCGGTTGATTGGCGGGGGCGGCCTGTGCCAACGCGGGTACCGCCATGCAATTTGCGTGGATGCGCCGGATCGTGGGATAGGCCGACATGTCCACTTCGAACCGCGCATTGTTGAGGACTTGGGCGTAAAGGCACAAATCGGCCAGACCCACCGTGTCACCGTGGCAAAAGTCACCTGTTTCAGGTTCCGATGCCAGCCGTATTTCCAGCGCCTGCATGCCTGCGCCGGCCCATTTGCGGAACCATGTGGCCTTACCTGCGGCGTCCACATCATATTCGGTTTCAAGATACTTGAGGATTCGCAGGTTGTTCAACGGGTGGATATCCGCGGCAACAATCTGCGCAAGGCTGCGCGCCCGCGCCCGGCCCCATGGGTCAGCCGGCAAAAGGGCGGGCTCGGGATAAACCTCCTCCAGCCATTCAAGGATCGCCATTGACTGGGGCAACGGCCCTTGTGGTGTGACCAACGTGGGCACCAGCCCCGACGGGTTCAGTGCCAGATGCGCCGCACTCCCTTGGTCCCCTTTAAGCAGGGAGAGCGGGACATAATCATACTCAAGCCCTTTGAGGTTCAGCGCCGCACGCACCCGCACCGAGGTGGAGGAGCGAAAGTAGTTGTGCAGCGCCAGTTCGCTCATGCACGGGGTCCAATCGTGACTTCCAGCTCACCTATGCCCTCAACGCCGCCAGTGATCACATCGCCGGACACAACAGCGCCGACGCCAGCGGGTGTACCTGTCATCACGACATCACCGGGTGCCAGTGCCATCGAATGCGACAGGATCGACACATGTTCGCGCACCGACCAGATCAGGTCTGCAATATCTGCGTCCTGCCGAACCGTGCCATTGACCGCGAGCCAGATGCGGCCTTTTTCGATACTGGGCACATCCGCGATGGGTTTGATTGCAGCGATAGGCGCGGACTTATCAAAGGCTTTGGCCCAGTCCCACGGGCGGCCCGTTTCCTTGGCTTCCCACTGCAAATCGCGCCGGGTCATATCGACGCCAACAGAGGCGCCCCAGACATGGTCCATGACGTCCGCTTCCGCGATATTGGTCCCGCCCTTGCCGATCACGATAACCAGCTCGATTTCGTAGTGCAGATCTTCCGTCAAGGGCGGATAGGGAATGGTACAGGGCGTGTCCAAGGCCGCATCCGCTGGCTTGGTGAAAAAGAACGGGGGATCGCGATCCGGGTCCTTGCCCATCTCGCGCGCATGTGCGGCATAGTTGCGACCCACACAGAATATCCGGCGGATGGGAAAACGATCAGTGCTGCCATCGACAGCAAGGCTCGCCTGTTTTGGCGCGTCAAATACATACATTCTCTGGGACTCCTTTTCTGGCATCATAGGGTCTGGCGTTGCGTGTTCAAGAACCGTGCGCAGGTGTCACGCTCAACCAGTTCTATCTCACAACAAATACGGAATACGTCTGGCTCGGCGTTCACAATCGAATGTGCCAACCGTTCTCCGGCCAGCAGACCGATACGTCTCGCGGGCAGTCGTATGGTGGTCAGGTTCGGCTCCATCTCGCGCGACCCTTTGAAATCACCAATGCCCATGACAGACAAATCCGCCGGCACCCGTAGCCCACGACGCAGGGCGGCATAAATCGCGCCTTGCGCCAACACGTCATTGCCACAGATCAGCGCGCTGGGGCGGTCAGCTTTGGCAAGCAACTCGCCCACCGCCTGCTTGGCGTCTGCAATGCTATAGGGGGCCTCAACCCACCATTTGTCAGGCACGTTGATCTGCATGGCATGAAGCGCGGACAGAGCGCCGTCAAGCCGGTCCCTCGCGCGGTCATTGCCCTGCGTCGGGGGAAAAACGATGCCAATGTCGCGATGCCCCAAATCCGTCACATGCAACGCAGCTGCACGCCCGGCGCAATTGTTATCCGCCCCGACGCAGGAAATCGGCGCGGCCTTGTCATAGTTCCAGATTGTCATCGCCGGAATGCGCTGACTGGCGATCAACTGGTAGGTTTCCTGCGAATGTTCCTGCCCGATCAGCGCGACACCATCCACACGATGTTCCAGAAACTTGCGCAGCACTGCGTACTCCCGTTCCAGATCGTAGCCATGGCTGGCGACCAGAATGGTGAACCCCTGAGCATCTACAGCATCTGAAAAGGCCTGAACCACCTCGGCAAATATGGTGTGGTCAATCGTCGGTACGATCAAGCCGATGGTACCGGACCGGATGCCGTGCATCGTTTGCGCCGCACGGTTGCGTATATACCCCAGCCTGCGCACCGCTGCGTCGATCTTCTTGCGGGTCACGGACCTGACCAGTTCAGGGTGGTTATAACTCCTTGATACAGTAGAGATGGAGACCTGCGCCGCCTTTGCAACAGCCACAATATCTGCCTTTTTACCAATTTTTTCAGACATCTAACCCCCTCCCAGATGGTCAAAATGAAAACATTTGCAAAATTGTTTTCATTGCATAGGCTAGTTTGTCAACGCTGATATAACTGCGCAATGGGGTGCAATGGATTTTCTGCTCTACTTTGGTGATGTGTTCACACCTATCAATTTTGGTCTGCTGCTGATCGGGACAATCGGCGGTCTGATCCTTGGTGCGACGCCGGGGCTGTCACCAACCATGGCAGTAGCCCTGCTGATCCCGTTCACCTTTCAGTTGGAAGCCGCACAGGGCCTGATCCTGTTGGGCGCGGCCTATACTTCCACAGTCGCGGGCGGTGCGGTCTCCGCAATTTTGCTCAAGATTCCCGGCGCACCTGCAAATATCGCGACAACCTTGGATGGGCACGCAATGGCGCAGAAGGGCGAGGGGGCGAAGGCGCTGCAAATCTCCTTCCTTGCCTCTGCCGTCGGCGGCGTTTTTGGTGTGCTGCTGCTGATCTTCCTGACACCGGTTCTCTCCAAATGGGCTCTGGCCTTTGGACCGTCACATCTGTTCTGGCTGGCGATCCTTGGCGTAACCGTGATTGGATCGCTCGATTCCAAATCTGTTGTCAAAGGGCTGCTGTCAGGCTGTATCGGCCTATGGCTCGCGACCATCGGGTTTGACGACATCATGGGCGCACAGCGGTTCATCTTTCACCCCGCATTGGGGGGAGGCATCAACATCATCGCCGCCCTGATCGGCTTGTTCGCCATCCCGCAAGTGATCACCATGTTCGCCAAAGGGCGTGTCGCGGCAGATGCCGAAGTGATCGAGGTTCAGAAACATCCGATCAGCGGGGCTGTGCGCGAACTCGGCCGCAGCAAACGCGCGTTGGGCATCGGGACAATCACGGGCGCCATCATCGGATTGATCCCCGGTGTGGGTGGGCAAATTGCGGGGTTGGTTGCCTATGACCAATCCAAGAAGTTCAGCCCGGAGCGTGACAAGTTCGGCACCGGCCATCCCGAAGGGGTCATCGCAGCAGAATCCGCCAACAATGCAATGGTCGGCCCCTCGCTGGTCCCCCTTCTGACGCTCTCTATTCCCGGCTCTCCGACGGCTGCTGTCCTGCTGGGCGGTTTGCTGATCCACGGGATTTTCCCCGGCACCGACCTGTTTGACAACCACCCTGATGTAGCATGGACCTTCATCAACTCCATGCTGATCGGTCAGGTGTTGATGTGTATTTTTGGCCTCTATGTGGCAGGAATAGCCGCGCGTGTGGCGCAGGTACCGCAAAGCATCATGGCTGCCATCGTTCTGGGTCTTGCGGTCTTTGGCAGCTACTCGGTGCAAAGCTCGATGGGGGACGTCTATGTCATGGCCAGCCTCGGGGTGATGATGTACTTTCTTGAACGGTTCGGTTTTTCCGCCGCACCGTTGGTTCTGGGTCTGATCCTTGGGCCGATTGCGGAATCAAACTTCATTCAGGGGTCGATGATCGCGAGTGCCACGGATGGCATGACACCCTATTTTCTCGGCGGCGCGCTGAATATTTTCCTGATTGCGGTGGTCATCGCATCGGTTCTCTATTCCGCCTACATGGAATTGCGTACGCGCCGCTATACTTCCAAAGAGGAGATCATGGGATGAGCGATCTATCGACACCGCGCCTGCAACATATCATCGCATCCGGCGTTGTCGCAGCCGTCGGTGCATCGGTCACTTACATCAGCTATACCCAGCAACCCGCCGAGGCATTCCTGTTCCCGCGTTTGATCGCAACGGTGTTTGTGGTGCTTGCCCTGTGGACTTTCGCCAAGGCCTGCATGGGTTGGACCAAGGTGGGCAACGGCATATCGGGTCGCCAGTTCTCAAACCTGCTGCCCGGTCTTCTTGTCGCCCTGATCTATATCTTCTGGGCTGCCAATGGGCTGGGATTCTACACCGCCACGGCTATCGCGTTTTTCATTCTGCTGGCCTTTTATGATCCGGCCTCGCACCGCGAGATCAAGTCATGGGTCAAGCGTGCTATCATCACGGCCTGCTTTACGGCCGTAATGTACGGTCTCTTCGCACTGCTGCTAAAAGTATACACACCGCGAGAGATATTCTTCTGAACCGTAACAGCGGCAGAAATCAAACCTAATAGGGAGGAAAGAACATGAGAAACGTAATCGCAGGGGCCGCAATGGCCTTGATGGGCCTGACAGGCACTGCTGTCGCGGATGGCCATGGCAGTTATCCGGATCGTCCGATCATGATGATGGTCAGTTATGGTGCTGGGGGTGCCACTGATTTCCAAGCGCGCATCGTGACCATGACCGCCGGTAACGAAGATGCGCTGGGTATGCCGATCGCTATTCTGAACAAGCCGGGTGCGGGCGGTCGTGTAGGCTGGAACTGGTTCGCGTCACAAGCAGAACCAGACGGCTATACGATCGCAGCCTATAATATCCCGCATTTCATCGCGCAGTCGATCAAAGGCGGTGTGGACTATTCTGCAGACAGTTTTGAACCCATCGCCAACTGGGGCGCGGACCCTGCTGTCTTTGTGGTCGGCATGGACAGCGAATTCAGCTCCATGGACGACGTGGTGAATTATGCCAAGGCAAACCCCGGCAAGCTGACATTCTCGGGCGCTGGCCTGTTTGTCGGTCACCACATTGCCGCCTTGCAGCTTGAGAAGGCGGCAGGCGTCAAAATGGCCTATATCCCCACAAAGGGCGGTGGTGCCGCGGCTATGAAGGCCGTGATCGCGGGGGAAGTACTGGGCGGAATCAACAACCTGTCGGATGCCTTCCGCGCCCAAGCCGCGGGCAACGTCAAAATCCTTGGTGTCTTTGACCTGGAGCGGAATGAATTCCTGCCCGATGTGCCAACGCTGAAAGAGCAGGGGTATGACATCGACAACGCAAGCGTGAACTTTCGCGGTCTGATGGTACCCAAGGGGACGCCCGAGGCGATCATCGAAAAGCTGGCCGAGCGCGTGCCCGAGATGTTCGCCAACAGCAGCGTAACAGGCAAGATGCAGGCCGGCGGGTCGCCCATGCACATCATGAACCGCGCCGAGGTCAAGCAGATGTGGGCCGACCGCGAAGCAACCCTCAAGGAACTCCTGGCAGGGCTGTAAGTAATCAACGGGCCTTCCCGCGTCGGGAAGGCCCAACACCAAAGGACACAGAATAATGAACGCCCATGATGACCTTGCTGAAGTTGATGCCATCGTCGCCCGTGCGCGCACCGCGCAGCAGTCATACGAAGCTGGCGGTTCGCAGGAACGCTATGACCGCGCCGCACAGGCCGCCGCCTGGGCCATCATGGAACCAAGCCGCAATCGCCATCTGGCAGAACTTGCGGTGGAAACAACGGGTCTTGGCAACGTGCCCGACAAGATCATCAAAAATCACCGCAAGACGCTGGGGCTGATGCGTGACATCGCAACGGCCAAGACCCACGGCGTAATCTCGGATAATCCGGAGACGGGCATAACGGAAATCGCCCGCCCTATGGGGGTGATCGGCGCGGTCGTTCCCTCCACCAATCCGGCTGCCACGCCAGCCAACAACATCATCAACGCGCTGAAGTGCGGCAACGCGATTGTATTGTCACCTTCACCCAAAGGTGTGCCCGCCTGCGAGGCCCTGCTGGCCTACATTCACGCGGAATTCGACAAGATCGGCGAAGACAAGAACCTTGTTCAAATGGTGCAAGGCAGTGGCTCCAAAGAAAAGACCCAACGCCTGTTGGAAATTTCCGACGTGATCGTTGTCACCGGCAGTCAGAACAATGTGAAACGGGCCTACACTTCGGGCACGCCGGCACTGGCCGTAGGTGCGGGCAATGTCACCGTAATCGTGGATGAAACGGCTGATCTTCGGGCAGCGGCACAAATGATCACAGCGTCAAAAACCTTTGACAATGCGACGTCTTGTTCGTCCGAGAATGCAATTGTCGTGGTTGACGCTATCTACGATGAATTTTTGTCAGCACTGGCCGAAGAGGGCGGTATCAAAGCCCCAGACGAGGACGCGATCATCAAAAAGCTCTGGCCTGACGGGCATCTGAACCGCTCGGTCATTGCGCAGGACGCGGACAAAATGCTGGCCGCTCTTGATCTGACCGATGAGGTGCCTGCCCATACGAAATTCTTGCTGGTAGAAACCAAGGGCATTGGCCCAGATCATCCCCTTTCGGGTGAAAAACTCAGCCGCGTCGCCGCGCTTTACCGTGCAGCAGACTTTGAGGAAGCCGTGAAGATCACCGGGCGTATCCTTGCCTATCAAGGCGCGGGCCATTCTGTCGGTCTGCACTCCACCGATGATGACCGCGCATTTATCCTCGGGCACGCCCTGCCCACGTCGCGCGTGATCGTCAATCAGGCGCATTGCTTTGCAACCGGCGGCGCGTTCAACAATGGTATGCCGTTTTCGCTGTCCATGGGGTGCGGGTCATGGGGCGGCAATTCGATGGCCGACAACCTGCATTGGAAACACTTCATGCAGACCGCCAAAATCATCCGTGAAATTCCTGCGCGCGAACCGGCGGTGGAGGATGTCTTTTCCGAATATTGGGCCGTTGCCGGTAAATGAAGCTGCACCGCGACATACCACCACAAGGCACTGTGCGTGACTGGCTCGATGCCCGCGCGCGCAGTGACGCTGTCGCGTTCCGCTTTCCGCCCACCAGCGAAACACTTACATGGGCAGAGTTGCGCACCACTTCTGCGCGCATCGCGGCGCATTTGACAGCCCAGGGAATCGCCAAAGGCGACAGCGTGGCAATCCTTCACCCCAACGGGATACAGGGTGTATTGGCGATCTACGGCGCACTCTATGGCGGCTTCCGCGCCACAATGATCAACCTTGTTGCTGGCGCAGAGGCAATTGGTTACGCGCTGGAGCATTGTGAGGCACGCCATGCATTTGTGCACAACGAAGCGCAGAGTCTTTTCGCTGAAGCCGTCCCTTCCGGTCAAATTGCCCGGATTGAATTGCAAGGCTGCGACACTGCACCTTTGCATCCCTTATCGGCCAGCGATGTGGCGTTGCTGATGTATACCTCCGGCACGACCGGGCGCCCAAAAGGTGTGGTGCATACCCACGCCAGCTTGTTGGCAGGCGGGTGGACCACCACCATCGCCCACGATCTTGCGCCGACCGACTGCGGGCTATGTGTGTTGCCGATCTACCATATCAACGGCCTCTGCGTTTCGGTTATGGGCGGTTTGGTATCCGGCAGTACGATTGCCATGGCGCCCAAATTCTCGGCCAGCCAATTCTGGGCGCAGGCCGATAAATCGGAGGCAACGTGGTTCTCCGTTGTCCCAACGATCATCTCGCATCTGCTGCACGGGGCCGCAAACCCGACACAGAAGACCCGTGGCCGTTTGCGCTTCGGGCGCTCTGCGTCCTCAGCACTCGCACCGGATGTACAGACCGCATTCGAAACCCGTTTCGAAGTGCCTATCATCGAAACCATGGGGCTGACGGAAACTGCTGCACAAATCCTGTCAAACCCGTTGCCCCCCGGCGTGCGCAAGATCGGCTCGCCCGGAATTGCCTATGGAAACGAGGCTTGCATCATGGGCAATGATTTTTTGCATCTGCCGCCTGAAACCGAGGGCGAAATTTGCGTGCGTGGGCCAAACGTCATGCGCGGGTATCTGAAAAACGAGCAAGCAACAGCCGACACATTCACGCCGGATGGCTGGCTGCGCACCGGCGATCTGGGGCGGATGGACACGGATGGATATCTTTTTGTGACCGGACGCCTCAAGGAGTTGATCATCAAAGGCGGCGAAAACATCGCCCCGCGCGAAGTGGACGAGGCATTGTATTCCCACGTCGATGTCATCGAAGCAGCCGCCTTTGCGCGGCCCTGCGCCAGCTACGGCGAGCGGGTCGAAGCGGCCGTAAAAATCAGGGAGGGTTCGGCGTTGACGGGTGCCGACCTGATCGCGATCTGCTGCGCAAAGATCGGCAAGTTCAAAGCGCCGGATGTCGTGCATGTGTTGGATGACCTTCCCAAAGGACCATCCGGAAAAATCCAGCGCATGAAGATCGCCGAAATGACTGCCAATATCTGACTAGGCAGCACCCAGATGTGCGCGGCCGCGCGCCAGCAAAGTTTCAAACCCCGCCGCATCAATATTTGCACCACAGATGATAAGACCGACACGTTTGCCTTGCAGTCGCGCGCGCAATGGTCCCAGCAAACCTGCCACAACAGCGCCCGCAGCAGGTTCAACCGCCAGCTTGGCATCTTGGGCCAGCACCACCATGCCCGCGCAAATTTCATCATCGCTTACAGTCACGATATCGTCCACAAACCTGCTGCACACTGCATAGCCGAACGGCAGCGCCATGGGCGGTGCAAGGCTATCCGCGATGGTCTGCACCTTGTCGAGTGTTACGGGCTTACCCGCCGCCAGACTGCGGGACATGCTGTCAGCGCCTTTCGGTTCGACGCCATAGACATCGCAATCAGGATTGGTGAGTTTGACCGCCGCCGCAATACCACCGATCAACCCGCCACCGCCAACCGATACGATCACTGCGTCAAGGCCCGGCACATCCTGCATCAGTTCCAACCCAACGCCAGCAGACCCCAGAACGGTGTTGGCCCCGTCAAAGGGGTGTAAAAACGTCCGGCCCTCTTCGTTCGCCAAACGCTCCGCTTCGGCAAAGGTTGCCGCACCGGGATCACGCAAAATGACCTCTGCGGCTTGCGCACGCGCCAGCGCAATACGGAACGGATTGGCGGTGTTTTGCATCACAACCTTGGCCGACATGCCGCACTGGCGCGCAGCCCATGCTGCGGCGATCGCGTGATTACCTGCACTTGCCGCGGTGATACCAAAAGGCTGTCTGTCTTTGGGAATGGCCATTGCATTGGACAGGGCACCCCGTGCCTTGAACGTCCCTGTGTGCTGAAACAATTCAAGCTTGGCAAAAACCTCAACCCCCCGTGCATCTGGCAGATCAAGGCCAACTGTCGGCGTCCGTCGCACCAAATCTGACAATGCCTTGGCACGCGCCTTGATGACAGCAAGGGTAATATGTTCAATGTCCTGAAGTGTCATCTCTTTCCCTTTTGCCACATCGACAGGGTAAGTGAACGCCAAATCACCCCGCGTTGGCGCCTCGCTCCAAACGGTCGCAATGACCAATTCATTTACCTCAGTGTCCGGTTAGACAAGCGCCTACTTCAGCAGACCCTTCAAGTACTGACCATAGTCATTCTTTGCGAAAAGTCCGGCGCGCGTTTCCAGCTCGGCGTCAGTGATCCAGCCTTGGTCATGCGCGATCTCTTCCAGGCAACCTGTCTGCAATCCCTGCCGCATCGTCAGGGTGCGTACAAAATTTCCGGCGTCCAGCAAACTCGCGTGGGTTCCGGTATCCAGCCACGCATATCCCCTCCCCATTCGTTCCACCCGCAGCGTGCCGGCTTTCAGATACATCTCCAACAGCGATGTGATTTCAAGCTCACCGCGCAGGGATGGCTTGACCTGTCGCGCCTTTGCGGGCGCCTCCGCGTCCAGAAAATAGAGTCCGGTAACTGCATAGTTAGACGGCGGCACTTCGGGCTTTTCGATGATCTGACGCGCGGTGCCATCGGCATCAAAACCGACCACGCCATAACGTTCGGGATCGGACACATGATACCCGAACACCGTCCCGCCGCTTTCCTGCTGATCCGCCTCTGCCAGCAACTCCGGCAATCCATGGCCGAAAAAGATGTTGTCTCCCAACACCATAGCAGAGGGTGCACCGTCCAGAAAATCCTCTGCCAATAGATAGGCCTGTGCCAGACCGTCAGGCGAGGGTTGCTGAATGAAAGTCAGAGAAATGCCCCACTGGCTGCCATCCCCCAGCGTCCGTTGAAACTGGTCCTGATCCTGCGGCGTGGTGATCATCGCGATCTCTCTGATCCCTGCCAGCATCAGAACCGAAATCGGATAGTAGACCATCGGTTTGTCATAGATCGGCAGAAGCTGTTTACTGACCCCCATGGTGATCGGATAGAGCCGCGTGCCGGAGCCACCCGCCAGAATGATCCCTTTGCGTTTGGTCATGTTCGTGCTCCAAGGTCGTTGAGGATTTCGACAAGGCTGTCCTGCCACGCGGGCCGCTTGATTGCGAAAGTCGTGCGCGTCGTGCTGCAGTCCATACGTGAATTCAGTGGTCGCTTGGCGGGGGTCGGGTATTCGGAAGACAGGATATCGGTCACCTCGCATGCGGTGCCGGAGAGATCGAAAATCGCGCGGGCAAAATCAGCCCAGCTGCAATCGGGTTTGCCCGCAAAGTGATATGTCCCCGCCTTTTCAGGTGCATCCGCAAGCTGATGCGCAATCGAGTGGCAGGCCAACGCGATCTCACGTGCACCTGTGGGGCCGCCGATCTGATCGGCAACGATGCTCAATGCGTCACGTTCTGCACCCAGCCGCAGCATCGTTTTCACAAAGTTGCTGCCGTGCGCGGACACCACCCAGGATGTACGCAGAATTGCATAGGTTCCGCCCGCCGCCCTGACAGCCTGCTCTCCTGCCAGTTTGGTGCGGCCATAGGCACCTAAAGGTCCCGTGGCGCTATCTGGGTGCCAAGGAGTGGTCCCGCCGCCTTCAAAAACATAGTCGGTGGAAATATGCACAAACGGAATGCCCCGCGTCAAACAGGCCTGCGCCATAGCGCCGGGCGCATCACCGTTGATGACCTTTGCCAGCGCTTCTTCTTCCTCGGCCTTGTCCACAGCATTGTAGGCTGCGGCATTGATCACCGCATCAGGCTGATAGTGATGTATCGCCTGCGCACAGGCCGCAGGATCGCTCAAGTCTGCCGCGTCTCGCCCCAGACAGGCCGTACCTGCCAGCGCATCCAACTCGCGCGCGACCTGTCCGGTCTTTCCAAACACAAGGATTTTCACCTGCTCTTCTCCCTCAAGACCACCGTAACAGCGCGCCCCTACCCTTTGACGCCCAATCGCTGGCCGACACCTTCGCGGCTTTGCAAGGCGCGCCACCAGTCCTCGTTGTCCAGATACCACTGAACAGTCCGCTCCAGACCCTCTTCCACCGTCACGGAGGGACGCCAGCCCAATTCGTTCCGAATGCGTGAAGGATCAATCGCATAGCGCAGATCATGGCCTGCGCGATCCTCTACATAAGTGATTTGATCTTCATATTTGGCATTTTTAGGGCGTTTTTCATCCAGGATGCCGCAGATCGTCTTGACCAGATCGATATTGCGCGCCTCGTTCTCGCCGCCGATGTTATAGCTGCGGCCCAGCGTGCCTTTCTGCAACACCAGCAGCAGTGCATCGGCGTGGTCCTCGACAAAAAGCCAGTCGCGCACGTTCAGACCCTCACCATAGACAGGGATGTCCTTTCCCGCGAGCGCGTTCAGGATCACGACAGGCACCAGCTTTTCCGGAAAATGAAACGGGCCGTAGTTGTTGGAGCAATTGGTCAGCACCACAGGCAGGCCATAAGTTTCATGCCATGCCCGCACCAGATGATCGCTGGATGCTTTGGAGGCCGAATAGGGTGAGCGCGGATCATAGGGCGTGTCTTCGGTAAACATACCTACCTCCCCTAACGAGCCATAAACTTCGTCGGTGGAAATATGGTGAAACCGGAACCCATCGGGCTTGCCCGCCGCAACCCAGTACGCGCGCGCCGCCTCAAGCATATTGTAGGTGCCGGTGATATTGGTCTCGATAAAGTCTCCCGGTCCGTCAATGGACCGGTCCACATGGCTTTCCGCAGCAAGGTGCATCACTGCGTCCGGCTGGTGTTTCTGAAACACCATATCCAACGCGGCGCGATCCCGGATATCCGCGTGTTCGAAACGATAAAGCGGGCTGCCCTCAACCCCAGCGACATTGGCCAGACAGCCAGCATAGGTCAGCGCGTCAACGTTGACGACATCATAACCACGCGCGACGGCCAGCCTTACGACGGCGGACCCGATAAAACCCGCACCACCGGTGACCAGAATTTTCATGCGCGCCCCCGAAGTGACGAAAAGGTTCTGATGTTCCAAAATTTGGGTAGTAGCCCGGAAAATGCCGTTTCAGATCTATGCACGCAACTTGCTCCGAAATATGTCTGTTCGGGACTTATCAAGCAGCCAGCAGAATGTCACGACATGCGCGCTTTGGTTGCAAGAACGCATGCGCCCTGCCCGCCTCGCGGCATGATCGAACAACCGCTTGCCGGATCACGGATCACACTTCATAACTCGTCCTCGACCTGCCACCCAATCCGCACTGGCTGCGCCGGAAACTGACAAGGGCTTCCCCATGAATTTTGGACTTTCTGACGAACAGGAAATGATCGTCTCTACCGTGCGCAGCTTTGTAGAAAATGAAATCTACCCGCACGAAGCAGAGGTGGAGCGGACCGGCGAAGTGCCCCATGAATTGGCCGATTCCATCAAACAAAAGGTTCTCGACCTCGGATTCTATGCCTGCAACTTTCCTGAGGAAGTCGGCGGCGCTGGCCTTAGCCATCTGGATTTCACCTTGGTGGAACGTGAGTTGGGCCGGGGTTCTATGGCGCTGACGCATTTCTTTGGCCGTCCGCAGAATATCCTGATGGCCTGCAACGCCGAACAGCGCGAACGCTACCTGCTGCCCGCTGTGCGCGGCGAACGTATGGATGCGCTGGCGATGACCGAACCGGATGCCGGATCGGACGTGCGCGGCATGAAATGCGCGGCTGTCAGGGAGGGCGGTGATTGGGTCGTGAACGGCTCGAAACATTTTATCTCCGGCGCGGATCATGCAGATTTCATGATCGTGTTCATCGCTACGGGTGTCGATGAAACCCCAAAAGGGCCCAAGAAACGGATCACCACATTTCTGGTGGATCGCGGCACACCGGGATTTACGGTGCGCGACGGATATAAGTCGGTATCCCATAGGGGTTACAAGAACTGCATCCTCGATTTTGACAATTGCCGCCTACCCGACGCGCAGGTTCTGGGTGAGGTTGATGGGGGCTTTGCGGTGATGAATGAGTGGCTTTATGCCACCCGCCTGACCGTCGCTGCGTTTTCCGTGGGCCGGGCACGGCGGTGTTTCGATTACGCACTCAACTACGCGGCAGAACGCAAGCAGTTCGGCCAGCAGATTGGCAAATTCCAGGGTGTCAGTTTCCAGATCGCCGATATGATCACCGATATTGATGCGGCCGACCTGCTGACGCTTTCTGCCGCGTGGCGTTTGGATCAGGGATTGCCGTCCAATCGCGAAATTGCCTCGGCCAAGGTACACGCCACAGAGACATTGGCGATGGTCACAGACACGACACTGCAAATCTTTGGCGGCATGGGACTGATGGATGATTTTCCCATCGAACGGTTCTGGCGTGACGCGCGGGTCGAGCGTATCTGGGACGGAACCTCGGAAATCCAGCGACACATTATTTCGCGCGATCTGCTGAGACCGCTCGGAGCATGACACGCGATTTGTCACGCCTGTTGCGCCCCGCGTCAATCGCCGTGGTGGGCGGTGGGGCTTGGTGTCGCGCAGTTGTGGCTCAATGCCTCAAGATGGGGTTTGCCGGTGAGATTTGGCCGGTGCATCCCAAGGCATCCGAAATTGAAGGGTTGCCTGCTTTTGCCTCGCTCGATGCGCTGCCAAACACGCCGGATGCAACCTTTGTCGGCGTGAACCGCGAGGCGACGATTGAAATTGTGCGCGCCCTTAGCGCGATGGAGGCGGGTGGCGCAGTGTGCTTTGCCTCGGGTTTTTCCGAAGCACAGGCCGAGGATTCCACAGGCAATAATCTGCAAGCTGCTCTATTGGGTGCTGCGGGCGACATGCCGATCCTGGGGCCGAACTGCTATGGGTTGATCAACTATCTGGACGGTGCGCTGTTGTGGCCCGATCAGCACGGGGGTGAACGTGTAGAAAGCGGCGTTGCGCTCATCACACAAAGCTCGAACATAGCGATCAACCTCACCATGCAGCAACGCGGCCTGCCGCTGGCTTATGTGGCGACTGCGGGAAATCAGGCGCAGACCGGGTTGTCAGAAATCGGTATGGCCCTGCTGGAAGATCCCCGCGTCACCGCTCTTGGCCTTCATATCGAAGGCATCGGTGACTTGCGCGCGTTTGAGGCGATGGCGGATCGCGCCCGTAACCTTGGCAAGCCCATAGTAGCAATCAAGGTGGGCCGCTCGCGTCAGGCCCGCGCCGCTACGATCTCGCACACCGCGTCGCTTGCGGGTGAGGACGCGGGCGCGGATGCGCTCCTGAAACGTCTCGGGGTAATCCGTGCGCCAGATTTGCCCACTTTCCTTGAAACCCTCAAATTGCTCCATACGGTTGGCCGCCTGCCACAAAACACCCTCGCGACGATCAGTTGTTCCGGAGGCGAGGCAAGCCTCGCTGCCGACACCGCACTGGATTTCGACGTGACTTACCCACCGTTGAATGACCGCCAGCGTGCTGACCTGCGCGCAGCACTCGGCCCCCGTGTCGCGCTGGCAAACCCGCTGGATTACCACACCTACATCTGGCGCGATGCTCCGGCGATGACCCGCACCTTTACTGCAATGGCTGACCCGAGGATAGCGGTTACATTGCTCATTGTCGACTTTCCCCGCGCGGATCGGTGTTCAGCTGCCGACTGGGACTGCACAATCAAAGCCACCATTGCCGCTGCACAGGAAACCGGCGGCCACTATGGCATGGTGGCAACCTTGCCGGAACTGATGCCCGAGGACGTTGCACGCACCCTGATGGCCGCAGGTGTCGTCCCTTTTTGCGGACTTAGCGACGCCATCGCCGCCTGCGCGCTTGCCGCGTCCATTCCGCCGGAACCTTCGAAACCTGCCCTTTTGCCGGGTCCAGAATCGCCCGCGACCCTCATCCCCGAAACATTGGCCAAAGCAGCACTCGCGATGCACGGCCTCACAATCCCGCTTGCTCAACGCTGCACATCGCTCAAGGACGTTGGCAAGGCCGCTGCGCGCATCGGTTTCCCGCTGGTGGTGAAGGGCGAAGGCGTAGCGCACAAGACCGAAAGTGGCGCTGTTCGGCTCAACATCATGACCAGCGAAGACGCGCAACAAGCGGCGGAACAGATGCCCGCCGCAACCTACCTTTTGGAGCAAATGATCACCGGAAGTCTGGTCGAGCTGTTGATCGGTGTCGTGCGCGACCCCGTTCATGGTTTTGTGCTGACAATCGGCGCGGGAGGTACCTTGACCGAAATGATGGGTGACAGCACCTCACTGCTGATCCCTGCCTCTCACGGGGATGTTGACCTGGCGTTGGATAGCCTGAGGATTGCCCCGATCCTGCATGGATATCGTGGGTCTGCGCCGACCAATCGCGCCAAAATTCTGGCGGCAATTCAGGCGGTACAGGACTATGTTATTGCAAACGCCGACACCCTCCATGAAATTGAGATCAACCCGTTGATCTGTACCGCTGATGGCGCCATCGCTGCGGATGCCCTGTTGCGTCGTTCGACCTGAAAGGAAACCCATGACTGACAGCCCCGTCAAAACCCGCCGCCAGGGCGCAATCCTTGAGGTCACGCTTGACCGGCCCAAAGCGAACGCCATTGATCTGAAGACCTCCTGCATGATGGGCGACGTGTTTGCCGCGTTCCGTGATGATCCGGATTTGCGCGTGGCGATCCTGACCGGGGCTGGCGACAAATTCTTCTGCCCCGGTTGGGACCTCAAAGCAGCAGCAGACGGGGATGCAGTAGATGGTAATTATGGCGTCGGCGGCTTTGGCGGGTTGCAGGAATTGCGCGGCATGAACAAGCCGGTCATCGCGGCAGTTAACGGCATCTGCTGCGGTGGCGGTCTGGAACTGGCGCTGTCGGCTGACATGATCCTTGCCGCTGATCATGCCAGTTTTGCCCTTCCGGAAATCCGCTCCGGCACGGTGGCGGATGCGGCAAGCGTCAAACTTCCCAAACGCATCCCGTATCACATCGCTATGGAACTCTTGCTGACAGGCCGCTGGTTTGATGCCAACGAAGCGAACCGCTGGGGGATCGTGAATGAAATCTTGCCTGCCAATCAACTGATGGACCGCGCGTGGGAGTTGGCGCGCCTGTTGGCCTCCGGCCCTCCGCTGGTGTACGCCGCAATCAAAGAGATCGTGCGCGACGCAGAAGACGCCAAGTTTCAGGATACCATGAACCGCATCACCAAACGGCAATTGCCAAGTGTGGATAGGCTCTATGCCTCCGAAGACCAGCTTGAGGGCGCCAAAGCCTTCGCCGAAAAGCGCGATCCGGTCTGGAAGGGCAAATAGCCTATGCGTGTCGCGCTGGTCGCCTTTTGCATGACGCTTGCGGTTGGTGCGGCACTGGCCGGACCCTTACCGCGCCCTGTGAGCGACGATGATTATCTGCCCGCCCCGATCGAAGAAGCCAGGTTGGGACAGCTTTTGTTCTACGACCCGATCCTGTCAGGCAACCGGAACATTGCCTGTGCGACCTGCCATCACCCCGCGTTTGGCACCGCTGACGGACTTGCGCTGGGATTGGGTGAAGGCGCGATTGGTCTAGGGTCAACCCGTCGGTCCGACCCGGCCCATCCGCCGGAAAAACGCATCCCCCGCAACGCCCCCGCTCTGTTCAATCTGGGCGCGCGGGAATTCACTGTGATGTTCCACGATGGTCGCCTTGAGGCTGATCCGGCGAGCGATAGCGGCATGCGCACCCCGATGGATGCCGACATGGTCAGCGGCTTTGCCTCGGTCCTTTCGGCGCAGACCATGTTTCCCGTGATCAGCCGAGATGAAATGGCCGGATCTCACCGCGAGAACGATATCGGGCGGGCAGTGCGCCAAGGGATTATTACAGGTCAAGGCGGCGCATGGGACCTCATCGCACGGCGCGTTGCAGACATTCCGGCCTATGCGGCCGCTTTCGAAAAAATCTACCCGCACGTCACGAATCCTGACGACATTGCCTTCACCGACATCTCCAACGCCATTGCTGTGTTCATGGCTTTTGAATGGCGCTCCGACGCTGCACCCTTTGACGCCTTTCTTAGCGGTGAGCAGTCGCCTGAAGGGCAGGTCAAAAGAGGGATGGACCTGTTTTATGGTGATGCAAGTTGCGCATCCTGCCACGCGGGACCGTTCCTGACGGATCACAAGTTCCATGCTGCCGGTATCCCCCAGATCGGGCCGGGCAAGACGGCAACCTTTGAAACCCACACCCGTGACGAAGGCCGCTTTGGTGTGACCGGAAACATTGCAGATCTCTATGCCTTTCGCACACCATCGCTGCGCAATGTGGCGCTGACTGCGCCCTATGGACATGCGGGCGCGCACCGTACTCTGGCGGCATTCCTTGCTGACCATGCTGATCCCGTTCCCGCGCTTGAACGGTTTGACCTTTCCCAAGTCGTACTCCCGCTGCTTGACGCAGACGATTTCACAATCATGGCAGACCCCGTTCAGCGCGGCGCGATTGCAAAGTCTGTGACCCTGAAACCTGTCCCGCTGTCAGAAGACGATATTGCTGATCTGGTAGTGTTTCTGAACGCGCTGACCGACCCGAACGCAACGCAAGGGCGGCTTGGTGTTCCGGATAGCGTTCCCAGCGGTTTGCCCGTGCCGAACCCCGAATAGTTATTTGCTGATGGTAACGGTCTGGCCAGCAGCAACATTGACCTTGGTGCGGCTACCATCCGGCCAGGTCACTTGAACGTCGCCGGATTGCGCAGTCCCGACACCGATATGCAGAGGCAGGGATTGCCCACCCGCGTGACCACCACCGACCAGCTTTTGCAGAATTTGCACATTGCCGGATGTCGTCACCTTCACCTCTGCACCAATCGCGTTCCGGTTCGGACCGGATTGCACCAGATTGACCCTGATCCACTGCCCGACGTCCGGCGTGACATTGCGATACAACTGCACAGGCGAACGGCGATTCACAACAATCAGGTCCAGCCGCCCGTCTCCGTCAAAGTCCGCCATCCCGGCACCGCGTGAACGTTTGATCGAGGCAACTCCGGCCTCCAGCCCCGCTTCATCAAAGGAGCCGTCGGGCTGCTGCATCAACAGGTTGTTGGGGTCTTTCGTAGCCATCCCCGGCATCTGATCGACATTGCCCTTCGCGATGAAAAGGTCAGCGCGCCCGTCATTATCAATATCGCCAAACTCGGAATGCCATCCGGTTGAGGGACGCCCATCCTCGCCCGTGTAAGGCCGATGCGCATAGGTGCCGAACTCAAATGGGGCGGCGGCATAACCCCCTTCAGGGGTCGCAAACTGCAGCACCTGATCGCCCATGGAGGTCAGCATGACCTCGTCCCGCCCGTCGCCGTTCAGATCACGTGAGGCAATGCCCATCCCCCACAGCGACACAGTGGGCCATCCATCGTCTGCCCCCAGAAACCTGCGCTCTGCAATGTCCCACATCTGTTCGAACCCGCCCGCAACGTAGTAGTGGCGGTCATTCGAAATGCGCAAAGAGCTTCGTCCTCGCGCATCCCTTGCCGCAAGAATGGAAAGCGGGCAAAACCCCGGAGTCAGCGGTTCTGAAATATACCGCCCGGCAGCCGGGCGCAGGATGGCATTGTCATCGCAAGCCTCGAATGGCCCGTCAGGGTCGCTGCGATTGACGTAGTTACCAATGGCAAACGTGGGCCTGTCGTCCCCTGCTTCCCACCATGCCGAAAAGGCAGTGCTCCAACGGTCATCCTGCGGAATGCCCCAACCAGTTGTGGCATCGCTGAATGTACATTCCGGTCCGCCCTTTAGTACCACATTCGCGCCGACCCTCAGCACGAAGATGTCCATCAGACCATCCGCATCAATGTCGATAGGATAGGCGCCCGTGGCACCTGTGATCTCGGGCACCGGGGCGGCATTGAATTGAAAGTCACCCAGATTGCGGATCAGGCTGGCAGGCTTTGATCCTCCCGCTAAAAAGGCATCCGGCAGGCCATCCGCATCACAATCAAATAGCGCAACGCCGCCGCCGACGAAATGTTCCCAACCACCGGTGTAAGTATGATTGGGCAACCGTGCTGACATGTCCTCGAACAACGGGCCACCAAACGCTGGCCCGCCAATCAGAGCGGTGACCAGCCACAGCACTTTCACTGGAAACGGCCCTCTGGCCCGAACATCGTATCCGTCACCTCGGCGAGTGCCCGTGCCGTCGCCCCGCGTGCCCAAGCCTGATCGCCCCAGCTGTGGATTTCCACCTCGCATTGTTCCCGGCCTCGTGACAAGGTGAGTGCCTGCACATCAGCCATGACGTCACCTACATACATATAGTCATAGCGCATCCGCTCCCCTGAAAGGATGATAAGTGCAGGGTCGAACAACTGCATTACATTGCTCAGTCCGAGCGACAAATACCGCCCCGCGCGCTGAAATATGGTAAGCGCCGCCGCATTCCCCGCCTTCGCCTCTTCAAACAGCCGCTCAAGGATCGCCTGCATGCTGTGCTGCTGGTCGATGCCGTAGTTCAGCGCCGTAATCGCCTCCCGCGCCAGAGCGTAGTCGGCAAGATAGGCCTCCAGACAGCCGCGCTGCCCACAGCGACACAACGCGCCTTCGATTTGCACCTTGGTGTGGCCCAGCTCAAGACCCATGCCAAAAGATCCACGGTACAATTCATTGTTCAAAACCAACCCCATGCCGACACCGTTTTCGATGGTTATGACAGCAAAATCAGTCATTGCACGGCCCGCTCCAAACCACAGTTCGGCCAGCGTCAGCATATTTGCATCGTTTTCCAGATATAGCGGCACCCCGAACTGGTCAAAGAAGGCTTTGCCAAAGTGCTGGTCGCGCGACTCGAGCAGGGGTGACCAGCGCACCAGACCTTCGCGATGGCCGATGATGCCGGGCATGCCGACAGCGACACCGCTAATATCGCCCAAGGCCTTGCCCGACCGCTTCAGCAATCGCGCGATCAGGCGTTCGACTTCTCCCAGCATCACCTCAAGCGAACGGCTGCCAAGAGACGTGGCAAGGTTCGCCTCTGAGATCATGGACCCCGAAAAGTCCGCCAGCAGGGCGGTATGCCGCTCGTGTCCCAGCTTGATACCAATCACCAGACCTGCCTCGGAAACGATCTCCAGTGCGACGGGGGGACGGCCCCTGCCCTGTTCACGGGGCCCCTCGGCAACCTCCCGCATCAGGCCATGCTGGATCAGGTCGGCAGTTAGGGTTGTAGCAGAGCCGGGGCTGATCCCTAGGGCACGGGTAACATCCGCGCGCGCGGCTTGACCTTGTGACCTTACGTGTTCAAATATCCGCTGGCGCATCGGTTTTTGAACCGAGATGGAATCAGACAGCAGCGGCCCGCAGCCTTGCAGCGTCCCCGACTGCCCCAGATGTCCTTCCCCGTCCATAATTTTAAACCTTGAACTAAAAAACAATATCGCCGCGCTCAGACTGGGGTCAAACTGGCAAAAAGGGAAGAGATTTCTAGCGATCTTCCCGCTTTTGTTGATTTTTTATTTTGACAACTGAAATAAATAAACCGATGTTGAATCATCGGGTCATCCGACTCGACCGCCTTTAGAACCAAGGCGCAGCATTCTGGGAGGAATACATGAAAAAGCTATTTGTAGCGGCAGCTGTAGCTGTCGCCGGATTTGGATCGTCGCTATGGGCGCAAGACATCACCGTTGGTGTCAGCTGGTCAAACTTTCAGGAAGAACGCTGGAAAACGGACGAGGCTGCAATCAAGGGCGCGCTGGAAGCCGCCGGTGCGACGTATGTATCCGCTGATGCGCAGTCATCTTCGGCCAAGCAGCTCTCTGACGTTGAAAGCCTGATCGCTCAGGGTGTTGACGCCCTGATCATCCTCGCACAGGACAGCGCCGCAATCGGTCCCGCCGTCGATGCCGCCGCTGCCGAGGGTATTCCGGTCGTCGCCTATGACCGCCTGATTGAAGACGGCCGCGCCTTCTATCTGACCTTCGACAACGTCGAAGTCGGCCGCATGCAGGCCCGTGCCGTTCTCGCCGCCGCCCCAAAGGGCCGTTATGTGATGATCAAAGGCTCTCCCACCGATCCAAACGCAGACTTCCTGCGCGGTGGCCAGCAGGAAATCCTGCAAGCCGCAATTGACGCGGGCGACATCACCATCGTCGATGAAGCCTATACAGATGGCTGGCTGCCTGCCAACGCCCAGCGCAACATGGAACAAATCCTGACAGCCAACGACAACGGTGTTGATGCAGTTGTCGCCTCCAACGACGGCACCGCAGGTGGTGTGGTTGCAGCGCTTACCGCACAGGGTATGGAAGGAATTCCAGTCTCTGGACAGGACGGCGATCATGCCGCACTGAACCGTGTCGCAGCTGGCACCCAAACCGTTTCAGTCTGGAAAGACGCGCGCGAACTGGGCAAAGCAGCTGGGGAAATCGCTGTGGCGCTTGCGTCTAACGAAGGCGACATCTCATCCATTGAGGGCGCAACTGAATGGGAATCCCCCGCAGGCACAAAAATGACAGCCAAGTTTCTGGCGCCGGTACCTGTCACCAAAGACAACCTGAGTGCTGTGGTTGACGCGGGATGGATCACCAAAGACGCGCTGTGTCAGGGTGTATCTGCCGGTCCGGCACCTTGTAACTAAACAGATAATCACCTTGGTCGCGCTTGCCTTTTTGGCTGGCGCGGTCGAACACAGTATCTTTGCTAACTGGATACGGGCATGAACAATTCACTTATTCACAAAACAGGCCGGAAGGCTCTGGCCCATGCCAGAATGGCGAAACGGCGTCTGGGCCCGCGCGCCGCGCCCAAGGGCATGTCGATGCATCGCGAGGGCGCGATGTCCGAACTTGACGCAGTGACACTATCGACCCGGTTTCCCGGCTGGCTGAATGTGCCCGCGTCCATCATTACACTGCACCTGCTTACGCTGGTCCCTTTCGGGCCAGTCGTCGAAATCGGTGTGTTTCGCGGCAAATATCTGTCGATCCTGCGCGCCGCTATGGGGGCAAGCTGCCGCATCGTGGGCTATGATATCTTTCATCAGGCACAGGCCCCCCTCGTTGAACAGGAATTCGCAAAAGCTTTTGGCGACCTTGGCAACGTCAAACTGATCCAGGCCGACAGCACCCGGCTGACGGCAAAGCGGTTGGTGTCGGATTGCGGTGAAAAACCGGTCTTTATGTCTGTTGACGGCAGCCACGAGGCAGGGCCGGTTTTGTCCGACATGAAACTGGCTGACGCCGTTCTGCACGAAGCAGGTATCGTGGCAATGGACGATGTATTGAACCCCGTCGCGCTTGGGGTAAACGAGGCTGTGGGACGGTTCTTGTGTGAAAGCAATCCGGCCCTTGTGCCTTTTGCCTACGTGGCCAACAAATTGTTCTTCTGTCGCCCCGACCATCACAAAAAATATCTGCAACACACCACAGAGCACATGGAATGGCGCGGCGACGACCCCTCCTTCGCCTTCTATCATGAAAATACCGAAAAAGGCGAAGACCTGCGGCGCAAATACTTTGGCTATGACGTCCTGATCGTCACCGGGTAACCGCCAACCCGATACGGGCCAGAATGCTAATGACTTCCGAAAGGACTCCTTCATGACGACCACCCAGGCCAAGACACCTGCCGCAGCGGCGCCCCGACGGCGCGGTCTTGCAGCACTTGAAGTCGATACACGTCTGCTAGGCATGATCGGCGCATTTGTTCTGGTGGCGCTGGTATTCAACATACTGACCGAAGGCCGCTTTCTGACCCCGCGCAACATCTTTAACCTGACGATTCAGACCGCCTCGGTGGCGATTATGGCGACCGGCATGGTTTTCGTGATCGTTACCCGCCACATCGACCTGTCGGTGGGTGCAATCCTTGCTGCATGTTCGGCCCTGATGGCGATGACACAAGTACGCTGGCTTCCCGGGATGGGACTGGAGATAGGCCATTGGGCGATCCCGTGGATTGCGATTACGATGGGCGTTATCGCGGGTGGTGCGATTGGCGCCTTTAACGGCTGGCTGATCGGATATCAGGGCATTCCCGCATTCATTGTCACCCTAGGCGGATTTCTGGTCTGGCGAAATGTCGGCTGGTACCAGACCGCAGGCCAGACCATCGGCCCGCTGGACCAGACCTTTATGACATTCGGTGGAATCAACGGCACACTGGGAGGGCCGCTCAGTTGGGCTTTGGGTGTTGTCGCGATCATCGCCACAATCGCCCTGATCTTTAACGCACGCCGCGTAAAGATCGCGCATGAATTCCCTGTAAAGCCGTTCTGGGCCGAGGTCACGATGGCAGCGATTGCGACTGCCGCCATTGCAGGATTTATCGCAATTCTGACCAACTATTCTGTCCCCGAACGCGTGGTCGCACGCGACCCCTCACGCTATGGATGTGAGGTCGCTGACGGATGCACGCCGGTCTATGGTCTGCCCATCTCTGTCCTGTTGCTGCTGGCTATTGCAGTCATCATGACCATCATTGCCCGTCGCACGCGTTTTGGCCGCTACATCTTTGCGACCGGCGGCAACCCCGACGCTGCGGAACTTTCCGGCATCAACACGCGTATGCTGACTGTGAAGATCTTTGCTCTGATGGGGGCCCTTTGCGCCATCTCGGCCGTTGTCGCTTCAGCCCGACTGGCAAACCATTCCAACGATCTGGGCACGCTTGATGAATTGCGCGTGATTGCTGCTGCCGTGATCGGCGGGACAGCTCTGTCAGGTGGCATTGGCACAATATACGGAGCGATCCTTGGCGCGCTGATCATGCAATCGCTGCAGTCGGGCATGGCAATGGTCGGCGTGGACGCGCCGTTGCAGAACATCGTGGTGGGCGCCGTGCTGGTGTTCGCTGTCTGGATCGACATTCAATATCGCAAACGTGTGGGGGCAAAATGATGGCTACTCCCTTGGTAGAAATGAAGAACGTCTCGATCGCTTTCGGCGGTGTGCAAGCTGTCGACAATTGTTCGATCGAACTTCACGCAGGTGAAGTCGTGGGGCTGCTGGGCCACAACGGTGCGGGCAAATCGACGCTGATCAAAATGTTGTCGGGCGCCTATAAAATGGACAGCGGTGAGATCCATATCAACGGCAAAAAGGTCTCCATCCAGTCCCCCCGCGACGCGCGCAATCAAAACATCGAAACGATCTATCAAACACTGGCCTTGGCGGACAACCTTGATGCTGCCTCTAACCTTTTTCTCGGGCGTGAATTGACCACCCGCCTCGGCTTTGTCGATGATGACCGGATGGAGGCAGAGACCCGCAAGATCATGGCGCGCCTCAACCCCAATTTCAAAAAGCTGAAGGAACCGGTATCCGCCCTTTCCGGGGGGCAGCGGCAATCCGTCGCCATCGCCCGCGCGGTATATTTCAACGCCAGAATCCTGATCATGGATGAACCCACAGCTGCGCTGGGCGTGCATGAAACCGCGATGGTCGCAGAGCTGATTCAGGAACTGAAAAAGCAGGGTCTCGGCATCTTTCTGATCTCGCATGACACCCGCGAGATGATGGACCTGTGTGACCGCGTCGCAGTGATGAAAAACGGCCAGATGGTCGGCACAGAGCGGGTCGAGGACGTGACCGAGGACGACATCCTGTCGATGATCATCCTTGGCAAAAACCCCCGCGAGGCAGCATGAAATTCATAGGGCTTGATCTCGGCACCTCATCGCTCAAGGCGATCGTGATGGATGAAAGCCAGACGGTGCTGGCAGAACATTCCGTCCCGCTCACTGTGCAGCGCTTGCATGATGGGTGGTCCGAACAAGACCCCCAAAGCTGGTGTGATGCAGCAGTGACCGCGCTGAGCGCACTGGCCGCAAAGGTTGATTGCGGCGACGTGGCAGGCATGGGCCTGTCCGGACACATGCACGGAGCAACGCTGATCGGGTCCGATGACAAACCGTTGCGCCCTTGTATGTTATGGAATGACACACGCAGCCATGCGCAAGCCGCTGCAATGGATGGGCAAGCCGCATTCCGGGATATTACCGGCAATATCGTTTTCCCCGGTTTTACAGCGCCCAAGGTGGATTGGGTGCGCGGGAACGCGCCTGAGGTGTTCGCGAAGATCGCCAAGGTTTTGCTGCCCAAAGACTACCTGCGCCTTTTTCTGACCGGTGAACACATCTCCGAAATGTCGGATGCGGCAGGCACATCATGGCTTGATACCGGCACACGCGATTGGTCCGACGATCTGCTGTCTGCCTGCCATCTCAGCCGGGACCAGATGCCGGCACTGGTCGAAGGGTCCGCCCCGTCAGGCATCCTGCGCGCTGATCTGGCCACGCAACTTGGTTTACCTCAGTTCATCGTTGCAGGTGGCGCGGGTGACAACGCCGCCGCTGCCATCGGCGCGGGTGTAGTGCGTGATGGCACCGCATTTGTATCACTTGGCACCTCTGGCGTTCTCTTTGCGGCAAATGATGCCTACCGCCCTGATCCCGCCACGGCTGTTCACACCTTCTGTCACGCGGTGCCCGACACCTGGCACCAGATGGGCGTGATTCTGGCGGCCACCGACGCATTGGAATGGCTTGCCCGCCTGACAGGCCAGTCCGCCGCCGTGCTGACATCTGATCTGGGTGATTTGCGCGCACCCTCGAAAACCCTGTTCCTTCCCTATCTGGGGGGCGAACGGACACCCCATAACGATGCCCAAGTCAGAGGTCAGTTTCTCCATCTGGACCACGCGACAGACGCGAAGACCGCTGCCCGTGCAGTGTTGGAAGGCGTTAGTTTTGCCTTTGCCGATTGCCAACAGGCCTTGGCCGCAACCGGCACCCGAATACAAAGTGCGCTGGCCTTGGGCGGCGGATCGAAATCCGACTATTGGCTGTCTTTGCTCGCCACCACACTCAACATCCCGCTGGACGTGCCGAAGTCGGGCGATTTTGGCGCTGCGCTTGGTGCCGCGCGCCTTGGCATGATGGCAGCGACAGGTTCGGGTTCCTCAATCGCAACGCCGCCGCCAATCGCCAAATCGGTCGATCCGCAGCCCGACCTGCACGACGCCTTTGCGAATGCGCACCAACGTTACCAACACGCTTACACCCTCCTAAAGGACCTCTGACATGACCGACTTTTTCAAAGACATTCCGGCCATTTCATACGAAGGACCGCAGAGCGACAACGACTTCGCCTTTCGCCATTACGACAGCACTGAACTGCTGAACGGCAAAAACATGTCCGACCATCTTCGTTTTGCCTGCGCCTATTGGCATTCCTTTGCCTGGCCGGGCGGTGATCCTTTTGGCGGCCAGACATTTGACCGCCCGTGGTTCGGCGACACGATGGACCTCGCCCGCATGAAAGCCGATGTCGCGTTTGAGATGTTTCGCATCCTCGGCGTTCCGTTCTTTTGTTTTCACGACGCGGATGTACGGCCCGAAGGGGCGGACTATGCCGAAAACACATCGCGGCTGGAAGAAATCACGGATTACTTTGGCGAAAAGATGGACGCGTCGGGCATGAAACTGCTGTGGGGCACTGCCAACCTCTTCTCGCACCGCCGCTTCATGGCGGGTGCCGCGACCAACCCCGACCCGGATGTTTTTGCGTTTTCCGCCGCGACGATCAAAAGCTGCATGGACGCGACGATGAAGCTTGGCGGCGAAAACTACGTGCTTTGGGGCGGGCGCGAAGGCTATGAAACGCTACTTAATACCGACATGGGCCGTGAACGGGCACAGGCGGGCCGGATGCTGCAAATGGTGGTCGATTACAAACACAAGATGGGGTTCAAAGGGGCGATCCTGATTGAACCCAAGCCGCAGGAACCGACCAAGCATCAATACGATTACGACGTGGCCACGGTCTATGGTCTCCTCAAGGATTTCGGGCTCGAAGGCGAGGTGCAGGTCAACATTGAACAAGGCCATGCCATTCTGGCTGGACACTCCTTTGAGCACGAGCTGGCACTTTCACGCGAGTTGGGCATTTTTGGCTCCATCGACATGAACCGAAATGATTACCAGTCCGGATGGGACACCGACCAGTTTCCCAACAACGTGCCGGAGATGACCCTGGCCTATTACGAGGTCCTGCGGGCGGGCGGCTTTACCACCGGCGGCACCAACTTTGACGCCAAATTGCGGCGTCAGTCGCTGGACGCGGAGGATTTGATCCTTGCCCATGTCGGCGGAATGGATGCCTGTGCGGCAGGGTTGAAGGCAGCGGCCGCAATGCTGGATGACGGCAAACTGGAAGCTGCGCGGGACGATCGCTATGCAGGCTGGGACACGGCGGATGGTAAGACCCTGATGAACAGTGATCTGGAGAGCATCACGGCGCGCGTCAAAGACCAGAACATCAATCCACAGCCGCGTTCAGGTCGGCAGGAACGTCTGGAAAATCTGGTGAACCGCTATCTTTGACTGCAAGGGTGGGCCAGAGCCCCACCTTACAAGCCGCTGCGCCATTTTTCGTAAGGTGCAGGCCCCCTGCACCCATTGTTTCAGACAATCACCGCCCCTCCGCGCTTGCGCCATTGCGTGATCACGACAGGTGACAACAGCACGATCCCGATTGCCATTGTTGTCAGTCCCGGCGCGATGAACAGGAATGAGACGATTGCTATATACCAGCGTTCCCACCGTGCCAGCGGCGCCATCATAAAGCCCGAGAACGCCGCACCCAAAGTCGCGATCCCCAGCATCGCCCCTATCAGGGTCACGGTAAACGCGGCCCATGTGAAACCATCCGCCACCAACAGGATCGACGGCGAATAGACAAAGACGAACGGCACCAGCGCCTTGGCAATGCCAAGCCGGAAAGCAGTATTGCCAGTCTTGAACGGATTGGACCCCGCAATGCCCGCTGCCGCATAGGCCGCCAGAGCGACTGGCGGGGTAATGTCGGCCAAAACCCCGTAGTAAAAGACAAAGAAGTGCGAGACCAAAGGCTGCACCTGCAGCTGCGCTAACGCAGGGGCGGCCACCGCCACAAGGATAATATAGGTCGCCGTCGTCGGGATGCCTGCGCCCATCAGGATACAGGCAATCGCGATCAGGATGAGCGAGAAAAACAGCGCCCATTGTTCGATCGAGAAATAGCTGAGCGGCCAAATGCCCCCGACGATATTCCCCAGATCAGTCGCCGTCTGCACGACCACATAACCAAGGCGGAACCCAACGCCGGTCAGTGTCACCACACCCACGACAATACCGACAGTCGCCGCCGCCGCACCCACGGCCAGCGTGCTTTTGGATCCCGTTGCCAGTGCATCCCACACATCCCGCAGGCTCAGACGGTTTTTCGGATTCAGAAAACCCACCACGATGCAGGCAGTGATGCCATAAACCGCCGCATAGTCCGGGGTTTTTCCGGTGAGGATCAGATAGACCAGAATGATCAACGGGATCAGCGACGGCCAGTGTTCGCGCAGAACCTGCACTGTCTGGGGCAGTTCTTCGGGGCGTAATCCCCGCAGGCCCAGTTTGCGGGCCTCCAGATGCACCATGATGAGGATGCCGAAATAGTGCAGCAACGCAGGCACCAGGGCGGCGGCCAGAACATCCCGCAACGGAATCTCAAGATACTCGACCATAATGAAGGCCGCCGCACCAAGAATTGGCGGGGTGATCTGACCGCCTGTCGACGCAGTCGCCTCGACCGCGCCGGCGAAATGCGCAGGGTAGCCGACCCGCTTCATCGCGGGAATCGTCAACGCGCCTGTCGTGACCGTATTGGCAATCGACGAGCCCGAAATTGTACCCATAAACGCGGATGAGAAAATCGCCACTTTGGCAGGTCCGCCGGAATAGCGCCCAGCAAGCGCCATCGCCAGATCGATGAACAACTGCCCAAGGCCGATGCGCATGGCGAGCACACCGAACAGAATAAACAGGAACACATATTGCGCCATGACGCCCAGCGCGACGCCATAGATCCCTTGGTTCGTCATATAGAGGTGATTGATTAACCCCAGCCAACTAGAGCCGCCGTGTTTCAACGCCCCCGGCATCCACGGTCCGAAAATGGCAAATACAATGAACAGGCAGGCGATGAACGGAAGAGTCCACCCGACCGAGCGGCGCGTGGCCTCAAGCACCAGCAGCAAAAGCGCGGTCCCCATAAAGATATCCATCTGCGCTGGATTGCCGACGCGTTTCGCGACCTCGACTGCGGGTAGAAGTGGCAGATAGAGCGCAGCGGCCACACCCATCACGGCAAAAATGATGTCGATAATCGCAACGCCATCAAAGCGGTACCAGACCTTGGCCGGCACACCGGGCGTAGCAGCGCGGCGCCATGAGAACAGCAGAAACACCAGACCCAACATGAACGCCAGAAAGATTCCACGGTGCAAAAGCTCGCGGATCAGGCCAAAGCCCGATGCATAATATTGGTACACAGCAAGGCCAACCAACGGCGCGGAAACAATCGCGCCCATAATAGGCCCCATCGCACGGAATGCTGTTTCCGGATCGTACTTGCGTTCAATCTCAGCCAGTTCCTTGGCGCTGAGAGTTGGGTCGTTGTCAGCGGTCATAGCGCCCCCCAAAGCAAACCGGGCCGCATGATGCGGCCCGGTCCTGATTAAACTGCCTGATTATTTCAGCAGACCCGCTTCTTTGTAGAAACGCTCGGCGCCTGCGTGCAGCGGCACGCCAACACCGGCCAATGCGGACTCGGCTGTGATGGTCTTGCCCTTGGCATGACCCACATCCAGCAGCTTGCGGCTCTCTTCGTTCCACAGCGCCTTGGTGATCTCATAGATCAGCTCATCGTCTTCCTTGGCTGAAGTGAACCATTGCGCACCCACGGCAACAGTTGTCACGGCATCAACGCCTTCGTACGTCTCGGCCGGAATTTCGGAAGAAGCAAAGAAACCGAATTTGTCCGTAAGCGCGGCAGCGGCATCACCGTCAATAGGCACCAGTTTCATATCCGCAGCAGAGGCCAGTTCAACCAGCGCGCCTGTTGGATATCCTGCCACGATGAACAGCGCGTCTACCTTGCCATTGCGGAGTGCTTCGGTTGCAGCACCACCTTTCAGGTTTTCTTCGGTGATGTCGGCAAACGTCAGACCGGCGGCTTCCATGATCAGGCCAGCATCGACGTATGTGCCTGACCCCGGTTCATCGACCGAAACGCGCTTGCCCTTAAGGTCAGCGACAGAGTTGATGCCCGACCCTTCGAGCGTGACAAGGTGGATATGCTCTTCAAAAAGGGCGGCGATGGTGCGCAGATCTGTTGCAGGTTCAGACCCTTCCATGGTGCCGGTGCCTGTGTAGGCCCAATAGGCCACGTCGGACTGGGCAAAACCGGAATTGCGCAGACCCGAAATAATCGCATTGACGTTGTCCACAGAGCCGCGCGAAGAAACGGCAGAGGCGATCAGGCCCTCAACACCACAGCTGCCGCCTTCGCCACATTCGCGCGATCCCGGAGGTTTTGAGATCGCGTTGGCGATGACACCGCCCACGGGGTAATAGGTAAAGGCGGTGCCGCCTGTGCCGATGGTAAAGAACTTGATGTCTTGTGCCGCTGCCGATGTTGCGATGCCGGCCATCAGCACCGCACCAAGCGCGGCTTTCTTGAGTAGCGTCAACATATGTATCTCCCTGTTTTTCTGGTTGTTTTGATACCTGAACCTGTGTCCAAGTATTCAGAGAGTCAACCAACCCGATCTGTTGCGGTATTGGCGTCGGGAACACCTCGATGCAGAGGCCGGTGTTGCATCCAGCACTGCTCGCGCCCGAAAGTGTCGCAGAATGTCTAGCCAAGCGGGATTCTTTGGATTGTTACGCATTGCCCGTCCGAACGTTCCCCCACAAGGGTCAGGGCATCAATCACAAAGGGGGCTGGTAGGGTTTCGGCGAAATAGGCCTCTGCCAGTGGCTTCACATCGCGGATCACGCCACGCGGCACACGGCCAGTAAGTGTCATGTGAAACCGGAAGTGGTCCATCACATGCGGATATCCCCAGCGCACAAGATTTTCATCCTGTTCGGGTGTCAGGTTGCTTTTTCGGCGCCGTGCCAGTTCGGCTTCGGACGGTGGTGCGCGGAACACGTCAAGAGAACGCACGACCTTTGCCGCGATTTCTGTCAGATCGCTTTTGTCTCCCTTCGGAACCAGCGTGAGGAACGGACCCATCGCCGCAACCTCCAACCCTTCGAGTGACGCAGGTTTCAGGGATACGCACAGGTCCTGCGTGGCAGCAATCAATCCCGCCTCGTCGGTATCATCAGCCAGTACAAAGGGTGCTTTTATCGTTCCGTGAAATCCATATTTGCGGGGCGTCTGTGTCAACGCCGCGATATCATGACCCTCAATGACGGGATGAGGAACGTTCCTGCCTGTGTCGATGTCCCAGCCAAGCCATGCCGCCCCGCTTCTCGAAAACGCGCCGCCGGGTGCGTAGTAAATCGCATAACGTGTGAACATGGTTATGATCCTGTGGAGCGTTAAGTTTTATGTAGACATGGCAAAATATCTCGCCCGCGCCAATGCCTGTCTGAACTGACGGGTATAGGATTTCCCGATGCGGGCCGCTTCGCGCCTTGAACGCAGTTGGCAAAACTGTAGAGGTTGCATTCAGTTTCCAAAGCAAGGAATGCCCTGCATGTCAGCACAGAAAACAATCCTCCGCGCACTGGCAGGAGAGACTCTGCCGACCCCTCCGATCTGGATGATGCGGCAGGCAGGGCGCTACCTGCCCGAATACCGCGCCACCCGTGCGCAGGCCGGTGATTTTCTGTCGCTTTGCTATAATTCCAAACTGGCGGCCGAGGTGACATTACAGCCGATCCGCCGCTATGGGTTTGACGCCTCGATCCTGTTTGCAGATATCCTGTTGGTGCCCCAGGCATTGGGTGCCGACCTGTGGTTCGTCACTGGCGAGGGACCGCGTTTATCGACCATCACTTCGCAGGCGGGAGTAGATGCGCTCAAGGATCCGGACGACATTCATGAGCACCTCGCCCCTATTTATGATACCGTGGGTATCCTGTCCAAAAAACTCCCGGACGAGACAACTTTGATCGGTTTTGCAGGCGCACCGTGGACAGTCGCGACCTATATGATCGCGGGCAAAGGCACACCCGATCAGGCACCTGCACATGCGCTCAAGGCGGAAAACAAGCCTGTGTTCGATGCGCTGGTCGATCGGATCACCCAAGCTACCATTGCCTATCTTAACGCCCAGATTGAGGCGGGCGCCGAGGTCGTGAAGCTGTTCGACAGTTGGGCCGGATCGCTACAAGGGGCTGACTTTGACAACTATTCGATCGCCCCGATGCGCGCAGTTGTTGATGGCGTCAGGGCAGCAAATCCCAAGACACCGATCATTGCATTTCCCCGGGGTGCGGGTGAAAGGTACAAAGGCACGCACGCATCTATTGGCGCGGATTGTATCGCGGTCGACGATGCGGTGAGTGCGGAGTGGGTGGCGCAGAACCTGCAGCCGGACGGCTGCGTTCAGGGCAATCTGGCGTCTTCACACATGGTCACGGGTGGCGATGCGCTGGTCTCAGAGACCCGTCGCATTGTGGATGCCCTGTCGAATGGGCCGCATATATTCAACCTCGGGCACGGCATCACGCCGGATGCGGACCCTGCGAATGTGCAACTGATGATTGATACCGTGAGGGGCAGTTAAGCCCTTTATATCAATACCATTTTGCCACGGGCGGCAGGCTCATCAATACGGCATCAGGATCATGTCCTGTTTCCAGCCCGAACTTGGTGCCACGGTCGTAAACGAGGTTATATTCCGCATAAAGGCCGCGGTGCCGCAGTTGTATTTCCTTGTGGGCATCATCCCATGGCATTTTACGCCGTTTGTCGACCAGCGGTATGAACGCGGGCAAGAACGCGGCGCCGACATCCTGTGTGAGTTTGAAATCCGAGTTCCAGTCGCCTGTATTGCGGTCATCATAGAAAATGCCGCCGACGCCCCGCGCCCGTTTACGGTGTGGGATGTAGAAATATTCATCCGCCCACAGCTTGAGTTCGTCATAAAGCGAAAGCCCGTGCGGATCACAGGCACGCTTCATCTGGGCATGGAAATGTGCGGTGTCCTCGTCATATTCGATGCAGGGGTTCAGGTCGGCACCGCCGCCGAACCACCATGCATGCGGTGTCCAGAACATGCGTGTGTTCATGTGAACTGCTGGCGCATGCGGGTTCTGCATATGCGCGACCAGACTGATGCCCGCCGCCCAAAATCGCGGATCTTCCTTCATGCCGGGAATACCTGTGCGCGCCGCCATGGCATTTTGCGCGCGTTCGCCCAACTCACCAAAGACGGTTGAGATATTGACGCCGACCTTCTCAAATACACGGCCCCCACGCATCACGCTCATCTCTCCGCCACCGGCATCACTGCCGTCATCAGCGGTGCGGGTGGTCTTGCTCACCTCGACACGACCGGCTGGCCTTTCGCCCTGATGGCGATCCTCAAGCGCGTGGAATTCTGCTACAATATTGTCGCGCAACTGTCGAAACCATGCGGCAGCCTGCGTCTTTTGCGGTTTAAATGCATCGTCCATGGGATTGGTATTCTCATCATTTTTGTTGTCTCTAACATGCAGACCGGGAATTGCACACGGATACAGAATGATGAGGGGTGCAATTTATATCATGTTACTGAATTTATCACGAATCACACATTCAGTAACATTAATCTTGCCCAAAGCACCTGCTTGCTCTAAATAGAGACTCTAATGGGAGGATCTATATGCAAGCCTTTATCTGCGATGCGCAACGTACGCCTATCGGGCGCTTTGGCGGTGCGTTGTCATCGGTGCGCGCCGACGATCTGGCGGCTGTGCCCATTGCCGCACTGATGGCACGCAATGAAGGTGTGGATTGGGCACAGGTTGATGATGTTATCCTCGGCTGCGCCAATCAGGC
>JBARUV010000090.1:0-11366 GCA_049645905.1 Sulfitobacter sp.
TTGATGGACTGCCGGTCACCCGCGAGATCACCCGCAGGCGCATCATAGGCCACATCGGCAAGGGCGCGCTGCATGTCGCTCAGCGTCAGGCCCCGGCTGGCCAGCTCCAACTGGTCGATATCGACACGAAAAATCGGCGTCCTGTCCCCGTAAACCTGCAGATCGGCGACCCCTTCCACGGAAATGAGCCGATCCTCGATGCGGTCCTGAACGATCGCGGTCAGTTCCTGCGGCGACCGCCCGGCAGAAGTCACGGCAATCCGCATGACGGGCTGGGCATTGGCATCCGCTTTGACAACCTCCGGATCATCCGCCCCTTCGGGCAGTTGGTTCACGATCCGCGCGACCGCATCACGCACATCTGTCGCAGCCACATCGATATCCACGTTGTCGTTGAATTCGAGCGTGACGCGACTGCGCCCGAACCGCGAGTTTGACGCGATGGCCCGCACGCCGGAAACACGCCCGACCGCACCCTCGATCCGCCCGGTCAGTTCCTGATCCACGGTTTCCGGCGCCGCCCCTGAAAACGTGGTGGTGATCGTGACCACAGGGCGGTCGACATTGGGCAACTCCCTGATTTCGGCCCCGACAAGGGCGGCTAGCCCGGCCAGAACGATCAGCGCGTTCAACACAAAGGCAAGGATCGGGCGGCGCACAAAAAGGGCTGTTCCGGGCGACGGGGGTGTCGGGACGCTCACAACGTATCCCCCTCAACAGGCCCCGTTGGTGCAAAGGCCGAATCCTGCGGGCCGACTGGTGTCACCTCGGCCCCGTCGCGCAGCGTCTGCACACCTTCGGTCACAACCGCATCACCGGCTTTCAGGTCATCCGAAATGATCAGCACGGAATCACTGTTGCGCTGTTCGATTGTGACAGCGACCTGCACCGCCTTGCCATCCCGAACAACCCAGACAAAGGGCCCCTCGCTTGACCATTGCACGGCCAGCGGGGCGATCGACAATAAGGTCACACCGGGAAAGCTGAGGCTGACGGAAAAGGCCATTCCGGCCCTCAGGAGATCCTCGCTGTTTCTGACCTGCCCGCGCACCAGAAGCGTCCTGCTGGCACGGTCCACAACCGTGTCTATCGTGTCGATCTCGCCCTCCAGTATCACATCGCGCAGTGCCAGCGGCGTGACCTCGATCCGCTGTCCTTTGGCGATCTTGCCGACCACCCGTTCGGGAACGCGAAAGTCGATCAAAATCGCCGAACGGTCTGTAATCGTTGCAATAACATCCTGGCTGTTGACCCGGTCCCCCTGCTCGATCCCGATGATTCCGACCCACCCCGAAATCGGTGCGCTCACCTGTCGTTGCGACAGGTTGAACTCCGCCTCCCTCAGCGCCAGTTCTGCAGTGCGCAGCGCGGTTTCGGTCTCTCTAAGGCGCACTTCGGTCACCGCGCCGGAGGTCTGCAACCGCTTGATCCGCTGTTCTTCATTGCGGGCTTCATCCAACCTGATCTGGGCCTGTTCCAGTGCAATTTTCTCGGCCTCGTCCTGCAGCCGCGCAATGACCTCACCGGCCTCGATGCGCCGGCCGGAGGCCAGCGTAAGATCGGTGATCACGCCAACCGCATTCGACCGGACAGTGACAGATCGCAGCGCCCGCCCGTCCCCGATGCTGGTGATCCGATCGGCCATCGCCCGTTCCACCGCAAGCTCCGTCACAACGTCAGTCGCGCCGCCGCGCGGCCGTCCTGCGCTGGCCCCGTCGGTCGTGGCGTGCGGCATCTCGATGCCCAACAGATCAAAAAGTCCGGTCCGTTCCAGTAGCGGTCGGGATTCGGGCACGTAGACCACCCAAAGGTACAGGCCCCCTGCAAGTACGCCCAAAAGGACGGTTATTTGCCTTACCGCTTTCATCTTCGCCTTTCATGATAGGTCATTATTCTCAACAATCGCAGCAGATCGTGAAAACGCAGATCACCTTTTGGTTATTGTGCAGAAAATTGCGCCCCCGTCCAAAGGTAACCGCATGTCGGTCGGCATTGCGTGCGCATCGACTATCAGTGGCACATCATCCTGCGGGTCGGTTGAAAAAGCTGAGCAGTTTTTGCATTATCGGACATTCAAAACTATGCTGAGCGTCATGTCGGAAAGCAACGAAAAATCGCAATCAGAGCCGCCGGACGCCGCCAGTGCGCGGACCGATGCAATTGCATTGCCCGCGTCTGTTGCAGGGTCCGGTACGCTGGACCGGCTGGTGGACACCGCGCGGGACTACGCGCGTCACGCCACCGCAGAGAATACCAACAAGGCCTACGCCAAGGACTGGGCGCATTTCGCGCGCTGGTGCCGCAGGCGCGGCGCTGAGGCGTTGCCCCCGTCGCCGGAGCTGATTGGTCTCTACATTGCCAATTGTGCGACGCCGGACGGCGGTTCGCCTGCGCTGTCTGTCTCCACCATCGAGCGGCGCCTGTCCGGCCTTGCATGGCACTATCAGCAGCGCGGGTTTGTGCTTGATCGCAAGGACCGCCATATCGCCACTGTTCTTGCGGGTATCCGGCGCAAACATGCCCGCCCGCCGGTGCAAAAAGAGGCGGTACTGGCCGAGGACATACTCGCGATGATCGCCACCCTGCCCTTTGATCTGCGCGGTTTGCGGGATCGCGCGATTCTGCTGGTCGGATATGCCGGCGGCTTGCGCAGGTCCGAGATTGTCAGCCTTGACCACGGCAAGGACGACACCCCCGACAGCGGTGGCTGGATAGAGATAGAGGACGATGGTGCAGTGGTGTTCCTGCGCGGCAAGACCGGCTGGCGCGAGGTCGAGATCGGCCGCGGGTCAAGCGATCAGACCTGCCCCGTGCATGCGCTGGAACACTGGCTGCACTTTGCCAAGATCGACTTTGGCCCGCTGTTCCGCCGCACCACCCGTGACAACACGCGCGTCCTTGATGCGCGGCTCTCTGACAAACACGTCGCGCGGTTGATCAAACAAACGGTGCTTGATGCAGGCATCCGCGGCGATCTGCCCGAAGCGGAGCGCCTTGCCCTGTTCTCGGGCCATAGCTTGCGGGCCGGTCTTGCCTCAAGTGCCGAGGTCGACGAACGGTATATCCAGAAACATCTCGGCCATGCCTCCGCCGAAATGACGCGCCGGTATCAGCGCCGCAGGGATCGTTTCCGGGTCAATCTGACCAGGGCGGCGGGGCTGTAACTCGTCACGCTGGCCTGCGCACCGGGACCGGTTTCACACGATGATAACCACTTCGGTCACATCTTCGTCGACCGCCCGACAGGCGGCCAGCACCCGACCCTCCAGATGTGTTTGCACGTAAGAGCCGTGAAAGCGGCTCGGGGCCTTGAGCGTCAACCGCCCCCCTGCCCTGCCGGTCCGGGTCAGCGCGCGCAGCCAACTGCCGTAAGTTCCCGCATCCTCGGCATGCAACACCGCCTGCGCCAAGGCCCATTCGGTGCCGCCGGTTACGTCCGGCGCAGGCACATTGCCGCGCACCGGCAAGGGCACCACGCGCTCGGGGGCAGGTGTGCCCTGCATCCGCATGTCAAAGTCGGGCCCGACCGACACCCAATCGCCGCGCGTTGATTCCAGCATCCGTTTGATGTCGATCCGGTATTCCGTCACCCGCCCCCGCGCCCCCTGACGTTTGACAACCAGCCAGCCCAGGCCCCGCAGCTTGGCCATCTCGCGTTTGACCGTGCGTTCATCCACAGACCACAGGCGCGCAATTTCGCGCTGGCCCACAGCAAGCTCGTCGCGCCCCCAGTTGTAGCGCGCTGTCATCAGCGTCAGTAGCCGCAGAACCAGCCGTTGGTCATGCTTGCCCCGCGCCAGCGCATAGGTTCCCAATGCGGTGATGATGTCGTACTTCTGCGCGGCGGCGTGACGCCCCGCTGGTTTTGGTGAAAACATTGCTGCCCTCGATATTGCACTATCGCTTGGAAAGTGCCCGCCTCTGGTAAACAGGTTCTTTTTGACCCGTGCGCTGGTTCTGACATTTCAACAACGTCTTTTCCAGCATTTTCCCAATTAGCGTCCGGTTTCACGATTCTGTCAAGGCCTGATCGGTCCACACCCTCTTCCCTGAACCATTTCAAAATAGAAATCAGGTATTATAGGTATAGGGGGCCATCCTGTGTGTCCCCTAATAGAACGCTTTTGTCACCCTATATCTGGTAAGACCGTTCATCCTGTCCCCCCAAATAGGCCGCATCCTGCTGATCGCTGTGGGAACTTTGCGAATCACGTGCAAAGTGGCCTTATACCTAACCGGGTCATGCGAAACCGCGTGCAGTTTTTACATTATAGTACTTTCCAAAAGATGCAAATATGGCGTAAATCAGGAAACAACGGGATTTAGCGTTCTGCTTTTTCGCCGCAATGCGTTCTCCAAGGGGAACGGCAACGTCAAACACCGGTTCCCCGCGGGGAACTGTCCATTCTCGAAAAGGGCCGTCCATGTTCACCCACGCCGATCTTGCCAGCCTCCAGGCGCAGTCCCTCAAGATGCAGGGCTTCATCCGCAAGCAGACGTTCTCGCCCGAAATGGAAAAGACGCTGCGCCGGTTTTCAAGTTGGGAGGTGGCTGAACTGATCTTCAAGATCAACCCCTCCACCCTGCGCGGACGCCTTGCCGCAGATCCGTCCCTGCCGGAAGGACTGGTCGAGGAGGATGGCCGCCAGCGTTGGTATACGCTGGAGGAGATCAACGAGCTGCGCCGCAAGCTGCGGATAAAGTCGCAGTCGCTGATGCCGCCACGTCCGGCAGGCAAGCGCGCGATCCGCGCAGCCGTCGCCAATTTCAAAGGTGGTGCGGGCAAGTCCACGGTTGCATTGCATTTTGCCCATGCCGCCGCCCTTGACGGCTACCGCGTGCTTTGCGTCGACTTTGATCCGCAGGCCACGCTGTCGCATTCGATGGGCCTGTCCGACGTGTCCGAAGAATTCACCGTCTGGGGCATCATGGCCCGCGATCTCATCCACGAAACAGCGCGGATGAATGCCGCAACGGGCGGCGCGGAAAGCGGCGCCTCCCTGCCCCAGCGCAAGCTTCCCGCCTCTGTCACCGGTATGGGGCTCAGCGAATTGCGCGTAACCGATTTCATAAAGCCGACCTGCTGGCCGACGATTGACCTGATCCCGAGTTGCGCCAACGCCGCTTTTGTTGAATTCGCCTCGGCGCAATACCGGCATCTCAATCCCGAATGGTCGTTCTTTGCCGCTGTGTCGCGCTATCTCGATAGCATCCCCGATGACGCCTATGATCTGGTGATCTTTGATTGCCCGCCCGCCATCGGGTACCAGTCGATGAACGCCGTCTTTGCCGCTGACGTGCTCTATATCCCGTCCGGCCCCGGCTATTGGGAATACGACAGCACCACCAGTTTCATCGGGCAGTTGTCCGAGGCGCTGGAGGATCTGGCCCGTTTTGACAGCAGGTTCCCCGCGGGGAAAACCCCCGAGAAGATGTTCGCGGATATCCGCTTTCTGCTGACCCGGTTCGAGCCGAATAATGATTTGCACCGTGCGATGCAGTCAGCATTTGGTCAGGTTTTCAAGTCACATGTAACAGAGCACCCGATCGAGATGACCCGCGCGGTAGAGCAGTCAGGGCGTTTTCTGTCGTCGATCTACGAGATGGATTACCGCCAGATGACACGCGAGACGTGGCGCAGGGCAAGGGCATCGTTTGATCGGGCATATGAAGAGTTCCGCGGCACCCTCGTGCAGGCCTGGGACAAACTGGAGGATTGATAGATGGTTAAGAAACGCAGCGTTTTCGATATTGATTTTGACCCCGAGGAGGACGACGCGCGGGCTGGTGGCCCCGGAGGGAACGAGCGTGCGCCGGAGACCAAGGCGTTCAATGTGCAGGGGCATCCGTTGCAAAACCACGGTGCGGTGCCCGCGCGACGCGGCCCGATGGCCAGCGCGATTGTGGAAACTGCGGATGCAAGCGCGGCAAGGGCAGGGGCCGAGGCCGCGATCAGGGCGGAAAACGACGCGCTTGCGCATGAGCATGTCCGGCTGAAAAAGCTGGGGTTGATCACTGACCTGATCGAGACGGCGCAGGTTCACACCACGCGACTGATCCGCGACCGGTCCCGCAATGCGGATCCCGAACTGGCCGAACTCAAGGAATCGATCAAATCCGTCGGCCTGTCGAACCCGATCCGGGTGGCACAGGCAGATGAGGGGTACGAGTTGATTCAAGGATTTCGCCGCCTCAACGCCTTTCGCGAGCTGGCCGAGGAAACCGGCGACGCGCGTTACACCCGTATTCCCGCAGCACTGGTTCCCCGCGGGGAACCGCTGAAAGGGCTCTACCGGACAATGGTGGACGAGAACCTCGTGCGAAAAGACCTGTCGTTTGGTGAGATGGCGCAACTGGCCCTGTCCTACGCGGGGGATGCGGGCATCGACGTGGGCGAGGCGGTCACGCAGCTTTACGCCTCTGCGCTGAAACAGAAGCGCAGTTATATCCGCCAGTTTGCGCGGCTTCTGGAAGACCTTGAAGGGGTCCTGCGCTTTCCGGAGGCGATTCCCCGTGCTTTGGGCATCGACCTGTCCAAGGCGCTGGATGCGACGCCGGGACGCGCCCAAGAGGTGGTCGCCGCCCTGCGCGAGGCCCCCCGCAGTGAACCGCAAGACGAGATCCGGATATTGCAACAGGTGGTCGGGGACAAACCAAAACCCGTTGCCCCGCAGCAAGCCCGCTCCATGTCAAAAACCTCGTTGCGGATCGGTCGCCCTGAAGGGGAGGCGAAGGTCATCGCGTCTGACGGGCGGGTAGACCTGAGGTTGAACCGTGACTTCTCTGCAGTCCCCAAAGCGACCCTGCAACGCGGAATAGAGGCCTTTCTCGAAGCGCTCGACGATGAAGAATGAGGGCGGGCCACAGCTGTTTTCGAGGTGACTGTGGCAAGAACATAGAAAGAACACGGGTCGGGAGGGCAGGGTAGGGGCTTCATCCTCAACCCTGCTGACAGGCGCACAAAACCCTCATCATCCGACACGCCATGCACGCCGGGTCGTTTCCAGTTCCAGACCGCAACATTGACTGATGCGCTGCGCACATATGCGACCCGCCAACTGCTTAACATAACAAAAACCTATTTACTTACTAAAAGAGTCGGATTAGTAGGGGGCTGAAATCAGCCAGCCGCATCACGTTCTTTGCAAGCCAGCACTACACTCTGGACACTATTGCGAGGGACCGATGCAAGATTCACTGAGAGACCGCCAAAATGCGGCCAAGACACCCCATAGAACAAAAACCGTAGCCCGCAGATTTGGCTCATCGCTGGCGGTGGCCTGTCTGGCGACTGGCGCGATGGCGCAAGACAGCGACCTGATTGTGCTGCCCCCGGTCGACGTCGAGACAACCGAAGCACCGGTACAGGCGACAACGCCTCGCCCCAGACGCACCACCACCAAGCGTGCAGCGCGACCCGCGCAACCGACAGTCTGCACCCCCGCATACGCCGGCACGCCGATCTGCGCTGAACAGGAAGCGGCCGACCGTGCCGCAGCCGCCGTGCAGGCCGAAGCAGCCGCCCGCGCCGCAGCACAGGAAGCGGCAGGGGGCAGCGGTTTTGCAGACCCTGACGCGCCGTTCAAGGCCAATACATTGTCCAACAGCCGTTTGCCCGGCCCGCTCAAGGACACGCCGCGCACCGTCACAGCGATCACCCAGGAAGTGCTGGAAGTCACAAGCACCACAAGCGTGCGCGAAATCGCCCGTTCCACACCGGGCATCTCGCTCGGCTTTGGCGAGGGTGGGGCATCCTTTGGCGACAACATCTTTATCCGCGGCTTCAAGGCGAACAACGATGTCTATAACGACGGCATCCGCACCCCCGGCATCGGCATTGCAGAAACGTTCAACTCTGAGCAGATAGAAGTCTCTAAAGGGCCTGCAGGCACTGTTGGCGGACGCGGCACTACCGGCGGCGCACTGGATATCATTTCCAAACGGCCACAGGAACTGGACTTCAGCCGCTTTACGACAACTGTTACGGATGCCGGTACCGTGCGTCAGGTAATCGATATCAACCGCGCCTTCAGCGAGACGGTGCAACTGCGGTTCAACGGCCTGTTGCAGGACGGCGAAGTCGCTGGCCGCAATTCGATCACCGACGACCGGCAGGGCGCCGCCGTGGCGTTACGCGTCAAGCCGACCGATGCGCTGACGCTCGATTTCGGGTACACCTATACAAAGATCGAGCAGACGCCGGACTGGGGCATTGCCTATGTCAACGACGAGGCGCTTGGCCTGAACGGACCGGTCAGCGAATATGGCGTCGATCCGAGCACCTTTTATGGTGTGGTGGGGCGTGACTATCAGGTCGCCGAGCAGAAGGTCGGCACGTTCAAGACGCAGTATGACTTTGATAGCGGTCTGACGCTGACAAACACACTGCGGTATTCTGCGGCGGTCAACGATTACGTGCTGACAGCGCCAAGCAGTCTGAACACCAACGGGTCCACCAATCCAGAGGACTGGACCGTCGGGTTGAGCTTCAAGAGCTGGTATCAGGAAACCGACACGCTGGCAGATGTGCTGGAACTGTCCGGAACCGCGCAATTTGCCGGCGCGACCCACAATTACATTGTCGGGCTGTCCTATTCCAAGGAAGAGATCAGCAAGTTCAGTTATGCCAATCTGCAGAGCGAGGATTACCAGCCACCGGCAGGCAGCAGAGGTTGTACCGTGTCAGCGATCAACCCCGATCCGATCGGGCAGGGGTGCTGGAGCGGTGAAAGCCCTGTAAGGGGCACATCCGAGACCGCAACAGAGGTAGAGACAACATCGCTCTATCTGCTCGATACGGTTGCGCTTTCGCCGCAATGGACCGTGAATGGCGGTCTGCGTCTGGACATGTATGACATCAAGCGAACAGGTGAGGGGTTCGACGGCACCCCTTACGCCTATGCGCGCGATGATGTGTTGTTCAACTGGAACCTTGGTGCGAACTACGCGGTCAACGATCAGCTGAACCTCTATGCGGCGGCGGCGACCTCAAGCAATCCGATGGGTCAGGAGCTTGAAGCGGGCGGCGGTTTCTATGGTGGTCTTGACAGCGGCGGTGAAGGGCTGGCGCCCGAAGAGAATACCTCGTTCGAGCTGGGTGCGAAATATTCGCTCAATCCCAATCTGCTGCTGACGGCTGCCTTGTACCAGACCACCAAGGACAATGCGCGTGAGGACATCGGGCCACGGGGCAATTCAGCCACCTATGACACGATGAAATACCGTGTGCGAGGTCTGGAATTCGGTGTTGCGGGTCGGGTCAATGACCGGCTGAGCCTGTTTGGCGGCGCCAACTTCATGGACAGCGAGATCCTCGAAAGTCAGGATGCGGATGCAATCGGCAAAACGCTGCCCAACTTCGCCCACGAACAGTTCAACATTCTGGCCACCTATCAGGTCACCGATGCGCTGATGCTGGGCGGGCGGATCAACTATCAGGGGTCGATGGACCTTGGCAGCAGCTATGCAAACGGCAATTCACTGCCCTCGGCGTGGACGCTGGATGTGCTGGGCGAATACGAGGTGGCCAAAAACACGGCGATCAAATTCGGGATCACCAATGTTTCTGACGAAACCGTTTACGACGCGGGCTACCGGTCCGGTTCGCCCTTTACCTATGTGGCGCCGGGCCGCGAAGTCTGGGTGTCGCTGGACATGAAGTTCTAATAATCGAGCAGACGCGCGGCCCGCTTTCGGGTGGGTCGCGCGTCATAACCAACGAGGCGAAACAATGCTGATTACGATCCCGGATGTTCTGACTGACGATGAGGTGCACCAGTGCCGCGCGCACCTTGACGCGGCGGATTGGGAGGACGGCACAAAGACTGCCGGCGCACAATCAGCGATGGTCAAACACAACCAGCAACTGCCACCCACCTGTGACACTGCGCAGACACTGGGCCAGTTTATCCTGCAGAAACTGAACGGGCACCCGACGTTTTTGTCTGCCGCTTTGCCCAGACTGATCCTACCGCCGATGTTCAACAAATATGCGACATTGCAGACCTTTGGCACCCATGTGGACAATGCGATCCGGATCAACCCGCTGACGCAGGAACGCTTGCGCACCGATCTGTCGATGACCCTGTTTCTAAGCGATCCTGATGAATACGATGGCGGTGAGCTGATCATCGAGGACCACTATGGCACCCAGTCGGTCAAGCTTGCGGCAGGGCATATGGTTTTATACCCGTCAACCAGCCTGCATCAGGTAACGCCGGTGACGCGCGGCGCGCGGGTGTCGTCGTTCTTCTGGCTGCAAAGCATGATCCGTTCCGACGCGCAGCGCAGCATTCTTTTTGATCTCGACCAGTCGATACAGGCGCTGAGCGAAACACTGGAAGCCCATGACCCCGATGTGGTGCGGCTGACCGGCATTTATCACAACATGATTAGGCTTTGGGCCGAGACCTGAGATATGAAACATACCTTCCTTGCACTTATGATCACCCTTTTTTGCGGCCTCGCGGCACCTGCGATGGCGGCTGATCTGCCCGCGTGGCTGGCCCCGCTGGAGCCGTACCAGACCCGGCTTATGACGTGGCTGGAAACGGCGGGCCACGAGGAAATGTCGCCACTTGGCATGTTCATGGCGGCCGATTGGGTGGTCAAGGCGGTGATGTTGTCCTTGCTGTTTGCGTCGCTGCTCGCGTGGGTGATCTTTTTCGCAAAGGTTCTGGTGCTGCGCTGGAGCCGGCTGACCCTGCGCCGCCGCTATCGCCGGTTGGACAGTTTTGACACGCTGGAGGCAGCGCAAAGCGGGTTTGCAAAAGGCAAAGGCGTTCTGGGTCACATGATCCGCGCGGCTGTGCGTGAACAGGAACGGTCCGGTGATGATGTCGAACTGAAGGACGGGATCAAGGAAAGGGCAGGGTCCGAGATTGCGCGCATCGAAGCAGGTGCCGCGCGACGGATGGGGTTTGGTGCTGGCATGCTGGCCAACATCGGTTCTACCGCGCCCTTTGTCGGACTATTCGGCACCGTATGGGGGATCATGAACAGCTTTATTTCGATTTCTGAAAGCAACACAACCAACCTCGCCATTGTCGCGCCGGGTATTGCGGAGGCCTTGCTGGCGACGGCGATCGGGCTGGTGGCGGCAATTCCGGCGGTGATTTTCTACAACATTCTTGCGCGCGGTATCGGCGGCTACAAGGTCATGCTGTCGGACGCGGGCGCGCTGGTCGAAAGGATGCTCTCGCGCGATCTTGATCTGGTTGTGCGGCCCAAAGCCGAGACACCGTACCGGATCGCGGCCGCGCCGACCCGCACAGCGGCGGAGTAGGGGAGATGGGCGCACGTCTGGGCCGCGACAACGACGACGATCTGGCGGAAAACAGCGAGATCAACATCACCCCGTTTATTGA
>JBARUV010000091.1:0-2661 GCA_049645905.1 Sulfitobacter sp.
GACCCAGCCGAGCCTGTTGATGCTGGACGAACCGAGCCTCGGACTTGCGCCCTATCTGGTGGCCGAAATCTTCGGAATTCTGAAAAAGATCAACGAAGAGCAAGGCATGTCGGTTCTTCTTGTGGAACAGAATGCTTTGGCCGCTCTGGAGATCGTCTCAGAAGGATATCTGATTGAAAACGGTCGCGTTGTCATGAACGGCACGGCCGAAGCCCTCAAATCCAATTCCGACATTCAGGAATTCTATCTCGGAGGCGGTGAGGGCACGGATTTTCACAATGTCAAACACTACAGCCGCCGCAAAAGATGGCTGAGTTGAGGTTCCAAACAGGCGGTGTTCAGGGAGGAAAAGATGAAGCAAATTACCAAAGTGTTGGCCGTACTTTCAATGATGGGCGGCCTGAGTGCCGGGGCGCAAGCATTTGCCGAGCCGTTTAAGGTAGGTGTCTGTTACGATCTCAGCAAGGCGTATACCTTTGCCACTCCGCAGGTTTCGCAGGCCGCGATGGATCTGGCAAAGCTGATAAACAAGAAGGGCGGTATCGGTGGCGAGCCGGTTGAAGTCATCGTGCGCGATCACGCCAACGAGCCGCAGCGCGGGATCGAATGCTATACCCGGCTTAGCCGTGAAGGCGTATTTGTTTTTGATACCTTGTCCACGCCGGTGTCTCTGGCGATCCTGCCGCGTGCGATGCAAGACGAGAACATTCTCATGCAATCACTTGTCGGGCGTGGCGATGCCGTGGACGGCGAGGTCTTTGAATGGGTTTTTCCGATCGGCCCGACCTATTGGGGACAGGCTGCCAACAATATTGCCTATATTAAGCAGGTGCACGGTGGCGATCTTTCGAACGTCAAGGTCGGCTACATCTATTTTGATTATCCGTTCGGTCAGGAGCCGATCGAGATTCTCCAGACATTGTCGGAAAAAGAGGGCTTTGAGCTTCTGCTCTATCCCGTGCCGCTGCCCGGCAGCGATCAGTCGGGTGCCTGGTCAAAAATGCGACGGGACAAGCCCGATCACGTGATCTCCTGGATGCTCGGTGGCGCACATGTAGTTGCGTCGAAAGAGATGCAGCGCAATCGCATTCCGATGGAAAAGTACATTTCGGTCAACTGGCTGAACGAAGTGGACATCGCAAACATCGGCGCGGAGACGGCCATCGGACTGAAGCGCGGCACCAATGTCGTAGGCGGTCAGGACGTGGCCTTGCGGACCGAGATCATAAGGGAGCTTTATGACACTGGCGAAGGCTCGGGTCCGTTGGTCAATACCCAGGACGTTTATTACAATACCGGTCTGGCGATGTACTCGATCATTTTCGAGGCCGCACGCAAAGCGACTGAGCTTGAAGGTCTTCCGATCACTGCGCAATCCTACAAGGCTGGTCTGGAGGCACTCGAAGACTACGACGCCAACGGGTTGATGGCGCCGATTACCGTGACAGCAGAAGATCACGGTGGCGGTGGCAAGACGCGTATCGAGATGTGGGACGGAGAAACCTGGGTGCCACAAACCGACTGGATCGCAGAATACACTGACGTTGTGTGGGACGTAGTCAGGGAAAGTTCCTCGAAATACGAGGAATGATGGGCAGTTAAGACAGGGATCAGCGTCTTTCAGGACGGCGGCGCGCCCACAAAACGATAAAGCCGTCCTGCACTTAGTCAACGGGAGAAAGAACAGATGACAATCAAACAGCGTATCAAGGCGGTGGCCCTTACCGCCGCATTGGCGGCCGTGGCGACAGTCGCGCCCGCGCAGGACAAGGAGGCGGTCCGGTTTGGGCTCTGCTTCGACCTCAGCAAGTCCTACACCTTCATTTCGCCTCAGGTGGCCCAGGCCGCCCAGGACCTCGCGATGTATACCAACGAAAACGGGGGTATCGAAGGCCATCCGGTTGAAATCATCGTGCGCGATCACGGTAATGAACCGCAACGCGGGGTGGAATGCTATGAGCAGCTCAAGCGCGACGGTGTTTTCATCTTCAATTTTCTGTCCACGCCTGTCACGAATGCGGTTCTGCCGCGTGCGATGAAGGACGACAACGTACTGATGCAGTCTTTCGTCGGTCGTGGCGACGCGGTGGACGGCGAGGTGTTCGAATGGGTCTTCCCGGTCGGTCCGACGTATTGGCAACAGGCGGCGAATGACGTTGCCTTCATCAAGGCCCAGATGGCTGACGATTTTGAAAATGCGAAGATCGGGTTCATCTATCTGGATTATCCCTTCGGCCAGGAACCAATTGAGATCCTGAAAACCCTGTCTGAAAAGGAAGGGTTTGAGCTGGAGCTTTATCCCGTACCGCTGCCCGGGTCGGACCAGTCCGGCGCGTGGAGCAAGATCCGTCGTGACAAGCCCGACTATGTGATCAGCTGGCTACTCGCTGGCGGGCATGTGGTCGCCTCAAAAGAAATGCGGCGCAACCGGTTTCCGATCGACCGCTATCTGTCAGTCAACTGGCTGAACGAAGTGGACATTTCCAACATTGGCGCGGAAGAGGCAAAGGGCCTTCTTCGTGGCACAAACGTGGCCGGTGGTCAGGAAGTGCCAATCGTGAAAACCATGTTGGAAACCTATTATGCCAATGGGAAAGGTAACGGACCGGAAAGCCTGGTACGTGACGTGTATTACAACACGGGGATGGCGATCTATTCGGT
>JBARUV010000092.1:0-7460 GCA_049645905.1 Sulfitobacter sp.
GCCACAGCTTGCAAACTACAATATTTGGCAGAAATCCGGCTTTCGCTCCGACATGCGTCAAAGACTGCTGTGCGCAAAAAATGGGCTTTGCAAAGTCGGGGTCTCTGAGCGTGGAGCATAGGTACCACCAATCCTAAACTGCCGTTCTTCTAATGAAAATATGATACAAAGAAGGTACCGACAGCTTACTTCTCATGATGCTTGGCTTCAGTCTGCAGCTAGTCATGGTTCGTCAATTTATTGACTCAGGGTTGTGAAAAGACTTGAAAATTTAGAATGCCTCTGGCAGTCCGGGGTGTACAATCTAAGGTAGAATTTCAAGCTCTTGCTTGACTTCACCAAGCCGCCTAAAGGGACAAAAAATGCCAATTACTGTTCTTCGTGTTTTAATTGCGGCAGTACTTTTGACTGTGGTTGGCTTCACGGTTGCGCCTTATGCGACCAGTTATGTCTCAACATCCGCAGTCGTGAATGCGCCGCTAATTAACATTAGCGCTCCTTTCAGCGGAATTATTGTCACGCCGACCAAGCCGGTTTCGGCAACAGTAAAAGGTGGCGATACACTTATCGTGTTGAAAAACTCGCGAAGTCAACGCAGAGCTCTCCAAACCGCGCGAACCACACTTGGATCAATTAGCGGCGAGATCGTCGGGATGGAAAAGCAGATACGCGATCTGGCGCGACTGAGGAAGGAACTCATAGCCCGACGTAACGCGCTGGTCGAAGCTCGGACAGCTTGGTTCATTCCGCGTCTCGCAGAAGCAACCGCCAACATCGACCGCGCAAATACGGCTTTTCTGAATGCTCAAAGAAACGCCCAACGTATTGAGACACTTGTAAAAAGAGGCTCTGCTACACAGACCAATGCAATTGATGCCGACGCCGATCTTTCAGTAGCGGTCGCCGATCTTGCACAGCAGCAGGCCGCATTCGATCAGCTGAAGGTTGAACGTGATACTCTCAGTGGCGAAATGGGTATTGACCTAACGGCCAATGGATTTGAACAAATCGAATATCGCTTGAATGAAATTGCCGTCCGTCTTGCTGATATCAAGGCCCGCTTGCTTGAGCGTCAGGCACAACGTGCTGGCCTAAAGAACCAAATAAGATCTTTGGGCCTTGAAGCCATACGCCAAGAGGATTTCAGCCCTGACGTTACAACATCCGGCATAATCTGGGAGGCCTCTGCCCACGAGGGATCTACTGTTGCGGTCGGCGAAAGTGTGGCAAAAGTTCTTGATTGTTCTCGGCGGTTTCTGGAAGTCCAGTTGCCTGAGAGGCACTTCGAGAATATTCCGACAGGAACGACTGCAACGGTTCAGCTGAAAGGGTCGACAGATAGGTTCACCGCCAACGTTCTCGCAGCTTATGGTAGTGGCGCTCGGCCGAACCGCGAAATGCAAGCCGCAAGCCCAAGGATCGAAACGCGGGACGGTTTTAGAGTTATCGTTGGACTTGGTGGTGTCAACTTAGAGGACGCCATTGCAGCAGGATCATTTTGCGATGTTGGTCGAACTGCGGATGTTCGCTTTGATCTGCACCAAGACAGTTTCATGTTGCGCCTGTCACGGTTGTTCGGGGGATTGGGAGGGAACGATCCTACCAGCACCGCACCTCCTTCTGACGAAGAAAACGCTCCAATAGAAATGGAGTGAGAGATGCCAGACTTTCTTGTTCCAATCGCGCTGGTCGTGGCAATTGCATTGCTCGTTCCACGTCGATGGATGTCAGGGGTGGGTATGCGCCCGGTAGCCGTTTGGGTGCTTTTTTTAGCCACGTTTGCTGTAATCGTCCGCTATCTTGTTTGGCGTTTTACAGAGACAATTCCTCCAGCAGGTACTGGCTTGGCCGAAGCATCCTTTGCGTGGTTTTTGATCATCGTAGAAGTATTAATCTGGTTTGATACCGCTGTGCTTTTTCTTATGTTGGCGCGTCGCAGGAATAATTCCGATGCGGCAACAGCCGGTGAGGCCCGGCTTCGGTCAGGACAGCCCGGTGATCTGCCTCAGGTTGATGTTTTTATTGCTACCTACAACGAAGACCTCGAAGTTCTCGAGAAAACGATTGCAGGTGCTATTGCGCTCGACTGGCCAAAGGATCGTTTTACTGTCTACATACTTGATGACGGCAAGCGGGAGTGGCTTGAGAATTATTGCGCTCAAAAAGGCATTGAATATTTCACCCGCCAAAACAACGCTCATGCAAAAGCTGGTAATATAAACGCCGCAATTGCACGTACCCGCAGCGAGTTTTTTATGGTCCTTGATGCGGATTTCATTCCGCAGCAGAATTTTCTTTATCGCGCCATGGGGCTTTTTCAGGATGCGAACGTAGGCATCGTCCAGATTCCTCATAATTTCTATAATGCTGATCCGATGCAAAACAACCTTGGACTGCGAAAGGTGCTGCCAGACGACCAAAGATTGTTTTTCGATACTATTATGGTTGGTCGAGACGGTTGGGATGCGGCGTTTTGCTGCGGTTCAAACTCGATCACCCGCCGCACTGCTATGGAGGCAATTGGCGGCGAACTACCTACTGGCTCGATTACCGAAGACATGCTCCTGACACTTGCACTTCTGCGCAAGGGGTATGTCACGCGTTACCTCAATGAGCGTCTTGCTGTCGGCCTCGCGCCCGAATCGCTGTCAGCAATGTATGTTCAACGTGCCCGATGGGCGCGTGGTGCCATTCAAATGCTGTTCCTCCGCGACGGACCGTTGGGGCCCGGACTTAAGTTACATCACAGGTTGATGTTTTTGCCTCTGACTTGGATCGTCCAGCCATTTATGGTGATCGCCACCCTCCTTACCCCAATAATTTGCCTCTGGACCGGCTGGTCTCCTCTCGCGACAGCAAGCGCGCAAGAAATACTTTCATTGCAAGTACCGGCCATGCTGGCGACCCTCTGCACGCTGCGGATAATCGCGCCTGGTTCATTCTTCCCTTTGGCATCGACAGTGCACGCAGCACTTCACGCGCCGCGTATCTTGCCAACCGTCATCACCACCTTGATTAAACCGCATGGGCATGCGTTTAAGGTAACACCAAAAGGCAGCGCTGCGGGCCGTGGGGGCATCGATCGCGTGATGATCTTTACACCTGTACTATTGATTTTGGCAGCAGCGCTGGGGCTCTACATCAATGCAGATATTGATCGTCGAGTTATTACTGACAATGGTCAAATCCCTATCCTCGCATTCTGGACGGTCGTAAGCATGATCTTGCTTTCTATCGTTCAAGCTGTCGCAGTTTCACCCAATACTGAACAACGGGAAGAGCGCTTTAAGTTCGATTCGCCTTGCACCATAGCGACTAGGTCCAATGAAAGACTTTTGGCACAAATTGAAACATTGTCGTTGGTCGGCGCACGTATCGGACTCCAGAATGAAAGTCAGGTATCGAGAAACATCAGATGGATTCTTGTCGATATACCTGAAATCGGGCCTTTCGCGGCAAATGTCATCAAACACAAAGGGCCCCAGATCGAGGTGAGCTTCCATTTGCCTACAGGTGAACAGCGAGACAATCTCATGCGTATCCTCTTCACCATGGGACGGAATAATTCGACCCAAGCTGAGGGGTCAATTGCCTTGGCGCTGCTGTCGAGCATTTTCAGAACCAACGAAACAACCACACCCTCGCGGGTCCCGTCCACCAAGCCACCGCTTTGGTTGGAGCAAGCGAGATCAGCAAATTCCAAAAGTACAATTTAGATTGTTTTATGGCGGCTCTTCTGACCTGAGCCCCAATACTTCGTCCCTGCTTTTGGAGATCATGTCACATGTGTTCACGCGAGCCGATATCAACAGTAGCGGCACCGATGTTCATGGACTTGATCGCTGGAGTCTCGCGGGTCTTTTGCTTTGCCATCGTTCATCCTCTCAACGGCGGCGTAACAACCTGCCAGTGGGGCCGAGCAGAAGTCGGCCAGTTTGTACCGCGCCCTGGGGCGTGATGCCTTCAAGTAGCAATTGCCATGCTGACGACAGCGGCAGCCGATTCCTACCTCGGGACGGATTTCTCATTGATAACCGAAGAAGGGCGCCGCCTCGCCGGCCTGCCAATAAGCTGAACCACGGCTGGGTCTGTACGCAGTCCAGCCACGCGCGCTCAAGGCTGGTCGGTTTTTCCACCACATATCGCGATGAAAGCGCGCAGCGGCGCAGAGGCAAAGCGGCTGGGATAATACAGCCTTGGGCCATCCTGAGATAACCAGCAATCTGGCAAAACCGGCATCAGAGTTCCGGCGCGGAAGTCATCCTCCAGCCAGTTTTGGAAAGTCGCGATAATTCCCAACCCGGCGCGCGCGTAGGCCAGCCCGGTGTTCAGCGCGTTGACGCTGATCGTCAGCCGGGTGATCGGCTCCACCGTGACGATTTCCTCCCCGTCTTTCAGTGACCACGGCAGGCGGCGACCGTCTGGCAGGCGGTAGCGGATCGCGTCGTGGCCTGTCAGCTCCTCAGTCTTTTCCGGATGACCACGTTCTTGCAGATAGGCGGGCGAGGCTGCCAATGCGATCTTCTGCGCACGGGGGCCGATCGGTATGGAAATCATGTCCTGTTCCAGGCTGGCCCCATAGCGGATGCCTGCATCACACCCCGCCGCGATGATATCCACAAGATTGTTCTCAACCACGAGCTCGACCTCGACCTCTGGATAGGCGCGCCGGAACGCGCCGAGGATCGGCGGCAGAATATCCGGCATCACCGCGCCCGGCACATTGAGTTTCAGGTTGCCCTGCACATGGTCCGATGCCTGCGCAGTCTCCAGACAGGCCGCATCTATTTCTGACAGAAGAGGCGCGATACGGTCCGCCAGAGCACGGCCCTGATCGGTCGCCCGGATGCTGCGGGTCGTGCGCAAGATAAGCGGCACGCCCAGCTGCGCCTCAATCCGCGCGAGCGTCGTGCTGACTTTTGAAGGGGCAACGCCAAGCCGTTTGGCCGCAGCGCGAAAGCCGCCTTCGTTCAGCACCGCGAGGAAGGTCGCCAGATCGTCGGGAGATAGATTGTTCTTCATGCAGAACAAGCTATTCGAAATTTGAGGAGTTATCAAAGCTGGAAAGAACAGTAAGTGTCTCGTGAGAGCCGGGAAAAGAGCAGGTCTGCCGCCCCGATTGCATTTATTCAGGAGACAAACCCATGTTGATTGTCACAGGTGCCACTGGCCTGCTTGGCCGCAAGATTGTTGAGAACCTGCTGGAGCATGTGCCCGCAGACCGCATCGGCATCAGCGTGCGCGACCCTGTAAAGGCGGCCAGCCTTGCGGCGCGCGGCGTTCGCGTGCGGCAGGGCGATTACGGCGACGCCGAGAGCCTTCGCCACGCCTGGGAAGGGGCAGAGCGGCTTTTGCTGGTGTCGTCGAATGCGGCGGCAACGGGGGGCGACCCGCGCGCCCAGCACGCGGCGGCGATCACTGTGGCCCGTGACCTTGGTGTAGGCCGCGTGTTCTATACCAGCCAGATGTCCAGTTCTGCGACATCGCACTTTCCGCCCGGTCGGGATCATGCCGCGACCGAGCAAATGCTGGCGGAGTCAGGCCTTGCATGGACTGCACTGCGCCATGGATTCTACGCGCAATCTGCGCTCCAGATGAATGTCCGAGGCTTTGAGGCGGGAACACTGAGCGGGCCGCAAGATGGCAAGGTCGCTTGGACGAGCCATGATGACCTTGCTGCGGTTGATGCTGCCCTGCTTGCCGGGGACGACGTGATCGACGGGCCAACACCACCATTGACCGGCAGCGAGGCCCTTGGCCTCGAAGATCTGGCGCATCTGGCGAGCGGTGTTATGGGCAAAGAGATCTCGCGCGTCGTGGTCAGCGAGCAAGATTTCGAGACTGGCGCGCGCGGTGCCGGCATGAGCGATGGTGCGATAGCTCTCATGCTGGGATATTACCGCGCCGCGCAAGCGGGTGAATTCGCCACGGTTGACCCCACCTTGTCACGGATTCTCCGACGTGCGCCGGAAACGATGTCAAATTTCCTCCTGTCTAGACTCGGATGATGGCCCAACAAGCGTACTGTCGGTGCGTCGGCGGATTGTTTGGTGTCAGGTGCGCCTGTCGTTCAGCAACGAACGGGCCAATGCCCTCCAGATTTCGTGTGGGCCTTCACGTATCGACCGCTGCGCCTTGGGATGAAAGCCAGAAAAAACCGGCTATCTGGAGGACAGCAAACAAGACTTCAGGAACGAGAAACAACCAAACCAGCGGTGTTATTCCCGAATAAAGCGCCACTCCCATCCAAACCGAGAAAAAAACTCTGCCGACGCCATCATAGATCGCAAGTCGTGTATCGTTCCAAACGAGACGGACCAACGACCAGACAACAACAACCGTTCCAAAGAAATTCGCAAATAGCATCGTGTGCGAGGCAAGGTCCGGAAGAGCGCCCAAACCAAGGAAGGCGTTCAACGGTGACATCATGGAGCTCCAAAAAACAGCCATCGTAAACGGCGCAGCAAATGGCCAAGTGACGCAGAGATCATACCAAGCTGAAATTCTATAGATCTTGTGGGGAACGCATTTCGGTATCATTTTCTTTCCTTTCATACCAACAGGAAGCGTTCTAAACCTTGGTGCATAGTCCAAGGTCAATAGGGTGTTTTCATGAGAATTGGTGAGCTTGCAGAGGCGACAAATGTCACGACAGACACGCTGCGATTTTACGAGAAGAGAGGGCTCATTCGATCTCAAAGACGCGCGAACGGGTATCGGGATTTTGACGAAACGACTGTCCAGCTGGTTAATTTGATACGACTTGGCAAAAGCTTGGGGTTCAACCTTCGTGAAATGACGGAGCTTTCTGGGTTGTCTCAAGATGGTTTGGGCGAACAGGAAACGACAGGACTACTAACCCAAAAGTTGGCCGAAACAGACCAACGCATTCATAGCTTACAGCGCCTTCGAACAACTTTGAGCGCCGTAATATTAGAGTCCTGCCCCATAAGAAAACTACGGAACTAAGTGGCAGATTGTCCCGCCTGACCGAGGTTTTGGCTGCCTAACTGCTGTGTGATGCACGAATATCTCCTTCGCCGCGCCGCCCCGCAGCATTAAGAAGTCGTAAGCAATGTCCGATTTGGGCAGGGTGTGTCGCTTCGAATGACCCTTGGCACGCAGATCATGCTGCAGCGGCGAAAGCGAGCTGCGAGCCCATACCGGAAGTAACAAAACCTTGGTGCGAGCGCTCGCAGCGCTCAAGATGCTGCGGATGCGCAAACTTTGTTGCCGCTGTGTAGCGGAAATCCTGCCATTCAAGCATCACGCAGAAAATCAAAAGTCGTGAACTGTTCATTCGTTAAGATGTTCTCTCGCTATTCTGGGCAAACAATACGAATTCTTGGCCGGTCAGCTTCATCGGTACGTCATCTTCTGCGGAAATGAACCCGAGGCGGCTGTAGAAAATGCGTGCTGCGTCGTTGTGGCCGTGTGTCGTCAAAGCCATATATTGAGCG
>JBARUV010000093.1:0-63623 GCA_049645905.1 Sulfitobacter sp.
CCCCACATGATCACATAGTCAGGCTTGTCGCGGCGGATCTGAAGCCACTGCGATTTTTGCTCCTGACCGGGATGATCGACCGGTACTTCCGTCAATTCGAACCCATGCTTCTTGGACAGTTCCTGCAACGTGCGGATCGGCTCTTTGCCATAGGCGGAGTTGTGATAAACGAGGCTGATCTTCTTGCCGTTAATGTCGCCGCCGTTTTCAGCCAGCAGATAATTGATCGCCCCCGACGCGCCGTCCCAATAGTTGGCGGGATAGTTGAATGTATGGGTGAAAACCGCACCGTTCTTGGCCGAGGTCCGGCCATATCCCGTGGTGTGCATCGGAATATCATCGGCCGTGGTCTTGGGGATCAGCTGATAGGTGATGCCGGTCGACAGCGGTTCAAACACCAGCGCGTTTTCCTTCAGCGCTTCATAGCACTCCACACCCTTCTCGGTGTTGTAGCCGGTTTCGCACTCTGGCACCTGCGTCATCACGCCGCCAATGCCGCCATCACGCTCGTTGAGCAGTGTAAAGTAATCCGCATAGCCGTCCGCAAACGGGATGCCACCCGCCGCATACGGGCCGGTGCGATAGCTCAGCGACGGGAACATAAGGTCCGCCATCACGGGGCTTGCCGCCATCAGGCCTGCTACAGCCATTGTTGCCAGTCTCATCTTCATCGGTGTTTCCTCCCTTGGATTTTATCCGATTATTTGCCGGTTTTTTTCCGGTCGTCCGTCGGGTGGGATTTATCCCACCTTCGTCCATGGCCAATCCTAATGCGGGAACGGCCACAATCTCAGTTTCTCCTTGGCGACGCGCCACAGCTGCGCAATGCCGTGTGGTTCAGCGATCAAAAAGATAATGATCAGCGCGCCAACAATGACCAGCTGCAAATGCGCCACGATATCCGTGGGCCAGCCCAGCCAGTCAACGCCGACAATCTTGAGCGCAACAGGCAGCAACACCAGAAACGCTGCACCTGCAAAGCTCCCAAAGATACTGCCAAGCCCGCCAATGATGATCATGAACAGCACCAGAAACGACTTGGTGATGCCAAACGCCTCGCCAACCTCGACCGCGCCCAGATAGATCGAAAAGAACAACGCGCCAGATATCCCGATAAAGAACGAGGACACCGCAAAAGCCGTCAGTTTGGCCTTGAGCGGGTTCACCCCGATAATCTCCGCTGCGATATCCATATCGCGGATCGCCATCCATTTACGCCCCACAGACCCCCGCGTGAGGTTGCGTGCGACGTATGCGCTAAAGATCGTAAAGATCAGACAAAATAGATAGGCCGCCCATGCTTCGGTATTGGGGCCGGTGATGGTGATCCCGAATGTATCCCGCTCCGGCGCGTTGATCTGGCCCGAGGCAGAGTAGTTGTAGAACCACGGGAACCGGTTGAACAACCACACCAGAAAGAACTGCGCGGCCAATGTCGCCACCGCCAGATAGAACCCCTTGATCCGTAGCGAAGGCAGGCCGAACAGCACACCAACGGCCGCCGTAATCAAACCTGCCAGCAGCACATGGATGAACATGCTGACATCCGGCATCGCCGTCATCAGCTTGTAACAGGCATAAGCCCCCACCGCCATGAAACCGCCCGTACCGAGCGACACCTGCCCGCAATATCCCACCAGAATGTTCAACCCGATCGCCGCGATGGCGTAGATCAGGAAAGGCATGAAGATAGAGTTCACCCAATAATCGTTGACCATGAACGGCACGACCACGATGGCGATGAACAGCACAAGGTAATAGCGATACCGGTCAAACTTGATCGGGAACGTTTGCTGGTCCTCGGCGTAGGTTGACGAAAAGTCGCCTGCTTCACGGTAGAACATGTGCGGCCCTCCTTCGGTGCGCAATTAATGCGCACCCTATGGCGTGCATGTAGGGTGCGCATTCACTGCGCACCTCGATATCATCAAACGCGCTCAATGATCTTCTCCCCGAACAACCCCTGCGGACGGAACACCAGAAACAACAGCGCCAGCATATAGGCAAACCAGTTCTCTGTGGCGCCCCCAAGGAACGGCGCACCAATCAGGAACTCGAACAGCTTCTCACCGACGCCAATGATCAACCCGCCAACAATCGCACCCGGAATGGACGTGAACCCGCCCAACATCAGCACCGGCAACGCCTTGAGCGCGATCAGCGACAGCGAAAACTGCACACCCGATTTCGCGCCCCACATGATCCCGGCAACCAAGGCGACAAACCCGGCCAGCGACCACACCAGCACCCAGATGAAATTCAGTGAAACCCCGACCGACAACGCCGCCTGATGGTCATCCGCAACAGCCCGCATCGCGCGGCCCTGTTTGGTGTACTGTGCAAACATCACCAGCCCGATCACCAGAATGGCCGCAACAATGCTGGCGACAATATCAAGGTTGTCGATAAAGAACCCGTACCCCAGCGCCTCGTAGGTTGTGCCCTCAAGCCAGACATTCATGCCCTGCGGCAGACACGCCCCCTCGGCGGCACAGACGTTCAATGACTTGATCTCGGACCCCCACATCAGGTCGGCCACCCCTTCAAGGAAATAGGCCAGACCGATGGTCGCCATAAAGAGGATGATCGGCTCCTGCCCGACCAGATGTTTGAACACGAATTTCTGCACCATCCATGCCAGCGCGATCATCACCACAACCGTCAACGCAATGGCGAGGAAGGAATGAACGTGCCAGCCGAAGTGGTGCACATCCGTCCCGAAAATCGCATTGATCAGATGCGCAAACGGCACCTGACCGTTCTGGATGCCAACCAGTGTCATCGCAGCAAACAGCGCCATGACCCCCTGGGCGTAATTGAAAATCCCGGACGCTTTGTAGATCAGCACAAACCCGAGCGCGACGAGGGCATAAAGCACGCCCGCCATCAGCCCGTTCGCGAAAACTTCGATGGTAAAAGCCAACTGTTCATTCATTGCAAATCCCTCCGCCCGCGACGCCATCGTTGCGGTACGCGCGGTGTACGCTTGGTGTACGTTGTGTGACTTTTAACGCCCCGTTAAGATGGTCAGTCATGCGCCACTCCAAGATAGGCATCAATCACCTCCTGATTGTTGCGCACGTCATGGGGTGTCCCGTCCCCGATCTTGCGACCGTAATCCATAACCACCACCCTGTCGGACAGATCCATGACCACGCCCATATCGTGCTCGATCAGTGCGATTGTGGTCCCGAACTCGTCGTTCACGTCCAGAATAAAGCGGCTCATGTCCTCTTTTTCCTCGACGTTCATGCCCGCCATCGGCTCGTCCAGCAACAGCAGCGACGGTTCGGCGGCCAGCGCACGCGCAAGCTCGACCCGCTTCTTCAATCCATAGGGAAGCCGTGCTACCGGGGTCTTGCGGATCGCCTGAATTTCAAGGAAATCAATAATCTTTTCAGCGACTTCGCGGTTCGCAATTTCTTCGCGCTCGGCCTTCCCTTTCCAAAAGGATTGCCCGAACAGCCCCGTCTTCATATGGGTCAGGCGACCTGTCATGACGTTGTCCAGAACGCTCATCCCCTCAAACAGGGCAATGTTCTGGAACGTGCGCGCGATCCCTTGTTCCGCTACCTGATAGGGCTTCATCGGCGGACGTTTGGAGCCTTTGTACCAGACTTCGCCCTCCTGTGGCACATAGAACCCGCTGATAACATTCAACATCGACGACTTACCGGCCCCGTTCGGACCGATGATCGCGCGAATTTCCCCCTCACGGATATCAAAGGAAATATTCTTGATCGCCTCAACCCCGCCAAACCGCAGGGTGATGTTTTTCATCTCCATGACGACAGGGCCAATGGTACGGCCATCATCCGTGACATAGCTGTCGGTTTGATCCTTCACGCGACACCAACCTTCATTTTTTCCTCGAAACTTCGTCCGGCCAAAAACATGCCCGCCAATCGTCCAATCACCCGGAATCGGGATGGCGGGCGGGGCGTCGCGGCACGCGCGCGTCGCGCGGCACCAATCATTGCGCGGCCATCTTTGAGGCAACGGGCATGACTTTCGCCTCACGTACCTCCAATGTCGCCTTGATTGATCCCTTTCGGCCATCCTCATAGGTGACTTCCGTCTCGGTACTTACCTGCGTGGACCCGTCATAAAGCGCCGCGATGATGTCAGCGTATTTCTCTTCGATGATCCGGCGGCGCACTTTGCGGGTGCGCGTCAATTCACCATCATCCGCGTCCAGTTCTTTGTGCAGCACAACAAAGCGATGGATCTGACAGCCCGACAGCATCTCGTCCTGCGCGATACTTGCGTTCACCTCTTCCACGTGACCTTGAATGGTATCCATGACCTGCGGATGACGCGCCAGTTCCTGATAGGATGCATACCCGATGTTGTTGCGTTCCGCCCAGTTCCCAACAGCCGTCAGGTCGATGTTGATGAAGGCGGTGCACTCTTCGCGCTGGTTGCCGAATACCACAACTTCCAGAATGTTCGGATAGAACTTGAGCTTGTTTTCCACGTATTTGGGCGCAAAAAGCGAACCATCGGCCATTTGGCCGACATCCTTGGCCCTGTCGATGATCCGCAGATGACCGGAGTTTTCTTCGATAAATCCGGCATCTCCCGTCGCGACCCAGCCTTCTGCGTCCTTGGTGTCTGCCGTGCTTTCGGGGTTCTTGTAATACTCCACAAACACGCCGGGCGAGCGATAGAACACCTCGCCATTGTCCGCGATCTTCAATTCCACACCGGGGCAGGTCACACCAACCGTGTCACTGCGCACCTCCCCATCCGGCTGCGCGGTGATAAACACCGTCGCTTCGGTCTGGCCATAAAGCTGTTTGAGATTGATCCCCAGCGAACGATAAAAGTCGAAAATCTCGGGCCCGATCGCTTCACCAGCCGTATAGCCGACCCGAATACGGCTGAACCCGAGTGTATTTTTCAGCGGCCCATAAATAAACAACTCGCCCAGCTTGTATTTGAACCGGTCCCACTGGCTGACCGGATGGCCGTCCAGAATGTCGGGTCCGACGCGGCGCGCCAATGCCATGCAACGGTCAAACAGCCACTTTTTGAACCGGCTGGCGTCTTCCATCCGGATCATCACATTGGTCAGTTGGGTTTCAAACACACGCGGTGGCGCGAAGTAGTAGGTCGGGCCGATCTCGCGCAGGTCCACATGCATCGTATCGGCGCTTTCGGGGCAATTGGTACAAAAACCCGTCCACATCGCCTGCCCGACAGAGAATATGAAATCTCCGACCCAGGCCATCGGCAGATACGCCAGAATATCGTCCGTCTGGCGCAAGTCATCAAATTCGGAGGATGACTTTGCTGTCTCGATCACATTGCGGTTGCTCAGTACGACACCCTTGGGTTTGCCCGTGGTGCCGGACGTATAGAGCATCACACCGGTGCTGTCGTAATCCAGCTTGGCCTGCCGTGCTTCCAGTTCCTTGATATGCTTTTCGCGATGCTGGCGGCCCATCTCCTGCACATTGGCATATTGTGTGAGCGCGGCGTGGTCATATTTCCGCAAGCCCCGCGGATCGAGGTAGATCATCTGCTCGAACTCGGGCAGTTGGTCCTGAACCTCGAAAATCTTGTCGACCTGTTCCTGATCACCCACCACGGCAAAGCGCGCACCGCAGTGGTTCATCACATAGGCCATCTCTTCGGCGTTGGCGTCCTGATAAAGCGGTACAGGCACGGCGCCGACCATCTGGGCGGACACCATCGCCCAATAAAGATAGGGTCGGTTACGTCCGATAATGGCAATGAAATCACCCTCGTTGACGCCCATTTCGAGCAGGCCCAGCGCAAGTGCTTCGATCTCGCCCTCGGTCTGGGACCAGGTCCAGCTTTGCCAGATGCCATATTCTTTTTCACGATAGGCAGGCGCATCCGCAAATTGCTTTGCGTTTCGATGCAAAAGTGCTGGAACCGACGCCGGTCCCTCGGCACGCGTCAGCGGCTTGGCCAAAGTAGTTCCTCCCATGCCTGCATTGTCAGCAGGTCTGATCGCTTGTGCGAATCTTTATTCGCCAAGGATGTAGACTTAAACGTGGAGGTCAACTTTTTCCTGATGTTTTCCCAATTGTTTCGAATTGTTACGAGGCGCGTAAGAGGTCAGCTTCGCGGGACAAAGCGTTTATACCTGCTGCTTGACTTCATCAAAGACATAACCGAGATTTCGTACAGGGTTACCCTCCGAACAGCCTAGCTCATGCTAGACACATCGGTGGCGATGAGCGTCAAATAGAACGCCAATCCCAAAATCATCCTACATTGAAAACTATTGGAGCTTGAGAAATGATCTCAGCTGAATACTGCAGAACCATGGCCCGCTATAATACTTGGCAGAATAACTCTTTGGTAACCGCCGCTGATGGGCTCACAAATGTAGACCGTCGGAGAGATCGAGGTGCGTTTTTCCAATCAATAACGGCCACCCTGAACCATATTTATTGGGCTGACGCCTTGATATTACAGCGATTGAAGGGAAATGAACGCCCAGAGGAAACCATCGAGCACTCCCTTACCGATCCATCAGATTGGGATGACTTCAAGTTGTTTCGTTCGCAGCGCAATGACGAAATTGAAAAATGGGCAACCCATTTGGTGGATGCCGACCTCAACGGAATAGTTGCTTGGTATCCAGGGGGCGGGTCAACACGGATCGAAAGGTCAACGGCCCTTTGTGCAGCCGAGTTGTTCAATCATCAAACCCACCACCGAGGTCAAGTTCACGCGATGCTTACAGCGGCAGGTGCAAAACCAGAACCCACGAACCTTTCAACAATGCCGTAGCTCGTCCGCTTTGGGCTCAACGCAGACCTCCACATTCTTTCCGGGCCACTCATCACCCGCCCCTAAAGCGCCCGCAACAACAACCCGCCGGCACCCAGCACCACGAGGATACCCGCCGCGATCTCTACCAATGGCATCACCCGTGTCGTCAGCCCCGACACCGCAGCCCCCTGCAAGAACCCGCCACGCAGCCCGACCGCCCCGATCCCCACGCCGATCGTGACAACCGCCGTGCCCAGCGCCATGGCAAAGGCCCCGGCGATCCCCGCCAGCGGGATCCCCATCCCCAACGTGATCACCAGCACGAACAATGCACCGGTACAGGGCCGTATCGCGATCCCCCCGATCAGCAGCGCCGCCTCGCGTAGGGACGTAACGGCGCCTGCTTCTTCAACTGTTGGCCCGTGTTTGTGCCCGCAGCTGTCACAATGACCGCCCCCGTGCGGCGCATGATCGGGCGGTGCAGGACGCGCCATCAACCGTCGCAATCCGCGCACAAGCAACCATGCGCCAACCGCTACAATCATTGCGTAACTCACAGGAGCCATGACATTGTCAGCCGCGCCCACCAACTGCTCCCGGCTCAGCCGGAATGCCAAAACTCCGGCGTATACCAGCACAACAGCCGTGACCGCCTGCCCCAAACTGGCGATCAGCGAAATCACCGACAGCCGCAGCATCGCCACGCGCCGCGCGAGCCCGTAACCACTGATCAGCACTTTTCCATGCCCGGGGCCAATGGCGTGAAAGAACCCGTAGGCGAAACAGACGGCCAAGAGCGTCCAGATCGCCGCTGGCTGACCGCTGCGCACAGCGCGAAGGGCAAGGGCCATCTGGTTCTGGAAATCACGTTGATGCTCTGCCGCCCAAGCCCCGATCTGCCCCAGACCACCCGCGCCCCAGAGCCAGTAAACAGCCGCGGCTACCGCCAACAACAGTCCGATCAGAAGCCCGCGCATGAGATCCGTACCTTGGTGGCAAAGGCGGCACCAACCTCGGGAAAGCCCATCTCGACCGCGTCCTGATCCTGTCCCAAGGTGGCCAGTTCGGCTTGCAGCTTCTCCATCTCGACGTCCAGATCGGGGGAGTCTTTGGCAATCATGCAGCCATCCATGCCAGTGACGCTGACGCGCTGCGTCACATCGTACGCTGTGTAATAACTGGGATCAAAAGGCGCAAAGGTGATGATTTCTCCGGCAACCGCAGGCAACCCGGCGACATCACGTAGATGAGTTGTGACAATCCGTCCCTCGCGCATCACGGCTGTGACGTCTTTGGGTCCACCCAAAACCAGCGGTTTATCCCCCAGACTGCCGACAAGATCACCGTTGAAACCCGGCACCCATTGCATGTCAAACCCCGCCAACTGCGCCTCTTCTGCCGAACTCAGCACCGCATCCCCATCTGCGTCCAAGCCATAATCTTCGGTGATCAGCAACGAATACAGCGCATCATAGGCCCAAGTCACCCTGACCTGAGCCAACCGACCCTGTTCATCGACAATAAGCTCCAGCCCTGCATCGACAAAAATATGCGGATGCGCACCCAATGGCGTGGCAAGAAGCGTAGCGATGACTGAGACCCATTTCATACCCCTGATGTTGCCCTCGAATCCCGCAAGGGTAAACCACCCCTTTGCGCGCACACGCCACAATGATAGCACCATGCGCGAAAGGATGCCGCTTTGCCCCCCAGCGACACACCAGCCCACAGCCAGACAATGACCCTGACCAATGCGGGTCTGAACCTGATTGCGCAGGCGTTGACGATCTATGACCATGATCTGAAACTGGCCGTCTGCAACGCCCCCTTCCAACAGATGTTTGACCTGCCTGACGCCCTTGTGACCCCCGGCGCGACATTTGAGGACACCATCCGTCATCTCGCCTTGCGCGGCGAATATGGTGAGGTCGACGACATCGAAGCTTTTGTAGGTGAGCGCGTGGACATCGCCCGCGCGTTCGCGCCGCATTATATGGAACGCACCCGCGCGAACGGTCGCACCATCAGCGTTGAGGGGTCGCCATTGCCCGAAGGGGGCTGGGTTACCGTCTACACCGACATCACGCGCATCAAACAGCAAGAGACCTTGCTGCATGCGCGCTCTGATGCCCTGTCCAAGCAGGTAATGGCCCATGCGACAGAACTCTCCGCCACCAACCGCGAACTGGCGGCGATGATCACCACCCTTGAGGAAACCAAAAGGCAACTGACGGAATCAGAGGCGCGCACCCGCCTCACAACCGAAATGATGCCGGCCCATATTGCTCACGTGGACGCGCAGGGACGTTATTCCTACTCCAACCGGCGCCTGTCATCCGTAATGCCGGGCAAGCCGCTCAATATTCTGGGCCAGCACATCAGCGAGGTTTTAGGCGATAGTTATGCCCGCATCGCAGATGCATTGGAGCAGGCTTATGCCGGTAAGCCCTCTGTGATCGAATTCACGGACGCTGGCAGCGCCCGGCGTATTCGGGGTGCCTTTACGCCCGATACACGTGGTGGCGTTTACATCCTGTCAATGGACGTGACCGAGGAAACCCAGACACGCGAGGCCCTGCAACAAAACCGCAAACGGGAGCTGGCGGCCCAGACGGTGTCGGGGCTCGCGCATGATTTTGCGAACCTGCTAACCATTATCTTGGGATTGCAATCCAAACTGGACCGCCTTCCTTCGCTTCCGGCAGATGCCGGTCCACTCATTCAGGGAACACTGACTGCCGCCCATCGCGGTGGTGCATTGCTCAGCTCGATTGCGGATGTCACACGCCCACGGGCCCTGCGACCGACGGCGACTGACCTTGTTGCCCTCCTGAGCGAACTTGAAACTCTCGCTGCCCCCTCGCTTCCCGAAGGTGTGACCCTGCGCACCGTAAATGACACAGCACATCAGCCCGTTCTGCTGGACAAGGGCCGCATGCTCGACAGCCTGCTCAACCTGATCTTGAATGCCCGTGACGCCAGTGGTGCTGTCGGGCTGATCACTGTGGCCCAGCGCAGCTTGCATGACACCTGGGTTGAATGGCGCGTCTGTGACAACGGGCCGGGTTTCTCGCCCTCCGCGCTCAAACATGCAACTGACCCGTTCTATACCACCAAGGGCAGCGAGGGGTCGGGCCTTGGCCTTTCGATGGTCTATGACATGACCAAGACCGCAGGAGGCGATTTGCGCCTGTCCAACGATGGCCCTGACGGCGGCGCTCAGGTTACTCTGCGCCTGCCCTTGCGCGCCGCTTTGCCCGCAACCACAGGGCTGGTCCTGCTGGTCGAAGACGACGACAGCTTGCGCGCAACAATCCGCGACATGTTGATCGCGCAGGGCCATTCCGTAATCGAAGCCGTTGGCGCGGATGAGGCCACTGCCCTCATTGCCGATCTTCCGGACATTGCGCTGGTGCTTTCGGACATCCAACTGGTCGGCGAGGCAACGGGTCTTGATCTGGCAATGCGGATCGGGACAACGCTGCCGCTTATCCTGATGACATCGCTGCCCAAAGATCACCCGCTGTTCGTGCGCGCCGGACAAATAGCGCCCGTTCTGAGTAAACCATTTGACGTGGCAGATATGACCGCCCTCGTCGCACCGGTCAGCGCGTCAACGCCTGCCCGAAATAAAGGGTTAGCCGTAAAATGAAACGCCCTCTGGTTACCATTCTGGACGACGAACCTGAAATCCGCACGCTGCTGGCGGACGTATTGGAAGAAGCAGGTTTCGACACGCTTTGCTTTGGCCGCGCCCGCGCGTTCGAGGCTGCTTTGGCAAAGCACACCCCTGATGTCTGTCTGGTGGACCTGTCCCTGCCTGATACGGATGGATTGACGCTGGTGCATCGCCTTGCTCTGGAACAAGGCGCAATCGTCATCATCATCTCGGGCCGCGCGCAGGTGCAGGATCGCGTGACAGGGCTGGAACTGGGTGCGGATGATTATATCATCAAACCCTTTGATCCGGCAGAGGTTGTCGCGCGCATCCGCGCCCGTCTGCGCAGCAACAAGGCATCCGCACAAGCTGGCGATACCGCCCGTTTCAATGGCTGGATAGCGCATTTCGACCGCTATACACTTGAGGACGACGCAGGCACGCAAACTCCCTTTTCTCACGCTGAGGGAGAAGTCCTGCGTCTGTTTCTTGATGCACCAAAACGTCTGATCAGTCGCGCACAGATGCAGGAATCCCTTGGTGGTGCAGCTTCCGAGAGCTTCGATCGCGCGATGGACGTCCGCATATCCCGCCTGCGAACCAAACTGCGTGAAGATCCAAAAAATCCCCAGTTGATCAAGACGATCTATGGTGCGGGCTATATCTTTCTTGGGGATGTGAAGTGGAGTTGACGCGCCATCGTCCAGGTGACGCTGCCCTGCCCGGAATTCTTGAACTTATCCGCAACAACTTTGCCTACATGGACGGTGTGGTGGACCCACCATCGTCAGTGCACCACCTAAGCGAGGACGTGTTGAATGAGATCGCCGGACAAGCCGAAATCTGGTCAATCGGTATGCCACCGCGCGCGTGCATGATCCTTACCCCCGAACCACACGCGCTGTATATCGGCAAACTATGTGTAGCAGAGGCTGCGCGCTCTCGGGGTCTCGCACGCCACCTGATCGAACACGCGACCGAACGCGCCAAGGCGCTGAAGCTGCCGGCGCTTGAACTCCAGACGCGGGTGGAACTTACGGCCAATCATGCCGCCTTCGCCGCACTGGGGTTTGCAGAAATCAACCGTACGGCACATGCGGGATACAACCAGCCCACCTCACTTACTTTCCGCAAAACACTGCAATCCTGATTATACGGTCCGAACAGACGCTAGGTCGACCTGCTCGTGTCTCCCGCAGCCGCTGCCAACACCCGGACCCCGGCAACCAGATCAGCTTCATCCGTATCCTCGTCAAAAGCATGGCTGATGCCGTCAATCGACGGCACAAACAGCATGGCCACAGGCATCAGCCTTGCCACATTGGTCGCGTCATGCAATGCCCCCGAAGGCATCAGCCGCCATTGGCCCGGCGCCACATTTTCAGCACCGTTTTCCAATGCCTTGCGCAGTTGCGAATCCATCTTTGTCGGTTCCAGCTCCCACATTGGCCCGATACTCAAAGATATCTCACGTGCCTGCGCGACCTCTTGTGCAGTCGCCCGCACGATCTTTTCCATCAGGCGCAACCTGTCGGCATCCCCATCGCGCCACTGAACAGAAAATGACACCTTCCCCGGCACAATTGATCCAGCGTTGGGATGCACATTCACGTGTCCGGTTGTCCATACCGTGGTGGGTGTCACTACATTCCTGAAACGCTGGTTGAGGAGGTCGACATAAGCCACCATCGCCTGAAACGCATCCCGCCGCAGATGCATCTGCGTTGTGCCGGCATGGTTCTGCTGCCCCTCAAAAGTCACCAGAACCTCGCGGGTGCCGACAATGTCGGTCACGACCCCGATCTGTTCACCCGCCGCATGCAGGGTCAGCCCCTGTTCGATGTGCAACTCGATAAAACCGTCGAATTGTGCCGGATCGACCTCACCTGTCACCAAGTGCGCAATCTGCTCCCGCGCCTCTGCCAGTGACACCCCCTGATAATCCACTGCCTTGTCCGCCTCTGCCAGCGGTGTGTAACCGCTCCAGACAGAAGACCCGGTCAGCCCGCCAAAGCGCCCTTCCTCATCCTGAAAGGAAACGACAGATACGCCCTCAACACATCGCGCCACTTCCAAAGCCGCAATCACGCCCAATGCACCATCCAGCCACCCCCCTTCCGGTTGGCTGTCGCTGTGCGAGCCCAACAGGATCGAGCGGCCCTGCGCCAAACCAAAGACATTGCCCATCGGATCAATCTGCGGGCGCAGCCCTGCGTCCTGAAACCTTCCCGCCAACCATTGCCGCGCAGCGATATCAGCGTCAGAAAACGCGGGTCGCACCACGCCTTTGCCTGCGCCAGAGGCACCAAAGGCACGCAGCGCATGTAAATCCGCCAGAAAACGATCTGCATTCACGTTCAACGCATCTCTCCTCTATTTGGCCACGAACACCGCTGGGAGTTTGAGGGACAGCGTCCCTCATTCCAGAAATCAAATAGAGCGCGGGCTTGCCCGCTCCTTCGGATCACGTTCGCATCTGATCACTCAGCCGCAATCACCTCGTCCACGGCCTCAACCTTCACTGCAGAGAACTTGAACTCGGGGATCTTGCCATAGGGATCAACTGCCGGATTGGTCAGGATATTCGCGGCCGCCTCCACATAGGCGAACGGCAGGAACACCATGTCAGGGCTCACCGCCCGATCCATACGCGCCATGATCTCGATCGACCCGCGCTTGGTTGTGAGCCGGATCATCCCGCCGGGTTCAACGCCCAACTTGCGCAGGGTGCTGGGATGCAGGGAGCAGTTTGCCTCGGGCTCAACAGCATCCAATACTGTGGCGCGCCGTGTCATTGAACCGGTATGCCAATGCTCCAGCTGCCGTCCTGTCGTCAGGATCATGGGATAATCCGCATCCGGCACATCGTCCGGCGCGATGATCGACGCAGGCGTAAATCGTGCACGCCCATCCGGACGTGGAAAACCATCACCAAATACAATTGCCTGACCGGGATCTTCCGGCGATAGCGACGGATAGGTCACGGCGTTCTCGTTCATCAGTCGATCCCACGAGATGTTGTCGAGCGACTTCATGTTCAGCTTCATCTCGGCAAAGACATCTGCGGGGCTGTCGTAGCTCCATCCCAGACCCAGCCGTTTGGCCAGCTCCACTTCGATCCACCAGTCCTCGCGCGCTTCGCCCGGAGGGGAAACAGCGGGCCGGCCCATCTGCACCTGACGATTGGTATTGGTCACTGTTCCGGATTTTTCGGCAAATGCGCTGGCAGGCAGGATCACGTCGGCATAATTCGCGGTTTCGGTGATGAAAATGTCCTGCACCACCAGATGCTCAAGCTTGGCGAGTGCGTCACGTGCGTGTTCAACATCAGGGTCCGACATTGCAGGGTTTTCGCCCAGCACATACATGCCCCTGATATCGCCATCATGCACGGCATCCATGATCTCGGTAACGGTCAGACCTTTCTGGCTCGAAAAGTCGCCTGATTTCCAGACATCGGTAAAGGCTGATCGGACCCCGTCATCGCCCACCGGCTGATAGTCCGGCAAGAACATCGGCACCAACCCGGCATCCGACGCACCCTGGACGTTGTTTTGCCCACGCAGCGGGTGCAGACCGGACCCAGGCCGCCCCACTTGCCCCGTCATCAACGCAAGCGAGATCAGGCAGCGAGAATTGTCCGTCCCGTGGATATGCTGGGAAATCCCCATGCCCCAGAAAATCATTGCCGCCTTGGCCCCGGCAAAGGTCCGCGCCACGTCGCGCAGCACTTCGGCCTCGATGCCGCAAACCGCGGCCATCTTTTCGGGCGTAAAGTCCTTTAGGTGCGCCTTCTCCGCCTCCCAATTTTCGGTATAGGCATCGATATATTGTTTGTCATACAACTCTTCTTCGACAATCACATGCATGATCGCGTTCAGCATCGCCACATCCGTGCCGGGCTTGAATTGCAGCATATGGCTGGCGAAACGCCGCAGGCCCACGCCACGGGGGTCCATCACAATCAGCTTGCCACCACGTTTGGTGAACTGCTTGAAATAAGTGGCTGCGACGGGGTGGTTCTCGACCGGATTGCACCCGATTGCAATCGCCACATCCGCATTTTCGATCTCGTTGAATGTGGCTGTTACCGCGCCCGATCCGACGTTTTCCATCAAAGCCGCAACAGAGGACGCATGGCACAACCGCGTGCAGTGATCGACGTTGTTGTGGCCAAACCCCTGACGGATCATCTTTTGAAACAGATACGCCTCTTCGTTCGTACATTTGGCCGATCCGAAGCCTGCCACACCGGTGCCGCCGATGTCTTTCAGCCCCTTGGCGGCGAAATCGAGCGCCTCGTCCCAGCTTGCCTCACGAAAGAATTCCTGCCAGTTGCCGGGGTCAACGTTCAAACCTTTGGCCGGTGCATCATCGCGCCGGATCAGCGGTTTGGTCAGGCGGTGGTCATGGTGGATGTAATCAAATCCGAACCGGCCTTTGACACACAACCGCCCCTCGTTCGCGGGGCCGTTGATCCCGTCGACATATTTCACGCGGCCATCCTTGACCTTGAGCGAAATCTGGCAACCGACTCCGCAAAACGGGCAAACGCTCTCGACTTCGCTATCGAAATCCGCGCTGTCCCCTACCTGATTTTCATCAACGACGGTGGAGGGCATCAATGCCCCTGTCGGGCAGGCCTGCACACATTCACCGCAGGCCACGCAAGTGGATTCTGCCATCGGATCGGCCATATCGAAGGTCGGATAGGTGTCATGCCCGCGGCCAGACATGCCGATCACGTCATTGACCTGTACTTCGCGACAGGCGCGCACACACAACCCGCATTGAATGCAGGCGTCCAAATTCACGCTCATCGCGACGTGGCTGTCATCCAGCAGCGGGATGCGGCCTTCTTCCAGCTTGGGAAAGCGGCTTTGCTCGACTCCGTTCAGCGCGGCCATGTCCCACATGTGGCTGGATTTATCGTGCGATATTTCTTTTTCGGGGTGGTCGGCCATCAACAACTCGACGACCATCTTGCGCGCACTCACTGCCCGCGCGTTATTGGTGGTAACAACCATCCCCTCGCTGGGTTCGCGGATACAGGATGCGGCCAACGTCCGCTCGCCCTCGATCTCGACCATACAGGCGCGGCAATTGCCGTCAGGGCGATACCCCGGCGCAGGCTTGTGACACAAATGCGGAATTTTCAGGCCACGACCATTGGCCACTTCCCAGATAGTCATTCCGGCCTCGGCCTCAACGGCCTCACCGTTCATCGTGAATGTGATCTTGTCGGCCATCGCATTTCTCCCGCGTAACGTCGCCTATTCTATACCCAAAAAAGCGACCTGACAGGAGTCCCAATCCCGACACCCATCCCTGTTTTTGCGCCACAGCGTTCATTAGCAGCACCTCACGCCGGCTCCATCATTCCAATAAGCTCTTCGCGACCTTTAAACCCGCTTAGCCCTCGCCTATTAAAGCGGTCACAAGGAGTACTTATGTCCCACATCACTCTCATCCGTCACGGTCAGGCGAATTCTACCGCCAAGGATGAAATCAGCTATGACAAATTGTCCGATCTGGGACACCAGCAGGCGGGTTGGCTGGGGCATTACCTGCGCAGCAGCGAAACCCACCACACACGGCTCTACACAGGCACCTTGCGGCGCCACGTCGAGACCGCCGCAGGCATGGCAACGGACCTGGAACCGGTACAGGACGCGCGGCTGAACGAACTGGAATACTTCACCCTCGCCACCCTGCTGCAGGACCAGCACGGCATTCCGTTCCCTTCCGGACAAGGCACGTTTACAACCCATTTGCCGCAGGTATTCGAACACTGGAAGGCCGATAAGATCGAAGGCCCACCGGAGAGTTTTCAGTCTTTTCATGATCGTATCGATGATGCGTTGCGCGAAATTGCAGCGGGGGATGGACCGGCGCTTGTTGTAACATCCGGCGGATTGATTTCGATGGCGATGGCGCAGGCGATGGGCCTTGGAATTCCGGCAATGGCACGTATGGCACTGGCAATCATGCATACCTCCATGCATCGCCTGTTTCCCATCGGCGGCCACCTGTCGCCGGTGCTGTTCAATGCCGTGCCACATCTGGAAACACCGGACCGCCGTACGGCGCAAACCCACATCTGAAAGGGCCCACGATGATGAAACTCTATTACGCAACCGGAACCATCTCCATTGCAGTGGCGATTGCGCTGCATGAGGCAGGGTTGCCCTATGAAGCGATCAAGGTGGATTTCGCCAGCGGCGCCCAGACCAAGCCTGATTACCTGAGCATAAACCCAAAAGGCCGCGTGCCTGCGCTGGTTACGACAGGCGGTAGCGTGCTGACTGAAACCGGTGCATTGCTTGACTACATCGCCGCGCTGGTCCCCGAAAAAAATCTGGTGCCCGCCGATCCCGAACAAGCCGCCCATATGCGCAGCGTGATGTACTATCTGGCATCCACCATGCACGTTGCCCACGCACACAAAATGCGCGGCAGCCGCTGGGCAGACCAACAATCCAGCTGGGATGACATGACCGCCAAAATACCCCAAACCATCGCGGCCTGCGCAAAGATTTTGCAAAGCGACTGTTTGCGCGGGCCCTATGTATTGGGGGAAGCGTTCAGCGTCGCGGACGCCTATGCGTTTGTCGTCTGCAGTTGGATGAAAGGCGACGGCGTGTCGCCTTCTGACTACCCCGCAATCGCAACTTTCCTGAACACTATGGAAGACCGTGACAGCGTCAAAGCTGTGCGCGCGAAAGGCATGTTATGAGCCACCTCTGGGTCCGCGCCGAAAGCCGCGACAATGAACGCCGTGTTGGTCTGACGCCAAAAGGTGCGGCAGAGCTGATCGCCGCAGGCATCGCGGTGACGGTTGAAGCCTCGGACGACCGCATCGTACCGACAGATGACTACGCCGCCGAGGGGTGCACCATCGCACCCGCGCATAGCTGGCCGGACGCCCCCCGCGATGCAATAATCTTTGGCCTCAAGGAGTTGCCGGATGACGGCACGCCACTGCCGCATCGCCACATCATGTTCGGCCACGCGTTCAAAGGCCAGTCCGCCGGCCGTGTTTTGCTGGACCGTTTCAAGGCAGGTGGCGGCAGATTGCTGGATCTTGAATACCTCACAGATGCCAATGGGCGACGTGTCGCGGCATTCGGCTATTGGGCCGGATTTGCAGGTGCAGCCGTCAGTCTGAAATGCTGGATTGCCCAACAACAAGACAGCATTTGCCCACCCGTGACCCCCTACCCCACAGCAAAGGCGATGAAAGCAGAACTCCTTGAAGAGCTTTCACCTTATACGCCACCGTCAGCCCTGATCATCGGGGCGCTTGGACGCGTCGGTTCGGGCGCTGCGGACCTGTGCCGCGCAATGAACGTGGGCGTTACCGGCTGGGATATGGCAGAGACTGCTTCGGGCGGGCCATTCCCTGAAATCCTTGACCACCAATTGTTCATCAACTGCATTCTGGCAGGCCCTCAGACCCCGCCCTTTGTGCGCCCCGATGCTCCGACCAGCCCGCGCGCCTTGCGGGTCATAGGCGATATCGCCTGCGATCCAGACAGTGCCTTCAACCCCGTGCAGGTCTACGACAAGACGACAACATGGGCCGCCCCTGCGACGCGCGTACATGACGCGCCGCCGCTGGATGTCATGGCGATTGATAACCTACCCTCGATGCTGCCGCTCGAAAGTTCCGAGGACTACGCGGGCCAACTGCTGCCAACCCTCAAATCACTGCCCGGCGACAGCGAAGGCATCTGGGCACGGGCGGAGCGGATATTTCAGAAACACCGCGACGCGATTTAGGAGAATATCCGGAAATACAGCCAATCGGGCAAGAACTGGGACCCGCGAAACACCAACGAGAACAGCGAAGGAAAGCTTTTCTTGAACCGATCCGTGCCCATGTGGTCAAGAACTTCCTGCGCGGCCTGCTCAGGCTCCATCAGGAACGGCATCTTGAAATCGTTCTTGGCGGTCAGCTGCGTCTTGATAAAGCCGGGATTGATGACCTGCACCTGAACGCCCGTCTTGCGCAGATCCGCATACATACATTCCGCAAGTGACATCGTTCCGGCCTTGGAGGCGGTATAGCCAATCGACCCCGGCAACCCGCGAAATCCTGTGAGGCTGGACGTGATCACGATATGCCCCCGATCACGCGCTACGAAACCGGGCACCACCTGCCCCATGACGCGCATCAGTCCTGTGAAGTTGACGTCCGCCATCGCATTAGCTTGATCCGCATCCCAGTCTTTGGCCCCGAAAGGCCAGTATACGCCTGCCAGAAACACCACACCGTCCACATCACCGACCGCTTGGGCGGCAGCAACGACGCTATCATTATCCACTACATCAATGATCTGAAAACTGGACTTGCCGGGTAATGAACCAACCAATGCCTCCAGCTTGTCAGCCGACCGTGCGGAGACAATCACTTCGGCCCCCACTTTGCTCAGCCGATGCGCAAGTGCTGCGCCCAGACCATCGCTGGCGCCAATCAACCAATAGCGTTTGCCATGCCAGTCTTTCATTGCACCGGCCTTTTAGTTGCAACAAGACAGGGGGACGGTCGCCTCAATTGGGGTGCAGCACTAAGGCCAAACGCCCCCATCAAGGCCAGACAAACAATCAATACCATCAGCTATCCTCCCCTTCTTCGACGCGATAGAGCAGCGAAATCGCCAGCAATTTCAAGGCACAAGGCAAACCGGCATAGAGCCAGATCAGCAGATCAATCGCAGCTTGCGGACTGGCCGTGCCATTCGTCTGCAGGCCCGCATGTTCCAATAGAGGAAGTAGGGCAACGGCCGCCAAAGCCAACGTGAATTTCCCGACAAAGGACCAAAGCCCGAACCCTTCCGCAGCCGAGGGTGATATCCTGGCCATGCGCGAGGCGAACATCGCTGGTAGCAGCGTCAGATCCGCACCCAACGCCGCGCCCGAGGCAATGCAGACCACCGCAAACAGTGATTGATCGCCCGCGCCCAAAAACAACGCGCCGCCAAAAGCACAGATCGCCAGTACCATCGCACCAAGCAAAACGCGCCGTCCGCCAAAACGCTCCGCGCACATGCCCCAGAACGGCGCGGCGACCGCAGCCGACAGGAAAAACAGCAGCAACAGCGGTCCTTCCCATCCCGGTGCCCCCAATGCGGTTTCCACATAAAACAGGAACAGCGTCGAACTGACCGCCACAGGGGCAGCGTTAAGCAACCCGATCAACAGCAGTTGTCGGGCATATTTATCCCGCAGGATTATTGCAAATCCGGTGGAAGGGGGCAGGTCGGCGGCGCGCCATTCACTCCGCATCGCGAGCAGGGCAGCCAGCGCCAAAACGGCAAACCCTGCTGCAAATCCGGCAAACGGCGCTGCCAGCCAAAAACCCAACGCAACCGGGGCGACCGAGGCCGCACAAACCCCCAACAGCGATCCGGTCTCGCGCCAGCGGGCCAGCATCAGATGACCCTGTCCTGTCATCGCGTCGGCCTTCGCAACGCCTTGGGCGTAAAAACAAATCGTCAGAAAGCTGAACGCGGAAAACACACATGTCAGCATAAGGCCAAACCATATGAGCGGCGCAACAGGTGGGTTAACGGCTAACAGCCCCAGCATCGCCAGCACCATAACTATGGCCGCAACCGCAACTGCCACACCGCGCTGATGCCGCAATCTTTCAGACAATCGGCCCAACAAGGGGTCCTGCACCACGTCCAACAGACGTAGTCCGAACAGCACGGCACCCAGAGTGGCCAAGGATACCCCATATTCATCCACATAGAATTTTGGTGCATGGATGTAGATCGGCAGGCCCGCCGACGCCAAAAGCGCCGCAAACAGCGCATAGGCCGGAAGCCGTTGCGAAGGCGCGTTCATCCGCGGGTGATTTCCTTGTCGGGTGGGGTCGGCCGCGACCGGAACCCCGCGCCCTTCCACCAAAGCTTGACCGCCTGCCAGTGGATCAGCGCCAGCACGCGGCGCGCACCAAAGGGGCGGCGCACCATCGCGCGCAGAATGCTCTTGTTACTCAGCGGGTCACGCTTGCCAGTCAGCGTCGCAATAAGCCCGCCATCGCCTTGGCCATAGTCAATCCAGATGCCGATCCGCGCCGCAGTTATGTCAAAACGAAAGGTATAAGCCCCCTCGACAGGCTGGAAGGGCGAGACATGGAAAATCTTGGTCGCCTTCAGATGATCCTCGGGCAGAATGGGCCGCAGATCAGGGTGGTGACACAGATAGGAATGGCGGTCGCCGTAGGTATTCGTGACCTCGGCAATCGCGACTGTCAGTGCACCACGCGCATCACGGCAAAGCCAGAAGGCTACCGGATTGAACACATGTCCCAACACACGCGGTTGGGCGAGCAGTTCCACCCTTTCAATCCCTGTGATCTGATATTTGGCGAGTACCTCGCGCACCCAAACGGCCCCGCGTCCGGCCTTGGGCGCGCCGCCGTGGTCCCTGTCGTGCACTGACGTCAGCCTGCCCCGATTACGCCCAAAAAGCGCAGGCGTCTCAAGCGCGGCTTCGGCATCCAGCAGCACATAGTCGATCCTATAGCGAAAAGTATTCTTCACCGCACCTTTGCGCCCGTGAAAGGTTTGCCCCGCGATATGATCCACTTTGGCTGTCATCACTCGGCCGCCAACGGAATCGCAGGCACGCTCTGGATGGCATTCACCACGTCGATGGCGCTGGACAGACCGTCCTCATGGAAACCGCTTTTCATCCAAGCGCCGCAGAACCATGTACTGCGCGTCCCGTTCAAGGCGGCGATTGCCTTTTGTGCCGCCAGCGCCTCCAGATCATAGACCGGATGGCGCAGGGTGACCTGATCATAGATCAACTCTTGCCTGATCTCGCGTTTGGTGTTGAGCGTGACAAAATGCGGATCATCCATAGGAATGGGCTGTAGGGAGTTCATCCAATAGGTCAGGTCAATCCGGTCGGATTTGGCATTACTGTCTTCGGTATACACCCATGATGCCCATGTGCTGCGCCGCTTTGGCATGATCGCTGTATCAGCGTGCAATGTAATATCGTTTGGTTGATACCTGATCGCGCCCAGCCCGGCGGTTTCCGCCTCTGATGCATCGCTAAGCAAAGCCAGCGTATCGTCCGAATGCGTGGCAAAGATAACCTCGTCAAAGCGTTCCCATTCCCCACCCCAACACCGGATTTCTACACCCTTGGGCCGCCGCCGAACACCCTGCACCGGCGCGCCCAACCGGATGTCGACCTGTTCGGATTGTAATGCCGTTCCCAACCGCGACACATACGCTGTTGAGCCGCCTTCAACTGTGTACCACTGGTGCTGGCCGGTCACCCCGAGCAGCCCGTGATTGTTGAAAAATTCGATCATCGCATAGGCCGGAAAATCCATGATCTTTTCTATCGGCGTGGACCAGATCGCACCCGACAGCGGGGTCAGATAATAGCTCCGGAAATAGCGGCCCATTCGCATCTGATCGAGAAAATTGCTGATGGTCAGGGTCTTGTCCGAAGCAACCCGCAAAGCATTCTTGTTAAACCGGACAATATCGCCGAGCATCCGCAGAAACGACGGGTCCACCACATTGCGCCGTTGGGCAAAAAACGCGTTCAGACTGGTCAGCGCATATTCCAACCGTCCCCCGTCGATGGAAGCACCGAAACTCATGTTGGATTTGACCACCGGCACATCCAGCGCGCCAAATAGCGCCGCCAGATGAGGGTAATTGGCATAGTTGAACACGATAAAGCCGGTGTCGACGGGTTGATCACCCTTCTTGCCCGCAACCACGGTACGGGCGTGTCCGCCAAGCCTGTTTTCAGACTCAAAAAGGGTGATGTGGTGATCCGGGGCCAGCATGTGGGCTGCGCCCATGCCGGATATTCCTGCACCGATAACTGCAATCTCGCGTTTGATCGGCGCGCCCCGGCGAGTCTCGTCGAGGGTCAAGTCTTCTAAAGGCATAAATGGCACGGGTCCCGTTAACTAACTGAATGTTGAAGTAGTCCGTAAGAGACACGAAACCAGCAGGTAGATAGTTGCATCAGTATTATAAATACCTGAGTTTTTATCACTCTGACTTGGTCAACGGAACAACAGTGCTGCCACGATCCTCTGTGGCCAGTTCCTCAAAATCAAAGTTGTGCAGACGCCCCGCCCGTTTAGAGGCCTTTTCGGAGCTGATCATAATCTCGTCCACATCCTTGCGCGCCTGTCCGAAATGCCGGTCAAGGTTTCCAACCCGCGTCACCAACCGCTCCACATCGCCATGCAGCAAACCCAGCTCCTTGCGGATCGCGCCCGCCTGCTCCTGCATCCGCGCATCCTTGAGAATGGCACGCATCGTATTCAGTGTCGCCATGCAGGTGGTGGGGGACACGATCCAGACCCGCGCGGCAAACCCTTCGCGGATCAGTTCGGGAAAATTGGCGTGCAATTCAGCGTATACTGCTTCGGATGGCAGGAACATCAGCGCGCCGTCGGCCGTTTCGCCTTCCAGAATGTACTTCTCCGAGATTGCCTTGATGTGCGATTTGACCGAGATTCTCATCTTTGCCACGGCATCTTTCACCGCATACTCCGTCTTGGCATTGCGCAAGGCCTCGTAAGCCTCCAACGGGAACTTACTGTCGATCACGATCGGGCCGGGCGGATTGGGCAGATGGATCAGGCAATCCGCCCGCTTGCCGTTGGAAAGCGTCGCCTGCAAAGAATAGCTGTCGGTCGGCAAGGCTTTCGAAACAATATCCAGCAGCTGGATTTCACCAAACGCCCCGCGGGTTTGTTTGTTCGACAAGATGTCCTGCAACGACAGTACATCACCCGATAACTTGGTGATATTGTCCTGCGCCTTGTCGATGGCCGCGAGCCGTTCCTGCAATTGCGTCAGGCTGGTGGTGGTTTGCTTGGAGGATCCGTGCAGCGTTGCGCTCATCCGTTCCTGCATATCATGCAGCGCGCGGGCGGAACGTGCTGCGTTTTCCGCAAGCCGTTCTTGCATCTGCAATTGAACGGTATTCAGGCGCGCCTCCATCGACTGGATCATCTGCGTCTGCGCGGTTGCCTGTGCATCCGAAACTGTGCGCAGGCTGCCCTGCAACTGCGCCTGCGATGTGCCCAACTGCTGGACATGCCCGCCGAGGATCTGCATCTGCTGACCCAAAGGGGCTGCCATGCGCGCTGACCGGCCCGCCGCGCGCACCGTCATGACCAGCAGAACAAGAACCAGCAGAACCACCGCCGCGCCGACCAGAGCGGCAATGACACGCGGGTCATCGAAGGCATATATTTGCCCTGCAACCTCAATCATGTGCGCCCGAAAAGCCGTTCGATATCGGCCAGTTTGAGTTCAACGTAGGTGGGCCGCCCGTGGTTGCATTGGCCCGAATGGGGCGTCGCCTCCATCTCGCGTAACAGCGCGTTCATCTCTTCGGCACGCATCCAACGACCTGACCGGATCGATCCATGGCAGGCGATACGGCTCAGGATTGCCTCGATCTTTGCCTGCAACAAGTTGCTGTCGTTCTGATCGGCCAGCTCATCGAGAATATCCAGCAGAATGGCGCGCGCATTTACGGTCCCCAGTATGGCTGGCGTTTCGCGGACCGCGATGGCAGAGCCGCCAAAGGCCTCAATCCCCAGACCGAGCCGCGCCAGATCATCCGCAAGGTCCAGCAGACGCGCGCAATCACCTGCTGACAATTCCACAATTTCGGGGATCAACAACGCCTGCGCGGCCACGCCATTCTCAGCCATCTGGCGTTTGAGTTTTTCATAGACCAGCCGTTCGTGGGCGGCGTGTTGATCGACGATCACCATGCCCGTCGCTGTCTGTGCGATGATGTAGTTCTCGTGCACCTGCCCGCGCGCTGTGCCCAAGGGGTAATCCGGCACCGTGTCTGCGGTTTGCGTTAATTCTTCTTGGCCAGTCGTTTCAACGCGGCCCCACATGCCCGCCGTTTCGGCAAAACCCGGAGTCTGCGGCATGGATCGCGGCCCCATCGAGGGACGGTCCATCTGATACACCCGCGCAGTATCCGGTTCGGGCCGCATCGCACCCAAAGTCGCGCCCGCGACAGTGGTCGACGCACGATGCCCCGCGCCGGCCAGTGCATGACGCAGCGCCGATACGATCAACCCGCGCACAAGTCCGGGATCGCGAAAACGGACCTCTGATTTGGCAGGATGTACATTTACATCTACAAGTGTCGGATCGCAGTCGATGAACAGCGCCGCTGCCGGATGGCGGTCACGGCTGAGGAAATCAAAATATGCCCCGCGCAACGCACCCACCAGCATCTTGTCTTTGACAGGGCGTCCGTTGACGAACAGATATTGCGCCACAGATGACCCCCGCGAATAGGTCGGCAGCGCGGCATAGCCTGTCAGGTGCAGCCCCTCGCGTTGCGCATCAATGGCGAGTGCGTTTTCGGCAAACTCGCGTCCCAGAACACCCGCGAGCCGCCCGTGCAATGCGGCGAACATATCGCCCTGTTCGGCGCCGGCGCGAAACACCTCGCGCCCCGGCCCGTCGCCCGAAACATCGCGCAGTACGAACTGTACAAAAGGTTCCGCCATTGCGAGGCGTTTTATGATATCGCCGATCGCCTGTGCCTCCGACCGGTCGGTGCGCAGAAACTTGAGCCGCGCAGGCGTGGCATAGAAAAGGTCGCGCAGCGTGACCACCGTGCCGCCATTCAAGGCGGCGGGTTTCACATCCTGCATCGTGCCGCCGTTAACGGTAATTTCAGCCCCGTCCTGGCCCGCCGCACGACTGCTGATAGTCAGTCGCCCCACCGCGCCCAGCGACGGCAAGGCCTCACCGCGAAAGCCGAAGGTGTGGATGTTCAGCAGGTCGGAACCGTCAATCTTGGACGTCGCGTGGCGCGACAGCGCCAGTGACAAGTCCGCAGGTGCGATCCCGCAGCCATCATCCGTGACACGGATCAACGTCTTGCCCCCGTCTGCATAATCGACGGTGATCCGCTGGGCCCCTGCATCAATTGCATTTTCGACCAGTTCCTTCACGGCCGAGGCGGGGCGTTCCACGACCTCCCCCGCAGCAATCCGGTTGATTGCCGCATCGTCCAATTGCCTGATGACAGGGACAGTATCGCTTATGTTGGGGTTTGGTCGAAGCATGGCGCAATACCTAGCACGATTTGACGCGATTCCACCACCCGAGGCGTGTCCTTATCCACAGCTATTTGGTGGCCGCCAAATACCACGCTACGATCTGCGCCCGCTCACCTGTTTGCATATAGCTGAGGTTTGCGGGAGGCATAGCGTGGGTCAGACCTGATTGCAGGTATATCTGTTTGGCCGCCAAGGCGATCTGGTGTTCTGTCTCCAGCCGCACGCCTTTGGGGGGCCAGTGCAGACCTTCCCATGCTGGCTCCGCCGCGTGGCACATGGAACAGCGGCCCATCACAATCTGCTGTACGTCCTTGAAGCCATCGGCCTGAGCAAATCTAACCGCAGCGCCCTGCGCCTTCTGAGGTTCCTCGGCACGGAACATAGGCGCGGTCGACAGCCACATCACGATAATGAACAGCAAAGCCGTGGCCAGCCATGTCCAGATCGGATTGCCTTTGCGCTGGTGGATGGTGTTGAAATAGTGCCGGATCGTGACTCCCATCAGGAACACAAGTGCGGCAATCAACCAGTTCATTTCGGATGCGAAAGCCAGCGGGTAATGGTTGGACAGCATCATGAAGATCACCGGCAGCGTCAGGTAATTGTTATGCGTGCTGCGTTGTTTGGCGATCTTGCCGTATTTGGCATCCGGCGTGCGACCCGCCTGCAAGTCTGCCACCACAATGCGTTGGTTGGGCATGATGATGAAAAACACGTTGGCCGACATGATTGTCGCGGTAAACGCCCCCAGATGCAGCAGCGCGGCACGGCCTGAAAATACCGACGTATAGAAATATGCCATCCCCACGAGGATCACGTAGAGCAGGATCATCAGCCGGGTGTTGTTATCACCGAATCTGCTCTTGCAGATCTGGTCGTAGGCGACCCAACCAAAAGCGAGCGAGGTCACAGAAATCGCGATTGCCTGAAACGGCGTTAAATCCATCACGGCAGGGTCGATCAGGAAAAATTCCGATCCCAGATAGTACACGAGGATCAACAGGGCAAATCCGCTGAGCCATGTTGAATAGCTTTCCCATTTGAACCAGACCAGATCGCCGGGCATCTGATCCGGGGCAACGAGGTATTTCTGGATGTGATAGAACCCGCCCCCGTGAACCTGCCATTCCTCGCCATCTGCCCCGCTGGTCAGGCTACGATCGCGGTGCAGACCAAGATCCAGCGCGATGAAATAGAACGACGACCCGATCCACGCGATGCCCACGATCACATGCACCCAGCGGACAGCGAATTCGATCCAGGAGGAAATGGCTGCGATATCGTACATGGATAAGCCTCGTCTGGTGACCCGTAGGGAAAATGGAGTGCAGTGGCGGTTGGAGCCGCAAAGAGGGAAGGCCGCGCCCTAGATAACAGGCGCGACCGATCGTTGAAAGACGACGATCAGTCCAGATCTTCGGGAAGCGCAAGATTGAGGACAATCGCAATGACCGCAGTTGGCAAAAGACCGGAAGTCAGCAGAACCTGTGCCGTTTCGCCCAGATGCTGGAGTGCTTCGGGCACAAGTTGAAGACCCAGACCGACGGACAGCGCCGTGGCGAAAATCACCATGTTGCGGCGGTTCCAGTTCACATCCGACAGCATGTTAACCCCCGATGCGGCAACCATGCCGAACATCACAATCACGCCCCCGCCCAGCACATGTTCGGGCATGGTGCGGATCACGGCACCCACCACCGGCATGAAGCCGCAGATGATCAGGAATACCGCGCCTATGGACACCACATGGCGGCTCATGACTCCGGTCATCGCGATCAGACCGACATTCTGGCTAAATGACGTGTTGGGCAGGCTGCCGAACACCCCTGCCAGCGCAGTCCCGGCGCCGTCAGCGAATGTCGCGCCTGTGATTTCATCATTGGTCGCTTCGCGGCCAGCGCCACCTTTGGTGATACCATTTGTGTCACCCACTGTTTCGATCATCGACAACACGGCCATGAAACACATGCCAATGATGATCGCCCAGTTTAGCTCCCACCCATATTTGAAAGGCACCGGCACTTCGAACAGCGCTGCTTTTCCGACATTGGCAAAGCTGACCTGACCCATGAAATAGGCCACGACATAACCCGCAACGATGCCCAAAAATACCGCCGCTATGGATAGAAAACCACGTGTGAAGAACTTGATCGCCAAGGTAACCACAATCACCACAAGCGCGGGGAACCAGTATTGCAGGGTGCCGAATGCCTCGGCGTTGCCGCGGCCCGCCTCTGGCAGTCCCGAAAACACAAATGCGTTCTGTGCTGCTGATTGCAGATGGATGGCATTGTAGTTCAACACTCCACCGGCAGAATACTGGATGCCGACCTTGACCAGCGCCAGACCAATCATCAGAACGATCAGGCCGGTGATCAGCGGCGGCAGGGCAAAGCGGAACCGGCCCACAAAGAAGCCAAGGCAGAAATGAAAGCAGCCGCCGATTACAACGCCTGTCATCAGGCCCGCAAGGCCAGCCGTACCAGCCCCCAGAACAGCGGGAATCATGATCGGCACAAAGGCAAAGCTCGTGCCCTGCACAATCGGAAGTCGCGCCCCTACGGGGCCGATGCCGATGGTCTGGATCAGCGTCGCAACACCCGCAAAAAGCATCGCCATCTGGATCATGTAGCTCATATCAGGAAAACCGAGCGCACCCTGATCGGAGCCGAAACCGATGCCTGCCGCGCCACAAACGATGATCGCAGGCGTCACGTTGGAAACGAACATCGCCAGGACGTGCTGGATGCCCAGCGGGATCGCTTGAGCCAAGGGTGGGGTGTAATCCGGATCGCGCAGCTGCTCTGGCGTCCCCATTGTGGAAGTTGTCATATTATGTCCCTGTCATTTAGTTGACTCTGTCCACTATTTTTTGTGGATCCTATTCTCAGTGAACCACGAGATACGGTGGATCAAGTAAAATCTCTTCCAGATTGGCTGTCGGTCCAATCCGATCCACCACTGCATAAATTCCGGGCAAAGACAAAGGCGTCAGCACGCCATGCCATACGCCACGATGAAAGTTTATCGCCTGAAAGGGGGCCGTAAGGAACGCACGCGGCGTTGCGGGATGGCCGTCTGCATCCGACGCCACAATCACCAGGAAGGGCGCGCCGGTCATGGGGATAAAGGCCTGTGAACCGTCAGGATGGCGTTCCATCAAGTCCAGCGTGTAGGGCAGGCTGCGAGCCTCAGCGTTGAAAATGCTGATACCAGCCCGGCCGTCCGCCCCGAATTCAAGCCGGGCTCGATCATGAAACCGTTCGCACAGCCCGGCATTGATCATCTTGTCCGGCACACCGCTGGCATCCATTACATCGCCGAAAGGAGCAAATGCCTCTGTCGTCAGCGGCTCTACCTGAACCGTTCGGGTCATAGCGGCATATGTCGATTGACGTCTTTGTAGAGCAGATAGCGGAACGGGCCGTCCCCGGTGGTGATACAGGCTTGCGGACAAAACGCGCGCAGCCACATAAAATCACCGGGGCCTACAGGGACCCATTCCTTGTTCAGCAGATAATCTGCCGTTCCTTCCAGCACATAAAGCCCGTGTTCCATCACATGGGTTTCAGCAAAGGGAATACGCCCGCCGGGTTGGAAAGTAACAATGGTGACATGCATATCGTGACGCAGATCGGCGGGATCAACAAAGCGCGTCGTGGCCCAAACACCGTCACAATCGGGCATCACGGTCGGGGACACATCCTTGTCAGAAGTCACGAACGCTGTCGGAACCTCTATCCCTTCGGCAGGCATGTAGCGTTTTCTGATCCAGTGGAATTGCGCGATGTCCTGCCCGTCATTCCAGATCGTCCAGACCGTATCAGGCGGGATGTAGGCATAGCCACCTTCGTTCAAGACATGGCCCTGCCCGTCAATGTTCAGCTTAACAGACCCCTTGGCAACGAGAATCACGGATTGCGCATCGGGGTCCTCTTCTGGTGTGTCAGACCCGCCGTTGGTGGCCAGTTCAACAGCGTATTGCGAAAAGGTTTCTGCGAAACCGCTGAGAGGCCGCGCTAGAACCCACATGCGCATGCCTTTCCAACCGGGCAGAAAGCTGGTGACGATATCACGCTGCGTGAGGGCTGGAATGACAGCATAGGCAGGGGTGAAAACGGCAGTTCCTTCGGGGTCTCCCGACTGGTCCGGCAACCCGCCGGGGGGGAAAGCGTAGCTCAAAACATGTCCTCCAGACGATAGCGGGCGATGCGTTCGACCTGACGGCACGCTGTAGCAAATTCGAGCTCGGTCGGCTTGGCAATACGCGCTTCGAACGCGCGCAGGATGCCTGATTTATCGTGCTCTTTAACGGCAATGATAAAGGGAAAGCCATGTTTGGCAACATAGGCGGCGTTAAAATCCTCGAACCGGGCCCGTTCTGCGTCGGTAAGGCTGTCAAGGCCAGCGCCTGCCTGCTCTGCGGTGCTTTCCACTGTCAGTCGCTTGGCGGTCGCCAGTTTGCCCGCCAGATCAGGGTGCGCGGTCAAGACGCCCAACCGCTCGTCATAGGTGGCGGATCGGAACATACGTGCCAAAGCGTTGTGCAACCCTGCCGCATTGTCGTGTGCCGGCCCCAGTTCCAGATCAAACGCGCGCTGCGCGATCCACGGCGAGTGTTCAAAAATACCGCCAAAGGCCGCAACAAACGCCGCCTTATCCATGTGACTGGGGCGAAGCCCCCGCGCGGCGGCAGGATGCGTAGCACGCCAATGATCCGCGATCTCGATCCTGCGGGGGGTCCAGACGCCCTCAAAACCCTTGATATAATCAAGGAACCGCGCCAAAGCCTGCACCCGTCCGGGCCGACCGATCAAACGGCAATGCAGGCCAATCGACATCATCTTGGCGGTCCCTGCCGCCCCTTCCGCATAGAGCGCATCAAAAGTGTCGCGCAGATACGCATAGAACTGATCGCCCGAATTGAAGCCCTGCGGTGTGGCAAAGCGCATGTCGTTACAATCAAGTGTGTAGGGGATGATCAGTTGTTCACGGCCATCCACCTCCATCCAGTAGGGCAGATCGTCGTCATAAGTGTCCGAGATATAGTCAAACGCACCAGTATTGGCCGCAAGCGCGACTGTGTTCACAGACGTGCGCCCGCAGTACCACCCGCGCGGGCTCTCGCCGACAACTTCGGTGTGCAGGCGGATCGCTTCGGCCATATCGGCGCGTTCTTCCGCTTCGCTGTGATCCTTATAGTCGATCCATTTCAGCCCGTGGCTGGCGATTTCCCAACCTGCATCTTGCATCGCTTCGACCTGCAAGGGTGCGCGTGCAAGCGCGGTCGCCACGCCGTAAACGGTCACCGGCACATCTGCGCCCGTGAAAAGCCGGTGCAGGCGCCAGAACCCTGCGCGCGCGCCGTAGTCATAGACGCTTTCCATATTCCAGTGCCGCTGTCCGACCCAAGGCTGCGCGCCCACAATTTCGGACAGGAACGCTTCGGAAGCAGCGTCACCATGCAAAAGGCAGTTCTCGCCGCCCTCTTCGTAATTCAATACGAACTGAACAGCGATCCGCGCGCCACCGGGCCATGCGGCGTTGGGTGGGCTGGCTCCGTGACCGGCGAAATCTCTGGGGTATCTGATCATGCACAGCGCCCTTTCCTGCTCTCGGGCAGAGTGCACCGATCACGTGGGACGTGCAATTGCGCATCGCCTGCAAAGCCATCGGGCCACCCCAATTGCTGGGGCGGCCCGATGCCAGAATGGCTACTGCACCTGTGTTTATAGTTAACTGGGAATTATTAGGTGCTGGCCAATCTGTATCTCGTCCGAACTTTTCAGGGGCGATTGGTTCGCCTGAAAGAACTTTTTGTATGCGTCTGGCAATCTGTAGAACCGCAGCGAAAAGTCGGCAGAAACCGTCGTCTCTTGTGCGGTCCGTAAAACTTTGGTCGCGCACGCGGACAATACCAATCCAAGAATGAGCGTTGAGGATGCGATCCGACTATTCATTCTTACCGCCTGCCCCCAGTCGAACCACCATATGTCGCGGGGACGAATACTGCCCTGCATACTTGTGGATTGCTGGGCTACATATAGGCAAAGGATGATTCGCAGGTCAAAGAGAAAACGAATCACCCGCGCGAAAAGTGCGAATTATAGGCTCTCAGGACTCACATTCCCTTTTTGGTTGAAAATTTTCGACTGTTCGCGCAACCGCTGGCTCTTTAAACATGCAATTATTGATAAGGGGGCGTTATGGCAAAAGGCTATCTAACAACACATGTGCTCGATACCGCACGCGGGATGCCCGCGCCGGGGATGAAAATCACGCTTTTCCGGCTGGAAGGGGCCAATCGCCTCCGCCTTGCGACGGCAACGACAAATGCGGATGGCCGGACGGACACGCCAATTCTGCCCAAAGACCAGTTTGCCGCCGGCACCTACGAGCTGGTTTTTGAAGCGGGTGCATACTTTGATGCCATCGGCACACCAGCCGAAAACCCGCGTTTCCTTGATGAAATCCCGATCCGTTTTGGTATTTCGGACCCGCAGGTGCATTACCACGTGCCCCTGCTGCTGTCGCCTTTCGGGTTCTCAACCTATCGGGGCAGCTGATCCGCGCAGGCGGTGCGGCCCGAAAACCGCTGTCAAACCTAGAATCAACCCTGAAACTGTGGCGATCATGCCCGCCGCCGAAACGCTGTCCGACAACCCGATCCACAAGGGACCGTATCCCGCCAGCACATAGCCCAGGATCGCTGCCATCGTCGCAAACACTACCGACCATGCCACTTGATGCTCCAACCGGTTGGTCATCAGACGCGCGGCAGCGGGCGGGCAGATGAACATTGCAATAACGATGATACTGCCCACCGCGTCAAATGCGGCGACCGCCGCGATTGCAGCGACCACCACAAGCGCCAGACCCAGAATTTCGGTGCGTATGCCAACGGTTCGGGCGAACCCTTCATCAAACGTGCTGATCTTGAGCGGCCGCCAGAAAAACGCCGTGAACAAGGCCACGCCAACCAGCGTCAACGCCATGCGGGGCAATTCAACCGGCAGGCCTGCCAACGCCTCAAGGTCCCACAGCGACGACCAGCCCGTCGCGTCCAGCCAGATCAGGCTTTCCAGATTACCATAAAGCGCGTGTTCCACATCCAGATGCACCGAAGAAGTGTCTGACTGCTCAAGCAGCAACACGCCGCCCGCGAACATCGCCGTGAAAATGACGCCCATTGCGGCACCTGTCTCGATCTTGCCAAGCCGTCGCACCGCTTCGATTGCGACGACGGCCAACACCGCCGCCCCGGCAGCCCCCAGCAACATCGGCCATGTGCTGACCACGCCGGTCACCAGAAACGCCACAACGATCCCCGGTAAAACCACGTGGCTGATCGCATCGCCAATCAGAGCCTGACGGCGCAGCACCAGAAAGTTCCCCGGAAGGGCGCAGGCAATCGCCACAAAGATGCCTGTCAACATCGGCACTAGACTAAGCGGAACGAATTCTGAACCACTCATGGCCGGCCCTCTCCGCGTGCAGTTATATGGCTGTCGACTTCGACGATCTGATCGGTGGTCAGCACAGACTCGATCGGGGTCAGCCCGTCATATTGCGCCGCCGCCACTTCATAGGCCGGATCACGGCGGATGATCTGCCAGCGTGTTTCGTCCCGCATGGCACGCGCAGCGCGCCCCTTTCCCTCTGGGGTGGCAACACCATCGGGCAGCGCCCAGCCTTGGGCGCGCAAAAGCCGCAGGGTGAGGCGTTCATATATGGGTTGTTCATGGGCCAGCGCCAACAATCCCTGACGCAAGTGCACCCGCCGTTGATAGGCGCGATGGCGTAACAGCGCCGAAACCACGCCGCGCGTCGGTGATACCAGAAGAGACAGCGCAAAAAGCGCAAACCCCACCAGCACAATGATTGGCCCTGTCGGCACGTTGGGCAAGGCAGCCGAAAGGGCCGCACCCACATAGGCCGAAAGCCCGCCAACAAAGCCGGAAATCAGCACAACCTGATCAGTCTGATCTGTCCAGAACCGCGCTGTCACAGGGGGAATGATCAACAGGGCCACGATCAGGATCAGACCGACGATCTTGAGGCCCACGACCGTGACCGCAAGAACCAGTGCCATCATCACCAGATCGGTGCGGGTCACATTCTGTCCCGTAGACGTGGCAAATTCAGGATCAAACGATGCCAGAGTTAACGGGCGGCGCATCAATAGCACCATTGCCAGCGTCAGTCCGGCAGACACGGCGATCACCATCGCATCCGCGCGCAGCATACCTGCGGTGGAACCCAGCAAAAACCCTTCAAGCCCTGCCTGCTGCCCCGCGCTCATCGTTTGAATGACCGTCAGCAATACGATTCCAAAACCGAAAAAGACTGACAGGACCGACCCGATTGCTGCGTCTTCGGCCAGCCGCGTTCGGGTACTAAGCCATGAAACCAGCAGCAGGCCCGCCGCCGCAGATAACGCGGCCCCGCCCAGCAAACCGACCAGATTGCGCCCGTCGCCGCCCAGCGCGACCATTACCATAAAGGCCAATGCAACACCTGGCAGGGTCGCGTGGCTGATCGCGTCGCTGACAAGAGCGCGTTTGCGCAAGAACAGGAAAGTACCGCCGACGCCCGCCGCCATGCCCAGCAGAGCAGCGCCGAGCGTGACCAGCGTGGCGTTGTAGCCAAGCTGCAAGAGCAGCGCATCCCAAATCATGTGGCGCGAATGGCGTCCATTTGCGCGCCCGCCAGCCGCCCGCCATAGGCCTCCTGTAGATACAGATCGACAAAGGTCGTTGCGACAGGGCCTTCGGCGACCCGGCGCGTGTTGATCAGGAACACATTATCGAAATACTCGGGCACAGTGGAAAGATCATGATGCACGGCGACAACGGTCTTGCCCGCATCGCGCAGGGATTTCAGCACAGCGATGATCGCTTTTTCCGTCGCCGCATCAACACCCGCAAACGGTTCGTCCAGCAGATACAGGTCCGCGTCCTGCGCCAGTGCGCGGGCGAGGAACACACGCTGCTGCTGCCCCCCCGAGAGCTGACCGATCTGGCGCGTTGCAAAGTCTTCCATGCCGACACGTGCCAGACACTCTTGGGCTTTGGCACGGTGCGCGCCGCGTACACGGCCGAGCAGGCCCAGCTGCGGATAAAGCCCCATCAGCACCACGTCGATCACCCGGGTCGGGAAATCCCAATCCACCGATGCGCGCTGGGGGACATAAGCGATCCGATGACGCTGCTGTGCGACGGGCTTGCCAAAAACAGTCGTTGTTCCGGCCAACGGCGTAAGGATACCCAAGGCCGCCTTGAGCAGTGTTGATTTCCCCGCACCGTTCGGCCCGATGATTGCGGTCATCTTGCCCGGCTCGACTGTCATATCGACAGAAAATACTGCAGGTTTCTGGCCATAGGAAACCGTCATACCGCGGATTGCCAAGGGGCTATTCAGGCGACGTGTATCTTCTGCAGCCTGTCCGTTACGAGTTGCCAGCGTCAATGTCATGTTTCAGCCCTGTCCTTGTAACTTGCCCGCCATGCCGCCGATGACGACATCCGCGCCAAGCGCGCGGGCGATAGTGGTGACGTTGTGATCAATCATGCCGATATACGTGCCTTCATAGGTGCCATCCTGCCCCATCGCGTCGCTGTAGAGCGATCCGCCGATGACGACCTCGTGGTCCTGTGCTGCTGCCCCTTCAATCAGGGCGCGCATGTTGCGGTCCGAAACAGAGGTTTCGACAAATACCGCGCCAATCTTGCGGGTGACCAGATCATCCACCAGCGCGCTGATCCGGTTCAGTCCGGCTTCGGAGTCGGTCGAAATGCCCTGAATGCCGATCACTTCGAAATCATAGGCTCGTCCGAAATAGCTGAAGGCATCATGTGCGGTAACCAGAACACGGCTGTCTGCCGGTACTTTCGCAAGGGTCTCCCTTGCATAGACCGCCAAGGCATCAAGCTCGTTTCGATAAATTTGCGCATTAGCCAAGAAAGTCTCGCGTGCATCCGGCAGCACGGTACTCAGGGCTTCGGCGACGGCCGTGACCACACCGGTCCAAAGCGTCGCGTCCATCCAGACGTGCGGGTCATAGCGCCCCTCGTAATCCGCATGGCTTAGCAGGGAAGATTTTGGCAAATCCTCGGCCACGGCCACGACCGCGCGCTTTTTGCCCAGATCCTCAAAGAAGCTCTCCATCTGCGCCTCTAGGAACAGCCCGTGCCACAGCACCAGATCGGCACGCGTCATGGCGACGATGTCACTTCGGGTCTGGCGATAGCCATGCGGGTCCACACCCGGCCCCATCAGTGCTCTGACCTCGATCAGATCCCCCCCGACCCGACGCGCGGCATCAGCAATCATTCCGGTTGTCGCTACAATACTCAGCTTTGAGGCGGCATGCAGCATCGGTGCGCTGGCAAAAACGGCCAGCCCGCCCAACAGGGCGGATCGGCGACTCATGCTATGAAATTTCTGGCTCATGCGCTTAATATGAGAGTCATTCGCAACAAGTCAACCAGTTGCGAGTGATTCTTATTATCGAAAGAGGTTTGAAGACCTGATATCGAAGCGCGCGCCGCTTTCCGCATCAATGTGCACCCCCTTGTGCCCGGACAAGTGCCAGAGCCGCCTAATGTCTTCATGTGTTATGCCCCTCGCTTGTTCGCTTTATGCGGCCGGTATCGCGCGTCGCGGTGCAGGGGTCTGAGCAGTTTGTGCAGTTTTTGAGCAAATGACGGTGCGGCAGGATTGCTTGCCAAGGCGGGGTTGCACATGGCACCTTGGCACTCTGAGATTATGCAGAGGCCCGCAATGTCCACCCAGACCACCGATCCTGTTGCCCTTGGCCACACCCACCTCCCGCAGGTGACAGAAGCGCGCAACTCTGGCATGCCGCTGGATATGGACTGGGTGCGCTCGTTACAGGCGAATACCTCGGCCATTGAACGGCGTGCAGGCAGTATCGCGGCGCGCCGTTCGGTCAAGAAAGCACATCAGGCCGCGTGGTTGTTGCGCGCGATTACCTGCATTGACCTGACCACGCTGTCTGGCGACGATACTGCGCGCCGCGTTGCGCGTCTGTGCGCCAAGGCACGCAATCCAGTTTCGCCTGCTCTGCTGGACGCGCTGGGCATGGGGCCCATCACTACCGGCGCGGTCTGTGTTTATCACGAGATGATCCCCGCCGCTGTTGAGGCGCTGGCAGGCACCACTATCCCTGTCGCCGCTGTCTCCACCGGATTTCCGGCGGGATTGTCCCCGTTTGAGCTCCGCTTGCGCGAGATCGAAATGAGTGTCGCCGCTGGCGCAACAGAGATCGACATCGTGATCTCGCGCCGCCACGTTTTGTCCGGCGACTGGCAGGCGCTTTACGATGAAATGACAGCGATGCGTGCGGCCTGTGGCGATGCACACGTCAAGGCGATCCTTGCCACCGGAGAGTTAGGGAGCTTGCGCAATGTCGCCCGTGCCAGCCTGATCTGCATGATGGCGGGCGCTGATTTCATCAAGACCTCAACCGGCAAGGAAAGCGTGAACGCGACACTGCCCGTGAGCCTTGTGATGATCCGCGCCATTCGCGACTACTTTGACCGCACGGGCCTGCGGGTGGGCTACAAACCTGCCGGCGGCATTTCCAAAGCCAAGGATTCGATCACCTATCTGGCGCTGATCAAAGAAGAGCTGGGCGACCGTTGGTTGCGCCCCGACCTGTTCCGTTTTGGTGCATCCTCGCTGCTGAATGATATCGAGCGGCAGTTGGAACACCACGTCACAGGCAATTATTCGGCAGGCTACCGCCATGCCACAAGCTGAGTGCGATATTTGCAAAGGGATCACGCATGACTGTCTCTGAGATATTCGAGACCATGGAATACGGCTCCGCACCGGAATCCCCTGCCGAGGCTCTGGCGTGGCTGGTGGATCAGGGCGACCGCTTTGGCCATTTCATCGACGGTGCCTTTACGGAGCCGCAGGACAGCTTTGAAAGCAAGAACCCAGCCAATGGCAACGTGCTGGCGACCCTGTCGCAGGCCACCCAAGACGATGTTGATGCAGCTGTCAAAGCGGCCCGGCGCGCTCAACCCAAATGGGAAAAGTTGGGCGGGCATGCCCGCGCGCGCTACATCTATGCCCTCGCGCGGCTGCTGCAAAAACACGCACGGCTGTTTGCGGTTCTTGAGGTTCTGGACAACGGCAAACCGATCCGCGAAGCGCGCGATATCGACGTGCCTCTTGCCCAGCGGCATTTCTATTATCACGCGGGCATGGCGCAACTGATGGAAAGCGAACTGCCGGACGCGCAACCGCTGGGTGTCTGCGGGCAGATCATCCCGTGGAACTTCCCGCTGCTGATGCTGGCTTGGAAGGTCGCGCCTGCCTTGGCGATGGGCAATACGGTGGTGTTGAAACCGGCGGAGTACACGTCGCTCACTGCACTGCTGTTCGCGGATATCTGCGGGCAGGCAGGGCTGCCCAAAGGCGTTGTGAACATTGTCACCGGCGATGGGGCTGTGGGGGAGATGATCGTCGCTTCTGACGTCGACAAGATCGCCTTTACCGGATCGACCCCTGTCGGCCGCCGTATCCGCGAGGCGACAGCAGGATCCGGTAAGGCGCTGTCATTGGAACTGGGGGGCAAATCACCCTACATCGTATTCGATGACGCCGATCTGGATTCCGCCGTCGAAGGGCTGGTAGACGCGATCTGGTTCAATCAGGGGCAGGTGTGTTGTGCGGGGTCGCGCCTGTTGGTGCATGAACCCGTGGCCGACCTGTTCTATGCCAAACTGCGCGCCCGCATGGCCAAGCTGCGCGTCGGTGACCCGCTCGACAAAAGCATCGACGTCGGCCCATTGGTGGACCCCGTCCAGCTAAAAACAGTGACCGACATGGTCGCGGCAAATACCGCTGGCGAACGCTTTGTTGCTGAAACGACCCTGCCTGAAACCGGTTGTTTTTACCCGCCCACATTAATCACCGGTTTGAACCCTGCCGATACATTGATGCAGGAAGAAATCTTTGGGCCGGTCCTCGTCTCCACCACATTCCGCACCCCTGCCGAAGCTGTGGAATTGGCCAACAACACCCGTTTCGGGCTGGCTGCGACGGTGTGGTCCGAAAATGTGAACCTCGCTCTTGATATCGCGCCGAAACTGGCCGCCGGGATTGTCTGGATCAACGGCACCAACCTGATGGACGCCGCCGCCGGTTTTGGTGGCGTGCGCGAAAGCGGATTTGGCCGTGAAGGCGGGTGGGAAGGGTTGTCTGCCTACACCAGACCAAAGGGCACAGCCAAGCCGTTGAAGACACCCGAAGCGATGACTGGTGAGGGAAGACCTGCGGACGGAGTGGACCGCACAGCCAAATTATATATCGGGGGCAAGCAGGCGCGGCCCGATGGGGGCTATTCCGCACCGGTCTGGGGCAAGAACGGCGCACTGCTGGGCCATGCCTCACTCGCCAATCGCAAAGATTTACGCAACGCGGTCGAGGCCGCGCAGGCCGCTAGGGGGTGGTCGAAAACCACCGGGCATCTGCGCGCGCAAATCCTCTATTACATCGCGGAGAACCTGACTGTCCGGCAGGCCGAATTCAGTGACCGTTTGAACGCCATGCAAGGCGGAAAGACCGGCGCAAAAGAGGTGGAGGCATCAATCAAACGTCTCTTTACCTATGCCGCATGGGCTGACAAATTTGACGGTCAGGTCCACGGCGTGCCGATTCGTGGTGTTGCACTTGCAATGAAGGAACCTGTTGGTGTGATCGGCGCGCTTTGCCCTGCCGAAGCGCCGCTGCTGGGCCTGATTTCCTGCATGGCGCCTGCGATTGCGATGGGCAATCGTGTGATCCTGTCCGCCTCGGAACCTTTCCCGCTCGCGGCAACTGATTTTATTCAGGTGCTGGAAACCTCGGACGTGCCTGCCGGCGTGGTCAACATCCTGACCGGCCTGCAGACAGAGGTCGCCGAACCGATGGCGCGTCATATGGATGTGGATGCGGTGTGGAGTTTTGGCGAGGGTACCTTGAGCGCAATTGTTGAAAAAGGTGCGGCCAGCAACATCAAGCGGACATGGGTCAACAATGGCAAGGCGCGCGACTGGATGGGGCGCGACGGCGAAGGCCGGGCGTTTCTGGATGCCGCGACAGAGGTAAAAAACATCTGGGTGCCATACGGAGAATAACGCGGTTTTTGGCTGCGTTTCATCCTTTTAGGAAGTGTGCTTCGCGGGGCAAAACGTGGCCGTAATAAATGGCGCGCGGCTACTGCCCCGTTGTCGTCTCCAGCCCCTCCGGCTGGCCCACCACAACAAAGTGCAGGTCCTCCGGCTTTAACAAGTAGGCCGCGACACGCTTTACGTCTTCGAGTGTGACCGCATCCACCTTTTCATTTCGGGTCGGGATATAGTCGATGGGCAAATTGATCTGCTGCATACCGACAAGGATATTGGCGATCGGACCATTGCCATCAAACCGCAAAGGATAGGCCCCAGTAATATACGTTTTTGCGTCCTGAATTTCCTGTTCGGTTACCCCTTCACTCGCGGCCTTGGCCCATTCGGCGCGGATCACCTCGATTGCCTCGGCAATGCGGTCATTGGCGGAACTGACATTTCCCAGATAGGTCTCTGACAGATCACGCGCGGCCAGATATGAATAGACCCCATAGGTCAGCCCGCGTTTTTCCCGAACCTCGTTCATCAAGCGGCTTTCGAATGACCCGCCGCCAAGCACCTGATTGAGCACAAGTGCGGCAAAGAAATCGGGATCGTCCTGTTTGATCCCCTTTTGCCCGAACACTGCAACCGACTGCGGCGTGGCAAAATCAACCACGGTAACACCCGGCGGGATGTTCAGCTCGGCGCGCGGCGGAAAAGGTGCACCGGTTGCGGGCAGACCGCTCAGCAGATCGTCCAGCAGCGCGCCAAGTTCCTCGGGCGAAATATCACCCACTGCACCGACGTAAATACGGTCACGGGCCAGCACAGCTGCATGTGCAACCATCAGGTCATCACGGGTCAACGCTGCAACGCTTTCCGGAGTGCCATTAATCGAGCTGCCATAGGGATGATCGCCGTATGCCATCCGGTTGAAGGTCGCGTTGGCGATATCATCCGGGTCCTTGAGATCAAACTGGATGCCGGACAGCACCTGTCGGCGCACCCGTTCCACCGCCTCGTCGTCAAACCGAGGTTCCTGAAGGGCAAGACGCAGCAAGGCGACAGATTCATCGCGATTTTCGGTCAGAAACCGCGCCGAGACGGACAGTTCATCCTGATTCACATCAAAGCCAAAGCTGGTCGCGAGGGCTTCGGTGGCTTTGGAGAAAGCGCGTGCATCCATCTCGCCCGCTCCTTCTTCCAGCAATCCCGTCATCAGATTTATCGCGCCGCGTTTGCCGGGCGCGTCCAGCGATGCACCGCCGCGAAACCGGATTTCGAGCGCCACGAAGGGGATAGAGTGTTCCTCCACGAGCCACGCGGTGATGCCACCCGGGCTGGTGACTTCCTGAATATTGACTTCCGCCCGTGCGGGTAAGGTAGCAGTCAGAGTCAGAATCAGGACGAGGATAAGCTTTACTACGGGTTTCATTCTGGCGCCTCGTCTTTCATCAGCCATCCGGTAACAGAACCACGACGGTCAAAAACTTCTGCTGCAGCGGCCATAATGTCTTCGGCAGTGACCGCTTCGAGCAGATCAGGCCATGACTGCACATCTGCCACGCTCAGACCAACCGCAAGTGCCTGACCGTACCGGCTGGCGACGCGGTCGGCGTCATCGCGGGCATAAATTTGATCTGCCCGTAACTGTAGTTTGATCCGCGCAAGTTGATCTGCGTCCACGCCGGTTTTCAAGAAATCAGCAAGAGCTGCATCAAGTGCATCCTCGACCTCTTGAAGAGAGACGCCCGCAGCAGGCACAGCCACCAGATCAAAGGTCGCATCATCCAGCGTACCACCGCGATAATAGGCTGCGGTATAGGTCGCAACCTGGGTGTCGAACTGCAATTTCTCGGTCAGAAAGGATGTCGTCCCACCGCCCAGAATATTCGCAAGAAGCGTCAGCGCAGCAGCTTTCTCCTGCTCTCCCGGATCACGCTCTTGCGCGATATAGGACCGACTGAGATAGGGTTGTGCCACGCGTGCATCACGGAAAATCAGCCGCCGCTCTGCTGTTTGGGGCGGCTCTTGGGTGCGCACGCGCTTGGGCAGGTCGGGATTGGCGGGGATCACCCCGTAATAGGTTTCGGCCAATGCGCGCACTGCGTCCGGCTCAACATCGCCCGACACCACAAGGATCGCGTTGTTGGGGGAATAATACGTTTCGTAAAACGCGAGCGTATCTTCCAGATCAAGCGCCTCGATCTCGTGCTTCCAGCCGATGATCGGTACGCCGTAGCGGTGATTGAGATATTGCGCGGCCGACATTTGTTCGTTCATCAAGGCGCCGGGGCTGTTTTCGGTGCGCTGGTTGCGCTCCTCTAATACTACACCCCGCTCCGTACGAATGTTCTCCGGCGTCAGGCGGATGTTGCGCATCCGGTCACTTTCCATCGACATCATCAGTTCCAGACGGTCCGCGGCAACGCGTTGGTGATACGCAGTATAATCATAGCTGGTAAAGGCATTGTCGCGCCCGCCATTGGCTGCAACGGTCGCAGAGAATTCACCTGACTCAAGCTTGTCCGTTGCCTTGAACAGCAGATGCTCCAGAAAATGTGCTACACCTGACGCGCCTTTGGGTTCATCGGCTGATCCTGCGCGGTACCATACCATATGCTGCACAACTGGTGCGCGGTGGTCTTCCACAACGATGACTTCCATGCCGTTGTCGAGGGTGAAATAGGTCACCGCTTCGTTGGCCAGCGCCGGTCGCGGGGTAACATATAAAAGGCAAGCGGCCAGCACGGTAAGGATCGGCAGTCGGAACATCAGAATGTCCTTTGATGGGTTTCCTGCCAGATAGGTACGCCTTTGGCGCGCACAATCAAGCGATCTAACAGAATTGTAAGGTTAGCGGAAAACCGGACGTGCAGTAGGCGGAGAGGACGGTGTGCGCGCACCGGCACGGCGCCACCGCGCGGCCTCGGCCGCCGGATCAAGTGCCTGACGGCGATAGGCCTGATCATACCGGTCCACGGGTACGATGCGGAACTGGGTCAACCGCGCCTTGCGTTTGCGAAACTTTGCATCCGTTTCCGCCAGATCAGCACGGATGTTGGGGTCAACGCCGTTCCGGCTCGCGTGCGTGACAAGCGCGCCGTCGCTCGCGGGAATTCCTGCATTTGCCGCCTCGGGACGCCCGCCAAACGCCGCAAGCCCTTCCGCAACGGCGGAGCGGTCGGTGATGTTACGTTGTCCGGGAGTGGGGGCAGGCAAATCGGAGTAGTTTGCAGGCTGCTCAAGCGGCTTGACCGGCTGAATCATAAATTCGTCCGGCCCCGCGGAATTTGTACGCAGGTTGCGCAGGCCCTGATTGCTGCAGGCAGCAAGGGTCAGCGGGATCAGGATCATCATCGCGATGCGTCGCATGGAGGCTCTCCTCGGGGCGTTTCCCCCTAAGTATCGCAGGCGGGCAGTGAATGTCACTGTCGTTTTTTAACTGCGGTTTTTCGTGGGGCATTCTTGTCAGTTCCAAACAGGATCAACCCGAAAGCACCGACAAAGATGAAGACGTCGGCCAGATTGTAAACAAAAGGGTTTTTGATGCCCGGCAGCGCATTGTTGAGAAAGTCGAGGACATAGCCGTAGAGCAATCTGTCAAACACGTTGGCCAATGCACCGCCAACCAGAAGTCCGCCACTGATCTGCGCCAGACGCGGTTGTACCGTGCGGCGCAGCCAGAAAATGACAGCGAGACAGATCACCACGGCCAGAACGATCAATATCCACCGGCTTGCGTCTGATCCGCCCCCGAACAGGCCGAAATTGATGCCGCGGTTTTCGCCATAGATAAAGTTGACATAGGGTGGCAAAACCTCAATCTCGCGGCCCGCGCGCAGACCCCACATGTGGATCACCACATATTTGCTGACCTGATCGATCCCAAAGGCGATCACGGCCGAAAATGTAAACGCCCGCGTCATGTCAATGCCGGAAATGACGCATGTTGGTAAAGACCATCGCAAGACCTGCTTCGTCTGCAGCAGCAATCACTTCATCATCGCGCATCGACCCGCCGGGCTGGATGAGGGCCGTTGCGCCTGCTTCAGCCGCCGTAATCAATCCGTCGGCAAAGGGGAAAAACGCATCAGAAGCCACAACCGACCCATTTGTCAGAGGTGCGGGCAGGCCCATTGCATCGGCCATGTCCTGCGCCTTGCGCGCAGCAATGCGGGTGCTGTCGACACGGCTCATCTGGCCGGCACCCACGCCTACTGTTGCGCCGTCCTTGACATAGATGATGGCATTGGATTTGACGTGTTTCGCGACGGTCCACGCAAACAGCAAATCATTGAGTTCCTGCTCCGATGGCTGACGCTTGGTTACGATCTTCAGGTCATCGCGGCTGATCCGGCCCACATCCTTGTCCTGAACCAGATAGCCGCCGCTCACCTGCCGCACGGCCAGTCTGGCGGCCGCCGGGTTGGACAGCCCATCGGTCGTCAGCAAACGCAGGTTCTTTTTCTGGGCAAAGATTGCCTTGGCATCCGCATCTGCCCCCGGCGCAATTACCACTTCGGTGAAAATTCCACTGATTGCTTCTGCCGTTGCGCCGTCCAGTATCTGGTTCAGTGCGATGATGCCGCCAAATGCCGAGGTGCGGTCACAGTCAAACGCACGGGTGTAAGCCTCAACCATCGTCTTGCCTGTCGCCACACCGCAGGGGTTGGCGTGCTTGATGATCGCACAGGCCGGGCCGTTTGCGGGGTCAAATTCGCTCACCAGTTCAAAGGCTGCATCAGTGTCGTTGATGTTGTTATAGCTCAGTTCTTTGCCCTGATGCTGGGTCGCGGTCGCGATGCCCGCTGTGGCTGTGCCATCTGTATAGAACGCGGCATTCTGATGCGGGTTCTCGCCATAGCGCAGGGTCTGCGCCAGAGTCCCGCCAAAGGTACGGCGGCGCGGCGTCCCGCCCACCTGCCCGGCCATCCATGTGCTGACAGCAGTGTCATAGGCCGCTGTGCGCGCATAGGCGGTTTGAGCCAGCCGCTGACGCAGGGCATATGTCGTCTGGCCCTTGTGCGTTTCCATCTCGGCAATGAAAGGCGCGTAATCTTCGGTGTCTACGATCACACTGACAAAGCCGTGATTCTTGGCGGCAGAACGGATCATTGCCGGACCGCCGATGTCGATATTCTCGATCACGTCATCATATGCGGCACCCTTGGCCACTGTCGCTTCGAACGGGTACAGATTGACCACAACCAGATCGATGCCGCCGATATTATGCGCATCCATCGCAGCGACATGCGCATCATTGTCACGCAGCGCTAGCAACCCTCCGTGCACAACCGGATGCAGGGTTTTCACACGACCGTCCATCATTTCGGGAAAGCCCGTGACCTCGGCCACGTCGTTGACGTCCAGCCCCGCCTCGCGCAGCGCCTTGGCCGTGCCTCCTGTGGAGAGCAGTTCAACACCGTGCGCCGCAAGGGCGCGGCCCAGTTCGATCAATCCGGTTTTATCGGAAACTGAAAGCAGGGCACGTTTGACAGGGGTAAGGTCGGGCATAATTTGGTCCTTTAGTCTTCTTCAGCGGCATAGGGATCGTCCATAGACAGATCACGCACGCCAATCGCAGTTTCCTGCGCTTTGGACAAGGACCACCGCACACGTGTCGCATAAGTAAACGCCATACCGGTCAGCACAATCTGCTGCGCACCGCGCGGTTTGAGGCGGGTTGTTTCCAGATATGCACCTGCGTCCAATGACAAATTATGGGTGCCGTCGTGGCGGAACACCCATATCTCGCCACTCTTGAGCGCCATAGAAACCGCTGCGCCGCCAAGGTCGATGGTCGCATCCACGTCCGGATGCAGATGAAACCGGATTTCAAAGCGAATCCCTTTGAGTTCACCGGCATCAAGCGCAGCGTCAAAGCGACGCTTGTCCGCGTCCTCCATCGCCAGCAGCATGTCTTCGCCCGCAAGGCCGCGTCCGTCATGGGTCAGTTCAAGGGTACGGGCATGGGTCAGACCATGGGTGGCAACATAGCCGTTGTGCCCACCCTGAAAGGTGATGCCGTCCGTCGCCTGTGAAATTTCAACTGGCACATGGTCCGGCCCGTCAATCAGGGCCTCGCGCCCGGAGTCGTGATCCGCATCGCCCAGCCTTGCGCTGGAATAGCCGCCCAGCGACAGGGTCGAATGGGAAGGCGTGGCGCGCCCGGCCCGTCGCCAATCCAGACCAAATGACGCGCCTGAGCCACAGTTCACGATCAGTGGCCTGCGCCCCGAGGTAAGTTCAAACGCCAGCGTCGAGGCATGGGCATTGCCCGATGCCGCCGCTGCCGGAGGCGCTGCAGCGTCAATAATCACGGACGTGCGCCCGCCCGAAAGCCGTGCGAAACCCATCGCCAACCCGCCCGCCTGTGCCTCGCGCACGCCAGAAGCTGCCAGCGCATAGTCAAGCCAGCCCTCGATGCCGCGCCCGCCACCGTGGAACCGTGCCAATGATCCGTCCGAATGACGCAGGCTGCGCAATGTCGGTGCAATACGCTCAATCGCCTCAAGATGTTCGACAGGTGCGTGACGGCCTGCATCGCTGAGAGCGGCGGCAGCCCATGTGAGCAGGGTAAAAACCGCCAGCAGTTCTTCGGGGTTGCGGGTAGGCAATCCACCCTGTTCGTCAATCTGGGACTGACACTCGCGCGCCAGCGCCTTGATGGCGGGATCAGCCAAGGCCTCCTGCCCCTCAAGGGACAGACCCGCATAGATCAACCCGGTTAGCGCTTCAAACTGGGGTAGTCCGGGTGCCGCGCCCCGCCAGCGCCGTGACAGGAACTGCGTCTGCTGCACAAGGCTGCGGTAAAAGGCGTGACTTTGATCCGATTCCACGCCGCGCAGCACAAAGATTGCATGATTGATCCATCGGATCAGACGCCGCCCCGTCAGATCGGGTGTCCAGCCGGGCCCGCGCCCTTTGCCAAACGTGTCAATCCAGCCCCAAAGCCAGACTTGTGCTGTTTTGCGCGCGTTTGCATCCCCGACAGCCGCCAGATCATCCAACCATGCAAAGCCATGCAATTCGGCAGCAAATGCCGTGTCAGGTACCGCGACTTGCCAAAGCGTCTGATCGGGTGCGTGCATCAAAGTGCCCGCAAATAGGTAGTTGCCTGCAATCAACTGGCGACCGCGCGCAAAGGATCCGATGGTGCGTGGTTCGGGTTGCGATACAAATCCGGTGACTTGCGCACGGGTGCGCGTGGCCGCATGCGCATGCAACACATTCAGAATCCGCGCGGCACGCGCGTTCAATTGACTGACGTTAAACATAGTTGTTGCTGCCCTTGACGCTCTGCTGGCGTTTGAGAGTCAACATAGACTGCCGATCTTGGGGAGTCACCGCTTTTCGCGCTTGCATATAGGAAACATGTCTGGACGGCGGAACCTTGCCAAGGCATTGCTGTGCAAATTCAATCGAAAGGGACCTCCGTGATTGCCAGCCTGATGATGTATGCGCGGCCCGAACTGGAGGCCGCCCACAGGCGGTATTGGGCGCTGATCCGTGCGGAACTGGCCGCGCGCGGGATCGAAAGCCCTGAAACCCTGTCAAATGACGTCGACGGGCTTACCGTCTGGAACGATTCCGATCTCGTGCTGAGCCAGACCTGCGGCATGCCTTACCGCCTGTGGCTAAAGGACAAGGTCACGCTGGTCGGCACACCCGACTTTGGGTTGGAGGGCTGCCCGCCGGGTTATTACCGCAGCGCTATCGTGGTGCGCGCCGATGATCCGCGCAAAACCTTGGCCGACTTTGCACAGGCGCTGTTTGCCTATAACGCCCGTTACTCGCAATCGGGCTTTGCCTCTATTTACAATACGGTCAGTCCGCTGGGATTCTGGTTCTCGGACAAGGTCGAAAGCGGCGGTCACGTCGCCTCTGCCCGTATGGTTGCGCAGGGAACCGCGGATATTGCCGCGCTCGATGCGGTCACATGGCGCCTCATCAGGAAATACGAAGCATTTTCGGATAAGCTGAGGGTGCTGGAATGGACTGTGCCCACCCCCGGCCTGCCTTATATTGCAGCGGCAGAAGCGGATCGTGATGCCACCTTTGCCGCCATCAAACAGGCGATTGCCCAGCTCGCGCCATCCGACCGCACAGCATTGGGGATCAAAGACCTGATTGCGATCCCCGAAGCGGACTATCTCGCGGTCGGAAATCCGCCTGAGGAAGTCGTCTAGCGTCAGGCAGGGAGTTTATTCAGATGAGCATCCCGAGCACGCACAACGGCTAGGTCTTGCGCAGGCACGCGATGTAAAACCCGTCCATGCCGCCAAGTTCAGGCCAATAGTCGGGACGCAAACGCAAACCACCTTCGGACGTGATCCATTCCTGATCAATCCCCGGCAGATCAAACGCGGCTCTGTCCACTTGCATGTCGCCGTGGCGTTCAAGGGCTTCGTCTACCTGCACTTCACCTTCATCGGGCAACAGGGAGCAGGTACAAAAAACCATCCGTCCGCCTGATTTCAGCAGGCTCCATGCGTGGTCAATGAGTTCTGATTGCAGTCCGATCAACGCCCCAAATTCAGAGCCATCCTTGGCGTAGGGCAAATCAGGGTGGCGGCGCATCGTACCGGTGGCTGAACAGGGCGCGTCAAGCAGGATCGCGTCATAGGTGCCTTTGATCGCTTGCGCATCCGTGGTGACGGTCTTGGCCGTCAGGTTCACACGGGCGAGATTTTCACGCACCCGTGACATGCGCGGCGCGGAATTATCGACGGCAGTCACCTTGGCGCCACATGCGGCCAACTGCATCGTCTTGCCACCCGGCGCTGCGCATAGATCCAGTACGTTTTCGCCTGCCTGCGGGTTCAAAACCTGCACGGGAATCGCTGCCGCCGCGTCCTGCACCCACCAATCACCGCTCTCGAAACCCGGCATTGCCGAAACCTGACCGGCATCAGCCACCCGCACCGATCCGTTCGGCAGAACCACTCCGCCGACGGCAGCAGCCACAGCCGCAGGATCGCCCTTGGCTGTCAGATCAAGCGGTGCACCAGCGAAATGTGCAATCTCCATTGCCGCGATGGCGTCAGCACCCCAGGCCTCGGCCAAAGGACCGCGCAGCCACTTGGGCAGGCGCGGCGCACGCAAAGCATCCCATGCGTCCGGCCCGTCGGCAGCGATCTTGCGCAGCACAGCGTTGACCAATCCCTTGAGATTGGCAAACCGCGGGTGGCGCGCGACAAGGTTGACCATCGCGTTCACAACGCCATGCGCAGCGCCACCGTTACACAATTCAACCGTACCGACGCGCAATACGTTGTGCACAGTCAGCGGCGGGTTCTTGTTCATGTGTTTTTGAAGCAATCGATCCGCGCGTTCGAGGCCGCGCAGCGTTTCAGTGGCCAACCGTTGGGCGCGCGCGCGATCATCAGGGGCCAGAGGGTCCAGCGCGCCGCCAACCAGCAGTTCTGACATCAGGTGTGGTTCATCCCCAAGGATCTGATCCAGCAGGTTCACCGCACTTCTACGTGCCTCTACGCCGGTTTCTGCCATTGGATTGCCTTTGCTATGAAACTTCTGAGTGGCCTGCGCAGTTGTCCAGACACAATGCGGCGTATATCAAAGGCCAAGCCGCCTCAAGAGGACGCAATGACATGACAGATGTACCACCCAACCCAACCGTCGTACCGGACCCCAAACCCGACCTTCCGCCGCAGCCCGGCCCCAAGGAAGTGCCACTGCCCGGTGACACTCCGGTTCATCCCACGCCGACGCCCGAGCCGGACCTGCCGCCCGCTACGCCCGACCCGGCCCCGCGACCGATTACCCAAGCCGCCAAACGGGCGCTGGCCGAAGCAGAAGAACGCCGCAGAATGGCCGGTGACGTGACCTTTCCACCCGAATTGGGTGGCAGAGAAGGTCCGGAGCCCGTGCGATATGGGGATTGGGAAAAGAAGGGGATCGCGGTCGATTTTTGAGGATGTTTTAGCGCAGACGGAAATCCGCCGACTCCCCGGCACCCCTGTCAGAGGTGATGCGCATCGTTGACCCGTTCACCCTTATTTCCTGACAGTTATACCCCAAATCATCGCCACCCCATTCAAGACTGCGACACAGATAGCCCTCTTTCCATTTCCATTGGCCGGTTACGTCCCATGCTGCGCCCCGGCCCGTAATGGTCCCGTTCGATGACACTTTGATCCTGACCAAGGGCCGCGTCAGCGTTTTGCCAGTTATGAGCGAGACAAATTCGGACCGGCTGGTAACCTGCTGAAATTCAGCAAATGCAGGCGCGGCAAAGCCCACCAGGGCGACACAGGCGGCGGTTATCAGCTTTTTCATGGCACGTCCCTTTTGGCAGCATACCCTCTAGGTACGCTCCGCAAGGTCGATAGGTTTCAGTCGGATGGAAATTTTTCGGCTTTAGTCAGACAGGCCAAGAACATCCAGCATATCATAGTGACCGGGGCCACGCCCCTGCCCCCAGAGCGCCGCCTTGAGCGCGCCCCGCGCAAAGACGGAGCGGTCAGAGGCCACATGGCGCAGTGTAATACGCTCCCCCGCTGCGGCGAACAGCACATCGTGTTCGCCCACAATATCCCCACCGCGAATTGCCGAGAAACCGATATCGCCGCGCTTGCGGGCACCGGTGATTCCATCACGACCACGGTCGGACACATCTGACAGCTTCACACCGCGCCCGTTGGCAGCCGCTTCACCCAACATCAATGCCGTGCCGGATGGCGCGTCCACTTTCTGGTTGTGATGGTATTCGATCACTTCGATGTCAAAATCGTCATCCAATGCCGCCGCGACGCGTTTTGTCAGTTGGGTCAACAGGTTAACTCCAAGGCTCATGTTGCCCGCCCGTACGATCACCGCGTGGCGTGATGCAGGTTCAAGCGCGGCAATCTGGTCTTCGCTCATACCGGTTGTGCCGATGACATGCACGGCGCGGGCCTGTGCTGCAAGAGCCGCAAATTCAAGCGTCGCCGCAGGGGCCGTAAAGTCGATAATGGCTTGCGCGGGTGCAATCGCCTTGAGCGGGTCGTCGGTGACAATCACCCCTAACGGGGCGCCGCCCATCGCGACACCGAGATCCTGTCCCACCCACGCGTGGCCCGCCCGTTCCACAGCGCCAACCAGTTGCAAACGGTTGCTTGCAGTTACAAGTGTGGTCAGCGTCTGGCCCATCCGGCCAGACGCGCCGGTGATGGTGACACCCGGTAGGTCAGACATAATTCTCTCTCCGCAATTTCAGATTGGTTTAGCCTGCCCTGCGCCGCTTGGCAAAGGCTGCGCGAAGGCTTAGATGAGGCCCATGGCAAAGAATAAGTTTCATGAGGGCGCAGGCCCGTCACAACGTCAGCTGCGCGTCGGCGAAACCATCCGGCGGGCGTTGTCCGATGTGCTGGCTCGTGGCGACGTGCACGATCCGGAGCTCAACCGGATGTCAATCACTGTCGGCGAGGTGCGCACGTCGCCGGATCTCAAGATCGCGACAGCGTATGTTTTGCCTTTGGGCGGCAAAGGGCGCGATGAGGTGATCGAGCTGCTGGCCCGCAACAAGGGCGAGCTGCGCCGCATGGTCTCAAAGAAATTGACGCTGAAGTTTGCGCCAGACCTGCGTTTTCGTCTGGATGAAACGTTCGACCAGATGGACGAAACCCGCAGGATGCTTAGCGAAGACCGTGTGCGGCGCGACGCCGAGGCGCCCGATTCGGAACCGGACACATGATCCGCGCGGCCCTGCTGTTGCTGGTGCTTTTTGCACTGCCTGCCGGTGCCGCAGAATGTCGCAAGGAAACCTACAATGGCAGCGGCTATGCCATTTGCGAGGTCGACCTGACACAAGAGAAACTAGCGCTGTTTCTTTATAATGACGCAGGCAAGCCTTTCGGCCATTTCGGCAACGTCGACGCCGCTCTGCGCACGCAGGGCATGACGCTTGGCTTTGCGATGAACGCGGGCATGTACCACGACAACCGTGCGCCGGTCGGCTATTACCTTGAAAACCGGACAGTCCTGCAGCGGGTGATCAGCAGCGCCGGACCGGGCAATTTTGGCCTGTTGCCGAACGGAGTGTTCTGCCTGCGCGAAGGCCGTGCGGATGTGATCGAGACACGGGCGTTTCTGGCGGCTGCACCCGACTGCATTTCCGCCACCCAATCCGGCCCGATGCTGGTGATAAATGGGGCGTTGCACCCGCGATTCCTCATAGACAGCACATCGCGCTATATCCGCAATGGCGTGGGCACCACGGCTGACGGCACGCGGGCGGTGTTTGTGATTTCGGACACGGCAGTCACGTTTCACGAATTCGGCAGCTTGTTCCGCGATCATCTGAAACTGCCGAACGCGCTGTACTTTGACGGCAATGTCTCGCGCCTGCGCGCGCCCGGACTGGGGCGCGACGATATCGGATTCACCGATCTGGGGCCGATTATTGGCGTCGTGCAGGGCGCCGAATAATTCTTCTTTTCAATCACCGGACACAGACAGATGCACATCACCCCTTTCGCCGTTGAAATCTGGATGAACGAATGGGAGACCAAATGCGCGTTCAATCTGGCTGAAACCTGCGTGGAAAGCCTGACTATTGCGGAACTGCTGACACTTGCCGGCCAGAATGAAACCGACCTCTCCGCACTGTTGCCGCTCAAGCTGACCTACGGGGAAATATTAGGGTCTGACAGACTGCGCGCCGCGGTCGCGAACCTTTACGAAACACAGACACCTGACAATGTGATCATCACACACGGTACTATCGGGGCCAATATGCTGGTGCACAAGGCGCTGGTTTCACGCAATGATCAGGTGGTGGCGATTGTGCCCACTTATCAGCAGCATTACTCCATTCCCGCCAGCATCGGGGCGGATGTGGATACCCTGACACTTAGGCCTGAAAACAACTGGCTGCCCGATCTCGACGCTCTGCGCGGTATGGTGACGCCGCAGACAAGGCTGATTGCGCTGACCAATCCCAATAATCCCACCGGCGCCTTGATTGATCGTGCGATGCTGGAGGAAATCGTCATCATCGCGCGGGATGCCGATGCCTATATCCTGTGTGACGAGGTCTATCGCGGCATTGATCAGGAGGGGGACGGTACAACCGCCTCCATCGCGGACATCTATGAAAAGGGCATTTCGACAGCGGGCATGTCCAAGGCGTTTTCTCTGGCGGGATTGAGGTTGGGTTGGGTCGCAGGCCCGGCAGAAGTCATGGAATTGGTGTCAATCCACCGTGACTACGATACAATTTCCGTAGGCCGCATAGATGATCATTTCGCCACGATGGCACTTGAAAATCACAGCCGCGTATTGGGCCGCAGTAGAAATATTACGCGCGGCAACCTCTCCGTGCTGGAAACGTGGATCGAAAACGAGCCAAAGCTGTCGTGGATCAAGCCGCGTTCCGGCACCACAACACTGGTCAAGGTTGACGTGCCGATGACCTCGCGGGAATTCTGCATTGCACTCCTCAAGGAAACCGGCGTGATGTTTACCCCCGGTGATGCATTTGACATGGAAGGCTACGTGCGGATCGGGTTTGCCAATACACCCGATATCCTGCGCGAGGGGCTTGAACGGACTTCTGCGTTTCTCGCCAGAAACGCTTAGGGTCTGGGCATACCTGCACAGCGCCGTTATAGCGCAGGCCAGATCAGGAAAGGGTAGTCACATGGCGCGCAAACGCAAAGGGCGGGATATTTCCGGCTGGCTGGTTGTGGATAAACCCGCAGGTCCCACATCAACTGCTGTCGTCAACAAGGTGCGTTGGGCGCTGGACGCAAAGAAGGCGGGCCATGCGGGCACGCTGGATCCCGAAGCGACCGGAGTGCTGGCCATTGCCTTGGGCGAAGCGACCAAGACGGTTCCCTTTATTACCGACGCGCTCAAGGCATACACTTTCACCGTGCGGCTGGGTATTGCCACCAACACGGATGATCGCGAAGGCGAGGTCATTGGCACTTCTGATCTGCGCCCCGATGACGAGGCCATCAAAGCCGCATTGGGCGCGTTCATTGGCGACATACAGCAAGTGCCGCCGCAGTTCTCGGCAGTCAAGATCGACGGAGAGCGCGCTTATAAACGTGCCCGCGACGGCGAAGAAATGGACATCGCCGCGCGTCCGCTTTGGGTGGAAAGCCTGCTGCTGACTGATCGGCCCGACGTCGATCATGTCACACTTGAGATGGTGTGCGGTAAAGGTGGTTATGTGCGTGCGATTGCCCGTGATCTGGGGCAGGCACTGGGCTGTCTGGGCCATGTCAGAGAATTACGGCGCATCTGGTCGGGTCCCTTCGATGTTGCTGACGGGATCACACTCGAACAGGTGGAGGCAATAGCCCGTACGCCCGCGCTGGATGCACATATTTTACCTTTGGAAAAGGGGCTTGATGATCTGGACGAGGTCAAGGCAACACCCGAAGGGGCCACGCGCCTGCGCAACGGCAACCCCGGCATGGTGGTCGCGCACAACGTCGAATATGGCGATGAAGTCTGGGCCTCTTATCAGGGTCAGGCTGTGGCCGTCGGACGCTACAAGGCCGGTGAGTTGCATCCCTCTCGCGTCTTCGTGTTGCCTGAGACTCAAATTCAGAATGAAGACTAACGGCATCCGCCCATCTGTGTATTTTCAGCGCCATGCGCAGACGGCTTCTTCATCCGCGAATTGCCTTTCACGATGCCGGGGCACAACTCCATGATCACAAGACAGCACACAAAGGGCGATGCACCCTCGTTTGCAGTGTTTTCAGACTGCGAAAAGTATCGCTACAGCCTGACCCGTATCTGGGACCGAACTGCGCCTCGCGTATTGGTTGTCATGCTGAACCCGTCGACGGCAGACGAGATGCGCAATGACCCGACCGTTGAACGCTGCGAGCAACGGGCGCGCAGGTTGGGATATGGCGCGTTTCAGGTCACCAATATCTTTGCCTTTCGCGCCACGGATCCGCGCGATATGCGCGCCGCGCAAGATCCCGTTGGTCCGGAAAACGACGGCGTTCTGCTGGATGGAACCGTTTGGGCAGACCACATTATTGCTGCCTGGGGTGTGCACGGTGCCCATCTGGATCGCGGCATGGAAGTGGCTGACGCGCTGGCCCAAACCGGCGTGCCGCTGTTTCATCTGGGCCTCAGCAAAGCGGGCCACCCCCGCCATCCGCTGTATCTGCCTTATGCGCAACAGCCTGTGACATGGACGCCATCAAGACGTTAAATCCCCGGTGTGTAAATTCGACGTTAACCATTGATCGCAATACACTTTGACCTGATGGCAGCCTCGTGTTTCTTTCTCTGGCAGGGGTGCGCGCGCTTTGCGCAAGGCTTATTTGGGATAATGGCATGTTCTTTCTTGCAGGGTTTCTGGGGTTAATGGCCGCCGGGGCAGTCGTCTACATCGAAACCGTCGAAGAGGAACCTGAACCGGACCCGACGGACGCGGATATGACCCACGGCGAAATCATTGTCGGCACTGATGCGGATGATGTGTTGCACGGCGGCGACGGCAACGATCAAATGTGGGGTCGCGCGGGTGAAGATGATATTGACGGCGGCGCGGGTGATGATGATCTCCATGGTGCGGCGGGCAACGATACAGTCCATGGCGGTGACGGCAACGACAACGTGCATGGCGAAGATGGGTTTGACGTGCTTTCGGGGGATGCCGGCGCGGATACGATGGCAGGCCATAATGATGATGACCTGATGCACGGCGATGATGGCAACGACAGCATGCAAGGATCCGCGGGCAATGACACCCTTATTGGTGGTGCGGGCGATGATGCGCTGATGGGTGGGCTCGACAATGATATCCTGATCGGCGGTAAGGGCGCGGATTCGCTTTTTGGCGGTTGGGGCAATGACACTCTGTCAGGCTTGGACGAAGACAGCATGTCACCAAATGATCTGAGCGATCGGCAGGACAGTGATTATTTGAATGGCGGAGGCGGCGACGACCTGATCCTGGCAGGTCAGGACGATATCGTCACCTCGGGCGAAGGCGCAGACCAGATTGTAATCGGCGATTGGATCAATGAAGGACATGCTGCCCGGATCATGGATTACTCCGCTGAAGAGGACTCCCTGCTGTTTGTGTGGGATGATACGGACGCAGCCAGTGCGGAACCCGAGGTTAGCGTGAAGCCCGATCCGGAAAATCCGGGATGCTTTGTCGTGCAGGTCGGCGAAACTATTGTGGCGAATGTTTCTGGCGACAGTGCCCTGACGGAGTTAGACATCGCCTTTGTTCCGCTCAGCACCGCAAGCGCGGCAGGTTTCCTTACAGGTTGAGCGCTAATTCTTTGCCATTCCAATCATAACTGCCTATACGCCCGAATTGTCTGCTGATTCTGATCCGCAGACACCACTCCACGGGCCTGTGCTGGACGACATCCCGGCCTGCGCCATACTTTTAACATTTATCCGAAAGGAGACCCCGATGTCGATTACAACGGAAGAAAAAGCAAAAGTCATGAAGGACTTTGGCGCCAAAGAAGGCGACACAGGTTCACCTGAAGTTCAGGTTGCTATCCTGAGCTCGCGCATTGCGACACTGACAGAGCATTTCAAGACCCACAAAAAAGACAACCACGGCCGCCGCGGCCTGCTGAAAATGGTCGCCACCCGCCGCAAGCTTCTTGACTACGTCAAGGGCAAGGACGAGGCCCGCTATCAGGACCTGATCAAACGTCTGGGTCTGCGCCGCTAAGCGCCGACAAAGATGCAGATTTTAAACCGCGCTCTGAAAACGGAGCGCGGTTTTTGCATTTTAGTGATAGATTTTTTCACGAGCATCACAGGCTCGAACAATGACGTTTGCGCAATACAGAACAGTGCGCGGGTCACCCCAATTCACTCTGGAAGTCGGGCGGGGACGATACGGCAAAGTCCGCTTGAGCAGAGGATTGTTCCGCCCTACCAATCTGCTGATCAGGACCGGAGAGGTCGCCCCGGTCTGATCCTGAACAATTCGCAGCGACGGCTGCCTGATGATCAACGCGGGTTGTTCGAGACGAACGGGCGGGAAATCGTGGACGCTGCCCAGCCCGCGCATAATGCGCCGCCGCCGCTATTCTAATGTTGCACCTGGCCCTCCATGAATGTGCTGGTGTTAGACCCAAAGACCGTCTGCGTGGAGAAATCAGAAGTCTATCAGGCCGAACAGATGGACAAACTGGGTATCGAAGTTGAATTCCGCGATGCCTATGCTTTCGGAGGTGGATTGGATTGCTGCACAGCGGATGTCTATCGGCGGTTGCGAAGTCTATTTTCCCAACCTGTCATGATCCGGTGGCCGACGGGAATATCGGATGACTTTCGCCCACGGTAAATTGCAGTGCCGATGCCAACTTGAGGTTAGCGGCAAAATAAACGCAGACCGTGAAGACTATTGCCAGAAGCCCAAATATCGCCCGCAGCCCAAAGCGACGATGCCACCGAAGCACATTCAGCAAGGCGGCACGTCACCTTGGCCTGTTCAGACTGGCATGTTCTCGAACATGTCGTCGTAGGCCTCTTCGTCCAACAGTTCTTCAAGCCTGCTCAGGGCGCGCGGCACAGGTTGCCGGTGTTCCTTGAGGGTTCGGATGATCCGGGCGACTTCCGGACGCAGGCCAAGCCGTTCATCCCGCCGCGCGTTTTCGCAGCGCTCTTTGATTTGCCCCGCGCGCATTTCGATATCTTCCAGTTGCATTATGTTGCTCCTCCCCAGGTGCCAGTGATCAAGCGATTCACACCTACAATTTACCACAACCTAAGCGCGACAGTGTTAAAGTTTTGTGTACCCAGCCGTGTCGGCGAAACGCCGCCCTTTTCCTTGGATGCAATCTGCTGTACAGCCACACAATCTGAAAGCCGGCGCCCGGACCGCAGCGCCGCCAAAAGAAGATATCGCGGTCAGGGGCAATACGGCCCCTATGCAAATGGCCCTCACGAGGGGCCGAAATAGGAAACGTAGATGTTTAACGTAACGACAAAATCAATCCAGTGGGGCGAAGAGACGCTTACACTGGAAACCGGAAAAGTGGCCCGCCAAGCGGACGGGTCTGTGATTGCAACCTATGGCGAAACCTCCGTCATGGCCAACGTCACATTTGCACGCAAGCAAAAGCCGGGGCAGGACTTCTTTCCCCTGACCGTGCATTACAACGAAAAATACTATGCCGCCGGTAAAGTGCCGGGCGGCTTTTTCAAGCGCGAAGCGCGCCCCACGGAAAAAGAGACCCTGACAAGCCGTCTGATCGACCGTCCGATCCGCCCGCTCTTCGTCCCCGGCTTCAAGAACGAAGTGCTGGTGATGTGTACCGTCCTGAGCCACGATCTGGTCAATGACCCTGATATGGTTGCAATGATCGCCGCCTCTGCCGCGCTGACCATTTCCGGCGCGCCGTTCATGGGCCCGATTGCCGCTTGTCGTGTCGGCTTTGAAGATGGTGAATACATCCTGAACCCAACAGTTGACGACATGCAGGACCTGCGCCAGAAGCCTGAACAGCGTCTGGACCTTGTCGTTGCCGGCACCAAAGACGCCGTGATGATGGTTGAATCCGAAGCTTACGAACTGACCGAAGAAGAAATGCTCGGTGCGGTGAAATTCGCCCACGACAGCTTCCAGCCCGTCATCGACCTGATCATTGATCTGGCCGAAGACGCCGCGAAAGAGCCGTTTGATTTCCAGCCTGTTGACTATTCGGACCTGTACAAGGCGGTTGCCAAGGCTGGCGAGAAAGAGATGCGCAAAGCGTTTGCAATTGCCGACAAGCAAGAGCGGACCACAGCCGTTTCAGACGCCCGCGATTTGATCAAAGGAAAGCTGACCGACGAGCAACTGGACGATGCCAACCTCGGCTCCGCCATGAAAAAGCTCGAAGCCGGCATTTTGCGCGGTGACGTCGTCAAGACGGGCAAACGCATCGACGGCCGCAAGACGGACGAAATCCGCGAGATCGTTTCCCAGACAGGTCTGCTGCCACGCACACATGGTTCGGCCCTGTTTACACGCGGTGAAACGCAAGGTCTGGTTGTGACCACACTGGGCACCGGCGATGATGAGCAATTCATCGACGCGCTGCACGGCAACTTCAAATCCAACTTCCTGCTGCACTATAACTTCCCTCCCTATTCGGTTGGTGAAGTGGGTCGCGTTGGCCCTCCCGGCCGTCGCGAAATTGGTCACGGCAAGCTGGCATGGCGTGCGTTGCAGGCGGTTCTGCCTGCAGCAACGGATTTCCCCTATACGGTCCGTGTTGTGTCAGAGATCACTGAATCCAACGGTTCCTCCTCCATGGCGTCTGTCTGCGGTGGTTCCCTGTCCATGATGGACGCAGGCGTGCCGTTGAAAGCAGCGGTGGCTGGTGTCGCAATGGGTCTGATCCTTGAAGAGGATGGTTCCTACGCGATCCTGTCCGATATTCTGGGTGACGAAGACCACCTTGGCGACATGGATTTCAAAGTGGCCGGTACCGAAGCAGGCATCACATCCCTGCAGATGGACATCAAAATCGCCGGCATCACGCCCGAGATCATGGAGAAAGCCTTGGCACAAGCCAAAGCGGGTCGTATCCATATCCTTGGTGAGATGGCGAAAGCGATTACCGGTGCTGCTGAATTCTCGGAGCATGCGCCACGCATCGAAACAATGCAGATCCCAACGGACAAAATCCGTGAAGTGATCGGTTCCGGCGGCAAGGTCATCCGCGAGATCGTGGAAGTGTCCGGTGCGAAGGTCGACATCAACGACGAAGGCATCATCAAGATCGCATCGCCAAACGGTGAGGCCATCAAGAAGGCCTATGACATGATCCACTCGATCGTGGCAGAGCCGGAAGAAGGCGCGGTTTACACCGGAACAGTTGTCAAAATCGTCGACTTCGGTGCATTCGTAAACTTCTTTGGCAAGCGCGACGGTCTGGTCCACGTTTCACAGATTGAGAACCGTCGCCTGAACCACCCTTCCGACGTTCTCAAAGAGGGCCAGGAAGTGAAGGTCAAACTGCTCGGCTTTGATGATCGCGGCAAGGTGCGCCTGTCGATGAAAGTTGTCGATCAGGAGACCGGCGAAGAAGTGAAAAAAGAGGAAAAGGCGGACGATTGATTCCCTACCTTTTCTAACTGACTAACGAAGGCTCCGATGGCAACATCGGGGCCTTTTTGCTGTATTTCTTCAAACCTGCTGAAAACCGTTGTAGGATCTGGCTCAGGTCAACCTATCCACGCAACTTTTTGGAAAGTCGCATGTTGTTTCTTATACGCCTGTTTCAAAGGATTTCCCGATGCCAGTTATTAATCGCCGTACCTTAATTGCCTCCGCCGCTGCGACACTGGCTGCGCCTTCGCTTCTGGCCGCAACGGAGCCTTTTGTTATCCCGAAAGACAATGTGGCGCGCCTTGTCGACACCAAACCGGGTTTTGCGCCGTATGAGATCCATCTCGATCCCGGAAATTTCATGCTTTATTGGACGCTGCCTGACCAGAAAGCGATCCGGTATGTGGTCGGCATTGGCGTCGAGGGGCGGTACTATCCCGGGACGTTCCGCGTCGGCCGCAAGGCTGAATGGCCGCGCTGGACACCAACCAAGAACATGATCCGCCGAGAGCCCGAGCTTTATGCCAAACACGCAGCCGGCATGCCCGGCGGCCCGGGAAACCCACTGGGTGCACGGGCTCTGTACCTTTATTCAGGCAGCCGCGATTCGCTGCTGCGCATCCATGGCACGCACAATCCCCGCTCTGTGGGGCGACGCATCTCGAACGGATGTATCCGCATGTACAACTCGGATGTAGAAGACCTGTACAATCGTGCACCAAAAGGCACACGGGTTGTGCTGCACTAAGCCTCACCCAAGGTGAAAATTCAAAGGCTACGACATAATCATCAAGGCGTTGGAACCGGCGGATTCACACAAAGTGGCATTGGCGCCTGAAACCTTCCGCCTGCGGTACATGCAGGTAAGTGCAGGCATGCTTGCACTTTGCCGGATCAACGATCAAGGTCGCCGGATGAGCGCCAAAACCACCATCATTACGGTCTGCTACAATAGCACGGATGTCTTGCCGACGATGCTTGATTGCCTGCCGAACGGCGCCCTCGTTGTGCTGGTCGACAATGCTTCAAGTGACATCGCGGCACTGCGCATTCTAGCGCAAAAGTACGGTGCGCAGTTGATTGAAAACACGGTCAACGTGGGGTTTGGGGCGGGAAATAATCAAGGGGCAAAGCTCGCACAAACGCCCTATCTGATGTTCCTCAACCCGGATGCACAACTCGCGCCTGATTGTCTGAGCGTGCTTGAAGCCGCTGCCACCACCTACCCGAATGCCAGCGCTTTCAATCCCAGACTTCTTGATCGCCATGGCGGTGAAATTTTCCGCCGCAAAACGCGCCTTGACCGCTCTTTTGAACTTACAGGCCCGGCGCCTGCCGAAGATGCAGAGATCCCGACGCTGCTTGGGGCTGCCATCTTTACCCCTCGCGCGATATTTGACGAACTCGGTGGTTTTGACCCCGATATCTTTCTTTATCATGAAGATGACGACCTGTCGCTTCGCGCGCGGCAGCTTGGCCCCTTAATGCGGATCCCCGGCGCACTTGTGACCCACAGCGAGGGGCGCAGCACTGCACGCACTCCCCAAGTGGCAGCATTCAAGGCCTATCACATGGCCCGATCCAAAGTGTATACCTACACGAAACACGGTCACCGCATGGCGTGGCTGCGCACAGTTTGTGAAGGAGTATTGTCGCTGCTCTCTCCGCTGATGTTTAGTGCACGCAAGCGCGCCAAGGCACTTGGTTTTTTGAAGGGCGCAATAAGTGCGCGCAGGGATGGAGGCCGTGGTTTTGGCTGATTGGGCAACAAAGTTTCGCGATTCTAAGCGCCGTCGTTTTGTGGCAAAATATACTGCGACGCACGGCGATACCTATACCGCCTATGGCATGCAGTTCGACGTCCCCGAACTCGTTAGTGCGAATTTGCGGTACCTGCTGGCAAAGGGGCGGCCCTATGAAGCGGAAGAAGCGGAATACATCCAGCGCACCCTCACACCCGGCACCAATGTGCTGGAATTGGGCGGCTCAATCGGGGTGGTCAGCCGCGTAATCCGTGCCAGGATCGGGCCGGACGCACGCCATATCGTCGTTGAAGCAAACCCGGACCTGGCCCCTGTTTGCCGCAATAATGCTGCCAGGGGTACGGCGCCCGGGGTGACGGAGGTGGTTCAGGGTGCAGTGGCCTACACAGATGCAGAAACGGTCGCGTTCTCGCGTGGCATTACGCACCACTCCGGACATCTGGCACGCGCTGAGGATGTCGATACTTTTGACGCACCTGCGCTCACACTCAAGGACCTCAGCGCAAAATTGCCTGACGGACCGTGGGCTCTGGTTTGCGATATCGAGGGCGGCGAATATGATATGTTCATGAAAGAACCTGCCGCGAGCTTTTCCGGCATCACCCACGGGATCATCGAAATTCACCCCAAAGAATTCGCGGACATGGGTGGTAGTGAAAGCGCGTTTCTTGAACGTGTGACTGTGCTGGGATTCACGGTATTGGACCGCACAGCAGACGTTTTGCTGCTGCGCGGCCCCGCTGGTTAGGACGGCGCTTTCGCCATACGCAGGTACGGCAGGACAGTGGTGAACTCGCCAAACTTTGCTTTTGCGTCTGCATCCGAAACCGTCGCAGGAATAATAACATCATCCCCTACATTCCAGTTTGCCGGTGTTGCCACACCCTTGCCCGTTGATGTCTGCAACCCGTCAAGTGCACGCAGCACTTCTGCAAAGTTACGCCCCACTGTCATCGGATAGGTCATCGACAGCTTGAGCTGTTTGTCCGGCCCGATGATGAACACCGACCGCACGGTTGCTGAATCGGCTGGGGTGCGTCCATCAGGCAGATATGCTTCTGCGGGGAGCATGTCGAAAGCTTTGGAAACCTCAAGCCCGCCATCCGCGATAATGGGGAAACCGGCCTCTGTACCAGCGACTTTTTCGATATCGCCCTTCCATTTCTTGTGATCCTCGACCCCGTCCACCGACACGCCGATCACCTTGGTGCCGCGCTTGGCCCATTCGTCTTTCAACTGGGCAACCGCACCAAATTCGGTGGTGCAAACGGGGGTGAAATCTTTGGGATGGGAAAACAGGATAGCCCAGCTGTCACCAATCCATTCGTGCAGTGAAATGGTGCCCTGATCGGTTTCAACAGTCAGGTCAGGGATGGTATCATTGATGCGCAGGCCCATGGTGGTCTCCTTATGTTTTGTGAGTCTCGAAGAGAATGTAATACGTCGCCACCCGACTTGCATCCCCCACTACGGGAGCGCATATCAATCCGGACACTTTCCGCATTTCGCGGCGAGTTACGAAAAGGGAGTTCTGCCATGCTGGAAAAGCGTGAATTCTACATCAACGGTCAGTGGGTCGCCCCTGCTGCTGCCAATGATTTTGCCGTTATCGATCCGTCCACCGAGGAACAATGCGCCGTCATCTCTTTGGGCGGTCAGGCCGATACGGATGCCGCAGTCAGCGCCGCGCGCGCCGCATTCGATAGCTGGTCCCAGACCCCGCGCGAAGAACGCGTCGCACTGATCAAGAAACTCTCCGAAGTTTATGAAGCCCGACAGGAAGAAATGGCGCAAGCCATGTCCATGGAAATGGGTGCGCCCATTGATTTGTCCCGTGCCCAGCAGGTCGGCGCAGGATCGTGGCATATTGGCGGATTTTTGAAAGCGTTCGAAAATTTCTCTTTCGAGAAAGATTTCACCACATCCGAGAAAACACTCCTTGAACCGATTGGCGTATGCGCGTTGATCACACCTTGGAACTGGCCAATGAACCAGATCATTCTCAAAGCGATCCCCGCGATGGCCACGGGCTGTACTGTAGTTCTGAAACCGTCCGAGATTGCCCCGCTGTCCGGTCTGTTGTTTGCTGAATTCATCCACGAAGCAGGTTTCCCGGCAGGTGTGTTCAACCTGCTCAACGGCGACGGCGCCGGTGTCGGGTCGCAGC